>WGLY01000017.1 GCA_016125335.1 Frankiales bacterium
CGGCGCTTGGACCGCCGCCTCGACTGAGAGGCTCGCGCAGTTCCTGGCTGCACAGACGCAGGCCTCGCCGTCCGAGCTGCAGGGTCTCGACGATGACGCAGCCCGATTGCTGGCCGCAGAGGCATTCGCGCTGCTGCTCGGCCCCTTGTCCGACATGGTGGGCTCGACCAAGCGCAGTAGGGTCCGTTCGCCTCTCCTGCTCGCCAGCGATCCGCCAGGTCTTCCGCGGCAGCTGTCGGCCGACCTCGAGCATGGGTTCGTCCGGGCTGGCAAGTCCTTCCAGGCCGACCCTTTCGCGCGGTTGCGCGCCCTGCTCACTGTGCTGACCCACTGGTGGTCGGTGCCGACTTCCCGACGCGACACAGCATGGACCGACCCCTGGGCATTCCGCGATCTGGTCAGCGAGGCTCAGGCCGACCCTCGAGTGGCCGCCATGCTCTGCCTCGCCGCGCACCCGAACCAGTTCACGACGGTGCTCGCGCCGGAAGACCGTCTCAGCATCGTCGAGGCCTTCGGAGATCGGCTGGCGTCAACCACTGGCGACACGGACAAGGACCTCCGCGACATCGTGCTCGCACTCCAAGCCGAGAACGACGGACGCGGCGTCGACCTCGACGCCCCGCCCTGGTCGACCGCCTGGAGCGGCAGTGTCGACAACGGCGGCGCCTGGCTGGTGCGCAGCCAGGTCGACCAGCGCGATCGCGTGCCCACCTGGGTGGGGGCTGGAAACGTCAGCCTCACGGTCGGGCGCGTCCGCTCGCTGCCCACCGACCTCACGCAGGGAGCGCTCGGGCAGCTCGTCGACGACCTCTACTCGGACCTCCCGGTCGTCAAGCGCGAGGCGAAACGTCGCGACGTGCTCGCCTTCACCCTGGGCGTACGCCCCGGCGACATCGTCGCCACCGATGCCGGAGGCCACCTGCTGCTCGGCCGCGTGCAGGAGGGGGAGGTGACGCTGGATTCGGTGGGCGGCACCTCGGTGCTGCTGCGCCCGGTGACCTGGTCGGTGGGGGAGGGGCCTGCGATCACGGACCTCCCGGGACCAGTGCGCACCCGGCTGCGGTTCAAGGGCGAGGACGTCGTCAACCTCACCGACATCCTCGACGAGCTCGAGAACCTGGAATCCGGAGACCAGCCGGCGCCCGAGGAGCCCGATCAACCGGACGTCCCTCTCGACGAGCCCGTACTCGCCGTGGCGCGGCTCTCCTGCGACACCGTGTCCTTGGCGGCCCTGCTGCACCATGAGAACGACTCCTGGTTGCGCGAGCTGCTCGTGAGTCTCAACGAGCGCAAGCAGGTCATCCTCGAAGGCCCTCCAGGAACGGGCAAGACGTACGTGGCCCAGCGGCTCGTCGAGGCCTGCGGACTCACGGAGAACCAGTGGGCGCTGGTGCAGTTCCACCCGACCTACAGCTACGAGGATTTCGTCGAGGGCTTCCGCCCGACGGGGACGGACGAGTCCGGTGCGAGGCTGTCCGTCGTGCCGGGGCCTCTGCGACGCATCGCCGAGGAAGCCGGCAAGGCCCCCGGTAAGCCGCACGTGCTGGTGATCGACGAGATCAACCGAGCCAACATCGCCAAGGTCTTCGGCGAGCTGTACTTCCTGCTCGAGTACCGCGACCGGGAGATCGAGCTGCTCTACAGCGAGGGTGAGCGGTTCGCTCTGCCCGACAACCTGTTCATCGTCGGCACGATGAACACGGCAGACCGGTCGATCGCCCTGCTGGACGCAGCCATGCGTCGGCGTTTCGTGTTCCTAGGGATGGACTCCGACGAACCCGCCCTCAACGGAGTGCTGCGACGGTGGTGCCAGGCCAACGGCGTTCCCACGGCGATCGCCGACCTGCAGGACCGCATCAACGCGACGATGCGGGACGCTGGACTTGAACCCGCCCTGGCGTTCGGACCGTCGTACTTCATGCGCCCCTCGCTGACCGACCCTGAGGCTCTCGGCCGGCTGTGGCGCCGTGAGCTGCTGCCAATGCTGCGCGAGCACCACTACGGCGACGACGAGACTCTCAAGCGCTACCGCTTCGACCAGTGGTGCAGCGAGTTCGGACTGGCCGGCGATGGCCAGCCGCGCTGACCTCGAACGCCTCGCCGAAGGACAGGTCCTCGACGACGTACCCCTCGACCGGGCCGAGGCGGTCGCGCTCAACGCCACCAAGCTGGTCAGCGTCGCACCTGGCGCGCATGGCTGGAGGGTGACGGCGGCGTACGCGGTCGGCGCGCTGCAGTGCGGCGAGTTGACCGTCCGGGTTCGGCCCAAGGTCGGCGTGCTGCAGGTACTCCGGCTCCTGGCCCGCTCCCACGGGATCAGCCTGATCGCGCTCGACGACGCTCGCGTGGGGCTCACCGACGACACGGACCTCACCACGGTCCTGGCGGTGCTGTTCGCACGCGAAGCCGCCTCAGCGCTGGCCGGCGGCCCCATGCGCGGCTACCGCACCGAGGACCAGACCCTGCCGGTGCTGCGGGGCCGGATCCGCCTGCGCGACCAGGAGCTGCGCCGGTTCGGGGCGCTCGTGCCACTCGAGGTCACGGTCGACGAGTGGACCACCGACAGCGACGACAACCGTCGGATCCGGGCGGCGACGCGGCGACTGCTGAGCATCCCCGACCTGCCCGACAGTGTTCGGCACCGCCTCAGCCATGTCGACCGCCTCCTCGCCGTCGTCCATGTCGCGCCGCGGGGCGGAGTGGTCGCGCCTTGGACACCGACACGCCTGAACACTCGGCTGCACCGCCTGCTCCACCTTGCCGACCTCGTCCTCGACCAGGCGACCGTGGAGCACCGGGTTGGTGACGTCCAGGTGCACGGGTTTGTCCTGTCGATGTGGACCCTGTTCGAGCGCCTCGTGACCAAGTTGCTCCAGGAGAACCAGGGCTCGCTCCAGGTCATGGCTCAAGAGACGCACGACCTGGACACACGAGGCCGGCTGAGCATCCAGCCGGACATCGAGATTAGGGACGGGCGCGTCGTCGTCGCGGTCGCGGATACCAAGTACAAGCTGCTCGACGACAAGGGCAAGTTCCCCAACGCCGACGCCTACCAGCTGGTGACGTACTGCCGGCGCCTCGGGCTCACCACCGGCCATCTCATCTACGCCGCAGGCGACGCGCAGCCCGAGCCCTACGAGATCGTTGGGGCCGGTGTGCAACTGGTTGCCCACACCGTCGACCTGGCCCAGTCGATTACAGACGTGGAACGACAGGTTGGCTCTGTGCTTCGACGAATCTCAGGAGCGAGCGACACCACCGGGCTGAACCCAAGAAGCGGCGCCTTCTATTCAGCGGCCACCGTGCTCAAGGTCGGAGCGACTGACTAACCTGGGGTCGGAGTCAGAGGAGGCGGGATGCCGCTCGATGTGGGGTTGTGGCGTGTCGACGGGGGCTTCAGCCGCCTCGAGGCCTCAGGGATGCCAACGGAGAGGCGACTCGAGGATCTCATCGAGGCAGACCCCTCTGTGTTGGGCACTCCGCTTCTGATCTTGGGACGGCAAGTCGCGACCCCGCACGGCAAGTTTGTGGATCTCCTCGCGATCGATGGTGACGGGGCCTTGCACGTTCTGGAGCTCAAACGCGACAGGACGCCCCGCGACGTCGTAGCGCAGACCCTTGACTACGGCTCGTGGGTTCAGACCCTCTCGCACGACGACGTGCGCGAGGTCTACGAGAAGTACCGGGGTCCCGAGCAGGCGTTCGAAGAGGCATTCGAGGAGACGTTCGGCGTAGCACCGCCTGACGAGCTCAATGTGGAGCAGACCCTCACCATCGTCGCGGCCGAGCTCGACTCGGAGAGCGAACGGATCGTGGACTTCCTGGCCGGAACTTTCGGTGTCCCCATCAACGCCGTCTTCTTCCGCTATTTCCGCGACGGAGATCGCGAGTACGTCGCTCGGACGTGGTTGCGGGAGCAGGCTTCGGATCCCGTCGCGAAGGCAGGCGGCGGCAGGAAGCTGAAGGAATCTTGGAACGGCAAGGACTGGTACATCTCATTCGGTGACGAGGAGACCCGCGACTGGGAGGACGCGCGGGAGCACGGGTTCGTCGCAGCCGGCGGAGGAGAGTGGTACAGCAGATCTCTGCGCTCGGTCCCGGTCGGAGCGTGGATCTGGGTCTGCATACCCAAGACCGGTTATGTCGGCGTTGGCGAGGTGGCCGGCGACGCCGAGCCGTTCACCGGTTCCCGCTTCGCTGGCCAGCGTCTTCGCGCGTCGTACTCTCACGCGAATGGCGAGGACGAATGGGTCCTGCCCGTCAACTGGCTCCAGACCCGGTCTCGAAGCGAAGCGGTCTGGCAGAAGGGCATGTTCGCGAACCAGAACTCCGCCACGCGGTTGAGGAGCTCCTTCACCCTCGACGTCCTTCACCGCGCGTTTCCTGCGGCGTCCGATTAGCCAGATCCCCACCAATGTCATCGTGACAGTCGGATGGACATTGATTGACCGACGACACCAGCCGACCATCTGGCGAGGATCTCACCGCTGATCGCATCGCCTCATTCCGTCCTGACTCCCGGGAGGGTTGGCCCGACACCACCTCGGTGTCCTGGCCACTCACGTCTCATCGGTCACGTCAGCGGGGAAGAGTCGGTCGCCCCTACAGGCTCGGTGCAGGATCGCGGTTCAACGACGCAAACGCGGACCCATCCCCCCGTGGTGTCCGAGGCTAGGACTAGCCTGCGATGCCATGGGATGGGAAGACGAACTTGAAGCGAAGCACGGCCTTCCACTGGACCAGATCCCGGGGCATGTCTACGTGCTGCATTATGAGATTCCGCAGGTCGTTAGGTCGGTCAGTTCCGACTACGCCGGACCATCGCCGAGCGTGGACAACCGTGGCTATCTGTCTGCGACGGCAATCCGGCACTACGTCGGATGGACGCAACAGAAGACTCCCTCGAAGCGGATCAACGCGCACGGGCTCGCTGCGTCTCGTGAGGTCGTCTACTTGGAACCCGGAACCACGCGAGACGAACAAGCGATGAAGCGATCCGGCGTCTGCCCAAAGTGCGGCGAAGCGCTGGCCGACTCGTTGGCCAAGTAGCGAGTCGCGGGCACCTGAGGACCGGAGGAGCCTGACCTGGGTTTCCCGGACAGGTTCGCCGCGTGATTCATGGGCAAATGGTGCGGCTGAGTTCACTGCCGCGAGGTCGACTACTTATCGGTGTACTTCTTCACGGTGGCCGTAATGAAGGAGTCCGCGGGAACCTTAGATCCGGGCTTGAGGTCCTGGGCCAGCACCACCCAGTTCGAGTCGATGATCGGGAGTCGATTGGCACCGGTCGCGTCGGTCGCCGGAGCCACGTGCAGGCCCGCGGCGCGCCAGAGGTCCTGAGCTGACTGGTAGTCCATGCCCACGCCGTTTGGCACGGTGATCGTGTCCGCTGCCGCCGTCTCAGCGGGCTTGCTGGTCGCAGTCTCTGGGCTCGACGAGACGGGCGCTGGCGCGGAGGACTCTGGGGTGACGGCAGCTGCGGTCGTGGTCTGTGTGACCGTGACTGCGGGCGAGGCAGTGCCGCCGCATGCGGCCGTGACGCTAGAGATCACAAAGGCCAGAGCAATGAGGCGAACGGTGCGGCGCATGACTTCCCCCTGGTGATGAAGCGATCCCCCGTCTGCCTGACGCTCACAAGATGATTGAACGTGACACGACCGACGCGAGTATCGGGTTTTTGCGGTCACGAAGGTACCGCCCTTGCTCCGGCCCGCCTGGCGCGACCCGCCGAGGGCGGTGTACAAGGCACTCTCGCTGGGCAACCCCCAGACCGTTGTCGGGGCGGCGAGGGCGCAGCCGCCGCAGAAAGGCAGGGTTCTCTGCACTGACGGGCGTCGCGCTGACGTTGCGCCGAAGTGAAGGCGACACGATCGACCGCATCGCTGCGCGCATCGGACGTCCCGCCGTGCGATCCTCCTCGGTGTTCTACTAATCGGGGAGAAGAACAGATGAGGAACCGCACGCCTGCGGTAGTTGTGCTGCTTGGTTGCGCAATCGTTACCGCACTCACCGGCTGCGGTGGAGCCGCAAGCCCTGCCGAGACTGTGACGAGCACCGTCACGGTAACGCCGACAGTAACGCCTACACCGGCCCCTGCACTGCCCAGCGACCAGCCCTCCCGCGAGACGAGCGACCCGGCGGCTTCCGAGAGCGGGGACTCCGTCGCCGACCAGGTGTTGACGGCCAAGAACAGCAAGGCCCTCGCCGCGATCCTGAAGGCGCCGGACTACTGCGACGAGAAGATCGCAGCATTCGCAACCACCTACGCCGGGCGTACCATTGAGTTCGATGGGTCCATCATGGCGATGGACCCTCATGGCGACTACAAGACGCGATACGACATCCTGATCGCTCCCGGAGATAGGGGGCCCAACTCAACCATCGGGCCAGCCTTCAAGTACGAGAACGTCAACGTCTTCGACCTCAACCTCACGGGCGCGAACATCCCGGATGCTGTCGGTGTGGGGGACCGACTTCATCTGGTCGCGATCGTGGGTGAGATGAACCGGGACCAGTGTCTGTTCTTCTTGCAGCCTGTCTCGACAGAGGTCCGCTAGGCCCGGTCTGCCATCGGAGGTGACGTTGCTCCGCGCGGGACCGCGAGTTCGGTCTCGGTGTAGGGGTTCCAGTTCCCGATGGGACTGGCGTCGGGGTCCGGCGTTCGGGCCAAGTCACTCGAGTTCCGTAAGGCTGCTGTCACTGCGCTGTCTCCAGGCGCACCCGTGTCGAACGAGGAGTATCTGCGACACACCGACTCCCGGGGTGCAGGGGTAGGCCGAGATCTGGCCGGCGGCAAGGCCCTGGCTGTCTGTCATTCACCAGGCGGCGCGGAGTTCGGTGTGGGCAGCCATCGGGCACGCAAGGTGCTCTAGCGGCCACGTCAAGGTGCGGCCGGCTCTCGACACGCCTGACGGGCCAGCGATCGGCTGGGTCGCTGTGGCGCCGGGTTTGGCTCAGCACACGTCCTCGTGACCGATGGATGGTCGTTGCTTGACGGAGGACAGCTGACCGCCCCAGACGTCCGACTCACAGTGTGAGTCGGACGGACCGAGACCCGGGGTGGGTTGTCGTGGGGAAGCGACAACCCACCGCCGGCTCATATCCCAAGGCCTAGAGGGCCGGATGGCCACGGGAACTGGGTCGGGGGCCCTTGGTCGAACCCGGAGGCGGTACCTGTCAGACCGGAAACACCGGCTTCTGTCGGAGGTCCAGGCTACGGTCTCATCCGGACCACGAGGGGGACATGGTGTTCCTGCTTGACGGCACGGTGGTGCACTCTGCCAGCGACCTGGCCACGGCCGCGCGGTGCGAGTTCGCGACCCTCCGGGCACTCGACGTGAAGCTGAAGCGTGCGGCGGCGCTCGTCGACGACGACGCGATGCTCGCGCGCACGGCCCGCCTCGGTGAGGCGCACGAGCAGCGCGTGCTTGGCGACTACCTCGCGGTCTACGGCGTCCACGCTCCCGGAAGGCAGGGCGGGGTAGCCACGATCGACCCGCCCCTGCGATACGACCTTCTCGGCCTCACAGCAGCCCGCGAGGCCACCCTCGTGGCGATCCAGGACGGTGCCGACGTCGTGTATCAAGGCTCATTCTTCGATGGTCGGTTCCACGGCCGTGCCGACTTCCTCGTCCGACGTGACGGCGCATACGTCGTCCAAGACACGAAGCTGGCCCGTCACGCCAAGGTGGAGGCCCTGCTGCAGGTCGCGGCGTACGCCGACCAGCTCGCGCGACAGGGGGTGCCTGTGTCGAACCAGGTCGTTCTAGTGCTCGGCGACAGGGTTGAGTCGATGCACCCGACGCAGGAGATCTTGCCGGTCTACGTCGAGAGGCGGACCCGACTGGAGGAGATCCTCGACCTGCATCTCGGGGAGACAGACGCAGTCGCCTGGGGAGACGATCGCTGGAGCGCGTGCGGCCGCTGCGGTGTGTGCCAGTCGGAAGTGGCGGCTGCGCGTGACGTGCTGTTGGTGGCCGGCATGCGCATGACGCAACGGGCCAAGCTTCGCGAGGCCGGGATCTACACCATCGAGGACCTCGCCGCGACCACCGTCCCTGTCGACGGAATCACCGCATCCACGCTGGCGACCCTGCAGGAGCAGGCCGCCCTCCAGGTCGCCCAGGACAATCGGCCACTGCGCGAGGACGGCTACCCCGAAGTCCGAGCTGTGGTGCACTCGAAGGCCGCGCTCGAGGCCCTGCCGGCCCCGGACCCAGGCGACATCTTCTTCGACTTCGAGGGCGACCCGCTCTGGTCAGAGGACGGCTCGTCGGACTGGGGCCTGGAGTATCTCTTCGGCGTCGTTGAGGGGGACACAGGCGCGTTTCTGCCGTTCTGGGCCCATGACAGAGTCGAGGAGAGGCAGGCGCTGATCGACTTCCTGGACTACCTAGCCGACCGGCGTGCTCGGTTTCCCGGCATGCACGTCTACCACTACGCCTCCTACGAGAAGACGGCACTGCTCAGGCTCACTGCCCGCCACGCAGTAGGGGAAGAGGCAGTCGACGACCTGCTGCGCGCTGGTGTGCTGGTGGATCTCTACTCCACGGTGCGCCACAGCATCCGCGTATCTCAACCGTCGTACTCGATCAAGAAGCTCGAGCCGCTCTACATGGGCGACGACCTGCGTGACGACGACGGCGTGACGACAGCGGGTGACTCCATCGAGCAGTACCGACTTGCCTGTGAGGCCCGCGACCGGGGCGAGAACGCGGAGTTTGACCGGCTCATCGCGGCCATCGCCGACTACAACCACTACGACTGCCGCTCGACTCTGCGACTGCGAGGCTGGCTTCTCGAGAGGGCGCGCGAGATCGGGGTTGTTCCGGTGGAGAGCGTCGCCGATGACGAGTTCGAGCCCGAGCAGCCCGACCAGCGCGAGCTCGACCTCCGCGCGCTGGCCGGTGAGGAGCCAGCGTCGCGGCGCACGCCGGAGCAGACGGCATACGCGATGCTGGCTTCCGCTCTCGGCTACCACCGACGCGAGCGCAAGCCCTTCTGGTGGAGCCACTTCGACCGGTTCAGCACACCAGTGGGCGACTGGTCGCTCTCACGCGATGTGTTCGTGGTCGAGCGGGGCGAGGTGCTGCAGGACTGGCACGTTCCGGCACGTGCCCGGACACAGCATCGAGTGCTTCGGCTGGTGGGGTCGTGGGGGCCAGGCAGCACTGCCGATAGTCGTGGTGTCTTCGTTCTCCATGACCCGCCCGTGCCCGGCTGCCACGAGGTTCCGGTCGGCGGAGTGAGGGGCTTCTGCCACGGTGACATCGAGCAGGTCGGGATCGACGTGGAGGGTGAGGAGTACATCGTCCTGCGCGAGCGGATCGCCAGGGATGTCGGCACGTACGGTTCGATGCCTATGGCAGTCACGCCGGACGCTCCGCCCGGAACCGGCCATATCGAGGGCGCCCTTCGGGAGATCGCTGACCTGGTGATCGTCGATGGCCTTGTGCCTTCGCCCGGCCTCGATGTGCTCCTCCGGCGTCGCCCGCGGACAGAGGCGGGGTCTCTTCCTCGGCCCGGCGAGGGGCGATCCATGGTCGACGTCATCTGCGCCGCAGTTGCGTCTCTCGATCGCTCGTACATCGCCGTTCAGGGGCCGCCCGGTACTGGTAAGACCTACGTCGGCGCCCGAGTTGTCGCCGCGCTCGTCGAGCGTGGCTGGCGCGTGGGCGTCGTGGGGCAGTCGCATGCTGTCGTGGAGCACTTCCTCGACTCGGTGGTGGACGCCGGGGTGTCGCGCGATCAGGTCGGGAAAGGCGTGGCCAAGCACACGGCCGCTCCTGCGTGGACCGCGCTCGGCGGCGCCGAGAAGCTGGCTGGCTACCTCGACGAGCACGCGCGCGTCGGCTGCGTCGTCGGCGGCACTGCCTGGGATCTGTGCCATGCCGGACGGGTGCCCCGAGGATCTCTCGACCTGCTGGTGATCGATGAGGCGGGACAGTTCTCCCTCGCCAACACCTTGGCCGTGTCCGTGGCGGCTCAACGGTTACTGCTTCTGGGTGACCCGCAGCAGCTGCCCCAGGTGAGCCAGGGAACCCACCCCGAGCCGGTCGACGGCTCTGCGCTGGGCTGGCTCAACGAGGGCCACGCTGTGCTGCCGGCTGAACGCGGCTACTTCCTCGAGAAGTCATGGCGCATGCACCCGGCCCTGTGCGAACGCGTCTCCCTGCTGTCGTATGACGGTCAACTGCGGTCTCAGGAGCCGCAGACCACGGGCAGGAGTCTCGACGGCGTCGATCCCGGGCTGCGCGTCGTGACGGTGGATCACCTCGGGAACGCGGTGTCGTCCCCGGAGGAGGCAGATGTCGTCGTCCGACGAGTCCGGGAGCTGCTGGGTCGCCGGTGGTTCGACCCGGCCGTGGGTGTCGACCGTGCCCTCGGGGAGGAGGGGGTCCTCGTAGTGGCTGCGTACAACGCGCAGGTGAAGACCGTGAGTCAAGCCCTCGCAGCGGCAGGCCTGACCAGGGTGCGCGTTGGCACGGTCGACAAGCTGCAGGGCCAGGAGGCGCCCATCGTCATCGTCTCCATGGCGGCCTCCTCACCAGAGGATGTACCTCGTGGCATGGAGTTTCTGCTCTCTCGCAACCGGGTGAACGTCGCGGTATCCCGTGCCCAGTGGCTCGCCATCGTGATCCGCTCACCTCGTCTCACGCACTACCTGCCGGCGACGGTAACTGGCCTGGAGGAACTCGGCGCCTTCCTCAGGCTGCAGGCTTGACCCCAAGGCGCGATCCGGTGCGTCATCGATCCACCGTCCGCTGACGGTTTCGGGGCATCGGGCGTTCCGCGAGGATGTCGGGTCCTCGACCCGTCGCATTAGTCGAGAGCTCACAGGCCCAACTGGGCGATGCGGGCGTTCCTGTTAGTGGTGAAGCACATCGCTGCGTCGCGGTAGGAACGGTAGGAATCCACGTCGTGAGGGACCGCTGGGGGGCGGAAGTCGTCGAAGGGCATCAGGAACCGAACCGTGCCCGTTCGTTCGTCGACGAGATCCTGGAGCAGGAAGAAGTCCACGTAGCCGTGGAAATCGACGAAGAGGTCGAAGAAGGTCCGGTACCGGGCGAGCACCGAGTCCAAGGGGCTGGGCTCGCCTCGGTAGTGACGCCTGATGCACTCGAGCGTGAGGTCGAAGCGGTCGGCGATCGTGCGACTGAACCCTCGCGCACCGTTGATCGTCATCATGCCGTCGATCTTGTTCCCCGGGAACACGATGTAGCCGCCGATCGTGCAGGCGAGTGTCTCGAACTGCTCCATCTCCGCTGGATCGAGCTCGCTGACGATCGGATGCATCGACTCCCAGTAGGAGTAGGTATGCACGATCGAGTCGCTCGACAGGTAGTGCTCGCCGACTGTCGAGCTGTGATGCAGGTAGGCGTCCGGGATTGTGTCGCTCAGCTCGAAGACGACGCCGTTCGGCAACGGCCGGCTCCAGAGAATCTGGTGGTAGCGCCGGAGAGTCGCGCTGTAGCGATCGGGATCCTGCCCGTCGCTGTCCGAACGCGTGTCGAACCCGACGTCGATGAGTGAAGGTGTCACTGGTCTCCCCGTTCCTTGTCGCTGTCACTGTGACAGGCACCGGTGACAACGCTCCGGATCAGTGGCGGAACATGCGTGCGGGCCTGCCGACTTCGCCGGCGGTGCGCTCTCCCGTCGGTCGCAGCTGCGGCTCCATGAGTCGCCGGAAGGTGTCGCGCTGGAGTTCGCGTCCTGCGACAGCCTCGTGCACCCGACGGAGCTGGGCGAGGGAGAACGGCTCGGGGACGAGACGCCGCGGGTCGGGGTGCTCGGCGTACTGGTCCCTCAGCGCATCCACCGCGCGTCGCACCACTTCGGCGTGGTCGAACGCGAGGCGCGGTAGCGAATCCACGGGCGCGAGGCGGACGTCGTCGCCGTCGGAGAGCTGCGGGGCGAGCGACTCGTAGGGCGAGGTCTCGAGATGAGCCACCGACAGCACCCAGCCGCGGGCGTCACGGTGTGGGTCGTCGAGCACGACGAGCTGCTGGGGGGAGAGGCCGGTGACACCGGCCTTGTCGCGCAGCGACCGTCGCACGGCGTCCGCGAGCCGCTCACCCTCGTGCAGGAAGGTGCCGGGCAGCGCCCACGCGGGGCGCATGCCGGCCGGCCGTCGAACCAGCAGCACCGACAGGACGTCTCCTGGCGCCACGGTGAGAACGGCGGTGTCGACCGCCACGCTCGGGCGCGGGAAGTCGGTGAGCGGTCGCTCTGCGCCGTTCAGGTGATCCTTCACGGCTCTGATTTAAGCAGAGTTGCGCTAACTCCAGCAATAGCGCAATACTGCTCAAAGTCACACCGGATCACCGAGGGGGACGTCATGACCGCTGCTGCACCCACCGATGCCTGGGCCTACCTTCTGGCGGAGACCGGCACGGGGCCGGGCTCGCCTCCTCCGGTGCTGGCCGCGGCGACACCGTCCGACGGTCTGCGCGACAGGTTCGTCGCCACGATCGTCGGAGGCGCGGTGGGGGATGCGCTCGGCCGTCCCGTCGAGCGTTGGGCTCGCGAGGATGTCGCCTCCACCTACCCGGACGGGCTGCGCGACTACGTGAGGAGCCCGGGAGACGGTTCCGGCCCGGCCGGGACGATCACCGACGACACTCAGCTCTCGCTGGAGGTGGCCCGCTGGCTCGTGGCGGGTGGCGTCGACGATGTGCCGGATGCCGCAGAGTTCGGCCGCCGCGTGGCTGCCTGGGGACCGGTCGCGATCATGGCCGGCGAGGGGTCCGAGGGCTCCGCTCGCCGACTCGCCGCGGGTGACCCGTGGTGGCTGTCGGGTCGCCCCACCATCGGGAACGGCGTCGCGATGCGATCCGCAGCGATCGGTCTCCGCTACCAGGGCGACGGCGGCCGGATCCGTGAGGCGGTCGCGAGGTCCGGCATGACGACGCACCGGCACACAACTGGTGTGGCCGGCGGCGTCATCATCTCCTCGCTGGTGAGCCACCTCCTCGCCGGTGATGGCCAGGAGCCCGACGTCGCCGCCGCGCTGGACGCAGCCGTGAGCGGGCTCGACGGCGTCCGGCTCGAAGGGCACCCGGTGGGCGCCGGGCCGGCGACGGCCACCCTCGTCGAGAGTGTGCGCTCGATCGAGTCGATGCTCCACCTGACGACCCACGAGGTGTTCGACCACTTCTTCAACGGCTCGCGGGTCACCGAGAGCCTGCCGTGCGCGCTGTGGCTGTTCTTCCGCTACGGCCACGACCCGGAGCGGCTGCTCGTCGAGGCCGTGAGTGGTGGACGGGACGCCGACACGATCGCGGCGATGTGCGGCAACCTCGCAGGTGCCCGGCACGGCCTCGACGCGTTCCCCGCCCGCTGGACCGGCGACGACCTGGAGTTCCGCGACGAGCTGGAGACGCTGGCGCTCGAGCTGTACCGCCTGTGGGCGGCGGAGAGGGGGTCGCGATGACGACGACCAGTCAGGCCCGGGCGAAGCCCGTCAAGACCCTGCGGCGAGACCAGGTGGAGCACGCCATCTACCTCGACTTCGAGGGCAATGTCGACTCCGCGCCGTCGCTGCTCGGAGTGCTGGTCGACGACGAACTCGTCCAGTACGTCGTGGAGCCGGCGATGTGGGCCATGCAGCACGACGGGCCCGGTGGACCCATCGCCCTGACACTCGAGGACGCCCTCGCCGATGTCGTGCGGCGCTACGGCGAGGATCGCACCGTTCTGGCCTACACGTGGCACGACCGCACCGTGATCGATGACTTCGCCGAGCCCACCACGACATTGCGCTGGCACGGCCGGTTCGTGAACGCCAAGCTCGTCGCAGATCGCTGGGTCAACAGCGGTCGAGCCGTGGCGTTGCCCACGTGGGCGCCGGACGGCACGTTGGCCTCCTACCTCAGACTCATCGGCTATCGAGTCCCGCCCGCTCAGGGGCGGAACGTCGCGGGTCCTGGTCTCAGGCGCGTGCGGCGGGGACTGGAGCGGACGCATGGTGATCCCACGGCGTTGACGAGCGGGACGAAGCGACACTGGACTCGCGTGCTGGGGCACAACAGGCACGATCTGGTGGGCCTCCGGGCCCTCATGCGGCACGCGGCGCTGGACACCGACCAGGAGGTCCATCGGTCGTGGGTGGCCACCGCCGCATCGGACGCGTGACAGCCAACGACGTCGTGCCGGGAGACCCCAGCGTCGGTGTCGTCTGGCAGGCTCGGATCACGAGGGGGACGAGGATGGACACAACTTCCGCCAGAGCCGCGGGGTCGCTGGTAGCGATGGCGGCGGGCGACGCGCTCGGGGCGCCGTACGAGTTCCGGCCGCCGCTGCCGGCGACGCAGCCGGTGGTGATGAGCGGGGGCGGGTCCTTCGGCTGGGAGCCGGGGGAGTGGACCGACGACACCTCCATGGCGGTTCCGCTGCTGGAGGCGGCCGAGAGCGCACACGCGGCGGGGCACGAGCTGCTCGACGGGCTCGACGACGTGGCCGGCGCCTGGTGCGACTGGGCGCTCACCGCCCCCGACGTCGGCTACCAAACCCGGGCCGTGCTCGGCGGCGCGTGGCAGGACGGCGACCTCACGGCCGACGCGCTGCAGCGAGGCGCACATGCCCTCTACCGCGCCACGGGGCGAGCCGGAGGCAACGGGTCGCTCATGCGCACCGCCCCGGTGGCGCTGGCCTACCTCGGGCGCCGCGACGACATCGCCGCCGCGGCCCGCGCCGTCAGCGACCTCACCCACGCGGAGCCCGACGCCGGCGACGCCTGCGTGCTGTGGTGCCTCGCCATCGACCACGCGATCGAGACGGGTGATCTCGACGTCCGCACGGGGCTCGACCACCTGCCGGGAGAGAGGCGGGACCGCTGGGCCTCGCTGATCGCCGAGGCGGAGGCGGTGCCGCCGGTGGGGTTCGAGAACAACGGGTGGGTGGTGCACGCCTTCCAGGCAGCGTGGTCGGCCATCTCTCGGACGCACGGGGACGACCACGTGCGTCGGGCTCTCGAGGCCGCCGTGCGGGCCGGGCGCGACACCGACACGGTCGCCTGCATCACCGGCCAGCTTGTGGGTGCGGCGTACGGCGTCGACGCCGTGCCCGGCGAGTGGGTGGAGATCCTGCACGGCTGGCCGGGCATCTCCGGCGTCGAGCTCGGGGAGCGGGCGGCCGCCCTGGTGGCCCCGTGACGCCGCGCCTGATCCCGCCCGATCCCGACTTCCGCTCGCCGGCGGAGCGCAAGCTGTGGCAGGCGCTGAAGTCGGCCCTGCCCCCGGAGGCGTTCCTTGCGGCGAACCTCCGGGTGAGCTCGCACGAGGACTTCTACGAGGCCGACCTGGTGGTGGGCCTGCCGGAGCAGGGCTTCGCCGTCATCGAGGTCAAGGGCGGCCGGGTGGCGCACACCGACTCGGGCTGGGTGCAGTACACCCGCGAGGGCGCGAAGGCGATCGACCCGGCGTACCAGGCCGACCGGGTCAAGCGGTGCCTGGACACCTACGTCCGCGGTCGGCACTGGACGCACGGCCCTCTGCGGTTCGAGCACCTCGTCGCCTTCCCGGATCAGGACTTCGACGCCGAGTCGCCGGCACCGGACCTGCCGCGCTGGCAGCTGATCGCGCAGAACGACCTCGAGGACGCCGCCGGCCGAGTGTGGGACGCGCTCGACAAGCGGCTCACCGACAAGAGGCGACCGTCGGCCGCCTGGGTCGCCGAGCTGGCCGACCTGCTCGGAGGGCGACCCGAGCCGGCTCGCGAGCTGCTGGGCACCGCCGTGGCGCGCGAGGAGCACGTGCGGCTGCTCACCGAGGCGCAGTACGCGGTGCTCGACAACCTCCGCGTGGCTCAGCGGGTGCAGGTCATCGGCGGCCCGGGCACGGGCAAGACCTGGCTCGCGATCGAGCAGGCCCGGCGATGGGCCGACGAGGGTCATCGGGTGCTGTTCGTGTGCTACTCCCGAGGCCTGGCCCAGTGGATCCAGCAGGCGATCGCCGCGCGCGGGCCGAAGGTGCAGCGACGCGTCGACGTCTCGACGTTCTCGGCGTACCTCGTGCGGCTCAGCGGCGCGCAGGTGCCCGAGGGCGCCGACCAGAGCTGGTGGGACACGGTGCTCCCCGAGCTCGCCGCGCCGCACATCACCGCCGACTACGACGCGATCGTCGTGGACGAGTCGCAGGACTTCGCCGGGGGATGGTGGCCGGTGCTGCTGTCGGCCTCGCGCGGGCGCCGGCTGTTCGTCGCCGGCGACCAGCACCAGACGGTGTTCGCCGGGCGCAACGGTGCCCCCGACGTCGAGCTGCTGCCCTTCGTGCTCAACGAGAACCTGCGCAACACCAGCCAGATCGTCTCGGTCTTCTCCCCGCTCTCGCCGGACAAGCAGCGGCACCGTGGCGGAGACGGCCCGCCTGTGCGCTTCGTCCCCTGCCGCACCGAGGAGGCGCACGACGTCGCCGATCGCGAGGCGGAACGGCTCATGGAGGCCGGCCACGAGCCTGGCCACATCGCCCTGCTTACCACGCAGCACCGGCACACCTACCAGCTCGGCCAGGAGGCCGAGCTGGGCAAGGACGGCTACTGGCAGACCTTCGGCCTCGGCGACGAGATCTTCTACGCCACCGTGATGGGCTTCAAGGGACTCGAACGCCCCGTGGTGGTGCTCGCCGTCGACGGCTTCCACGACGGCGTGGCCCGCGACGTCATGTACGCCGGTCTCTCCCGCGCCCGAGACGAGCTCGTCGTCGTGGGCGACCTCGATCTCATCCGAGAGACCTGCGGCGACGAGGTCTGCCGGCGCCTCATCCAGTGATAGGTGTTGGGTGTAGATGCCAAGCGGATCCGCCGCCACGAACCGCTCAAAATTGAGCGGAGAGCACACTCTCCTCGTCCGGGCGGTCGTCGCGGGGCGCGGATCGAGTTCGTGTTCCGAGCCAGAGGCGGTCCCTTGCGCGCGTCATAGCCACGAAGAGTTGGCGGCGCTGCAGCTCGGCGCGTTCCGCGTAGGTGGCGTCGCTCTCTCCCGCGCGCTGAGGTTCGACGGCGGCGTCGTGGTCCGGCAGGAAGACCGCGGCGAACTCGAGGCCCTTGGCGCGCTGATAGGTCCCGACCTTCACGGCGTCGACGGTGACGCCGTCGTAGTCGCTGAGGAGCACGGAGGGGACGCCGAGCCCGTACAGAAGGTCCCGCCACCGACGTGCCTGCACGTTGGAACGGACGAGCACGGCCATGTCGCCGCGCCGGTGCTCGCGGCCGGCCCAGCCCAGCGCTGAGTGCAGGGCCGCGACAAGGGACTGCTCGTCGTCGGCCCGGACCTCGAGCACTCGACCACCCGGCCGTGCCACCTCGACCTCGCGAGCTCCAGGCTCGGGCACGGCGTCGAGGTCGTCGAAGGCGTCCGACGAGAGGAGCTGCAGGGAGCGGCTGAGGATCTCGGCGCCGTTGCGGTAGTTCATGGAGAGGACGGCTGCTCTGCCACCGGGCACGTAGACGCCTGCTTCACGGAGGGTGAAACCGCCGGGGTAGACGGCCTGCTGTCCGTCGCCGACGAGAAGGAGGCCGTCGTCGGCGTCGCCCACGAGGGCGTGCAGGAGGCGCAGCCCCTGGCAGGTGAGGTCCTGCACCTCGTCGACGATCACCGACGTGTAGGCGGGGTCGATCGGCTCGGCGCGCACCGACGCCAACGCGGCGTCGATGACGTCGGCGAAGTCGATGAGTCCGCGCTCGGCGAGCGCCTGCTGGTAGCGCTGGTAGAGGGTCCACACCTGGCGTCTGGTCGGCTCCTGCAGCGGAGTGCGTCGGCCAACGCGGGTGAGCGCGAGGTACTCCGCCTCAGAGCGCAGGCCGCGCCCCTTGATGACGGCGTGGATCTCGTCCCACCAGTAGTCCTCGGAGTCGACGACGGAGAGCAGCGCCGCACGGTCCGCGGACCTGGTCCACACCTCGCGGAAGCAGCCACGTCCGCCGTTGGGTGCGATCTCCGCGGGCATCGCTCCGCGCCCGCGGAGGAGACGGGTCGCCCAGGCGTGCACGCCGACGAACTCGACGCGTGCGGCCTCCGCGGGCGCGAGCCGTGCGAACAAGCC
The DNA here is from genome assembly GCA_016125335.1 of Frankiales bacterium. NCBI lineage: Bacteria > Bacillati > Actinomycetota > Actinomycetes > Frankiales > Frankiales bacterium. The sequence goes on from WGLY01000017.1 coordinate 18,039, forward strand.
CCGGTGCACCTGGGGGAGCGTGCGCACGAACGAGGTCACGAGCACCCTCGAGCCGGGACGCCGGGCCAGCAGTCGGGCCCGGTGCAGGGCGACGACGGTCTTGCCCGTGCCGGCCGCTCCGCGGATGCGGGCAGGCCCGTTGTAGGGGCGGGTCACCAGCTGCGCCTGGAGAGGGTGCAGCCATGTCATCCAGCTCTCGATCGGCTCGCGCTCGGCGGCCGCGATGAGCTCCTGCCAGACGTCCCCCTCGTCGAGCAGCGCCAACGGCTCGCCACCGGGTCGGTCGCCCCCGTGTGACGGAACCTCGCGTCGTACAGCGGGACCGCTGATGGTGCGCCGGTCGGGCGTCGCGCCTCGTGACGCAGGCGGACACGTCTTCTCGAGCGCGGTGACGACGGCGGCGATCTCATCCGTGCCCAGTCGCACTGGCAACCGGATCAGGCTGCGGTGGATGCTGCGCTCCCCGACGACATGCACGCCTCGAACGAGAACGGGTGCCAGCAGGCGACCGGCCAGCACGAGGAACGGCTCGACAGCCGCCGCCGAGAGCCCCGTGCCTGTCAACGCATGAGCGACGGCTTCGGCTTGGTCCCGCAGCGAGTCGAGCTGGTCGTCCTCGTTCGCGTCTCCGTTCCACAAGCTTCCCCGCTCGATCCGGGGATGTGCCCACTTCTTCGAGTCGAGCACGAGGACGCCGGGTGGTCCCACCAGGAGCAGATCGAGGTTGGCGTGCCGGCTCCCCGGCCACCGCCGATCGGCCAGGACGTGCCAGTCCGTGGAGCCGAGGTCGACGAGCACCTGCTCCACTCGATCGGCGACAGCGCGTTCGCCCTGTGCCCCGGCTCGGAAGCTCGCCGACCGGCGACGGAGGTCCCCGAGGATCTCGGTGAGGGTCCGCAACTGCCACTCGACGGCGTCGGCCAGCTCGTCGCTGAGCGCCGCCTGCTCCAACGCCGATCGACCAGCGTCGTTCGTCGCCATCATCGAGACCCCCGTCACCCTGTGGTCATCGGCCTCGAGAGTAGGTCCTTGAGCGTCCCTCGGTGGCAGCTTGCGGTTTGCGACAGGCCTAGAAGGCCGTCTGCGTCTGTCGCGGATAGTCCTGTAGGCGCGCTGCCCGTGGCTAAGCTGCCTACGTGCGGTACTGGTGGGTGAATCAGAACCAGACCTATCGCCATGAGGTCCCGGGCGGCTACCTCTGGTCGCCTGTGACGCGAGCAGATGGCGTTCGCAACTACTTCTACGACACGATGACGGAAGTCCAGCCCGGCGATGTCATCTACTCGTTCAGTGACACGTTCATCAAGGCCGTCGGGATCGCAACGAGTGCCGCCGAGCCGTCGGTCAAGCCCGACTTCGGCGGCGCCGGAGACAGCTGGGCGAACTATGGCTGGCTCGTTCAGGTCGAGTTTCAGGAGTTGGACAAGCCCATCCGACCCAAGGACCACATGGCCGTGCTAGCCCCGCTCCTGCCGTCCAAGTACGCACCACTTCAGGCGAACGGCAACGGCCTTCAAGGGGTCTACCTGACGGAGTTGCCCCTTCGGCTTGCGTCGGCGCTGGATGCCATGGTCGGCGAGCAGGCCCAACTCACAGCCAACGACGTCCTGGCAAAGCCGGATCCCCTTTCGTTGCTGGAGGTCGAGCTTGAATCGCTCATCGGCCGTGTCGACCTGCCTGCAACCGAGAAGCGACAGTTGATCAACGCACGTGTCGGGCAGGGTCTGTTCCGCAACAATGTGCGGCTCAATGAGCAGGCCTGTCGCGTAACCGGAGTGCGTCAGTTGCATCACTTACGGGCCAGCCACATCAAGCCCTGGCGCGAGTCAAGCGATGTAGAGAAGCTCCACGGCTGCAACGGTCTACTGTTGGCGCCGCACGTCGACCACTTGTTCGATCGCGGATTCATCTCGTTCGAAGGTGATGGCAGTCTGATCGTGAGCGAGGCGATGGAGCCGGAAGTCTTGGATGCCTGGGGCATCGCTGAGCTGCAAGCCCCCCGCGCGTTCAATGTGGATCAACGACACTTCCTCGAGTTCCACAGGAGTCAGGTGCTGATCGCCTGATGGCCTCGCGCACCGCGGTCACGTGCCAGAACGTGAAACGCCGACCGTGGGTGGTATTCGGACCTAAGCCACGGTCGGCGTTTCACGTTCTGGTCTGCCTCCGGCGAGGCAGTTCTAGGTCGTGGTGTGAGCGCCCTCGCTGGAGCGCAGGGCCCCGGACACGGTTCCGGGGTCGAGGTAGATCATCTGCTCGCGCTTGTGCACCGCGAGGGAGTGGATGATCCACAGGTCGATGGCGATGAGCGCCAGCGACGTGAACGGCTGCACCGGGATGAACAGGAAGCTCACGACGGCGGACACCGCGACGATGGCGATGCCGAGCCAGCGGGCCCACGTCGCTCCGGTGAGGACGGCCAGGCCGGCCGCGAAGAGGATCACGCCGACGACGAGGTGCGTCCAGCCCCACGTGGTGGGGTTCAGCGTGATCCAGTAGTCGGACGGCACCACGAAGAAGGTGCTCTTGGTGATCCCGGCGATGCCCTGCAGCGCACTCATGGCGCCACCGACCATCATGAGGACCGACGCGAACACGGCGCCGCCGGTGCCGCGCTCACTGAGGCGTTCGCTTGCGTGCATGGACATCGTCCACGCCTCCTCCTGCGCCACGCGCTCCACCGGCTCGGGTGGTCGATGGCGACGCGGCGCCTGAAGGCACCGTGTCCCTCGCGGGTCATCAGGTCCGGCCGTCGAGGGGGCGGGCAGGCCACGCGGTGAAGGACCGCGCGACCAGCGCACCAGGTTCCTCCGTCGCCAGTATGCGCCGTTCGGGTGACCCACTGCCACCGCGGCGAGCGTCAGCCGGTGGCCACTCGGCGTCCGACGTCGCGGCCCAGGCGCACGAGCCACACCACCACTGCGATGCCGCCTCCGACGATGGCGATCCACAGCAGCACGCGGGTGAGCGCGGCGTAGTCGATGGAGTACGCCGTGAAGTCGAACGGGAAGGTCTCGAGCAGCTGCCAGCCGACCACCACGGTGAACACCGCGCTCACGAGCTGGCCGGCGTCCACGAGCCACGGCGGGTCGTGCACGAGGGTGACGACGTTGACCGCGACCGCGACCCACATCGACAGGTTCACCAGCGGCAGCACGTCGGTGAACGATGGCGTGAGGAACGGGACCACATCCCAACCGGGGCGGATGTTCACCAGGAACAGCAGCACGAGGTTCACCGCCACCGCGACGACGTAGCCGAACCGCCGCGATGCTCCGCTGCGCTGGGTGGTGCCGGTGGTGGTCTCGTCCATGGTGGAACCTCGATCCACCGTCCACGCTACTGCGGTCGTGCGGCCCGTCGCCGCGCGAGCAGCCGCGACGTTCCCCGTGGTCGACGTCGCCCTGCGCCTGCGAAGCCGTGGCGTTCGGACGAGACTGGACGGCGTTCCCGCTGGAGCAGGTGGTCGCATGCGCGCGTGGGTGGTCGACGTCCCGGGACCGATCGCCGGTGGTCCGGTGGTCCCGGTCGACCGGGCCGACCCGGTGCCCGGCCCCGGCCAGGTGAGGGTGCGGATCGAGGTCTGCGGCGTGTGCCGCACCGACCTGCACCTCGCCGAGGGCGACCTGCCGCCCCGGCGGCACGGGGTCGTGCCCGGGCACGAGATCGTCGGCCACGTCGACGCCCTGGGCGAGGGCGCACAGCGCTTCGCCGAGGGCGACGGCGTGGGCGTCGCGTGGCTCGCCCGCACCGACGGCACCTGCCGGTTCTGCCTCACCGGCCGCGAGAACCTGTGCCTGCAGCCCACGTTCACCGGCTGGGACGTCGACGGCGGCTACGCCCAGCTGTGCGTCGTCGACGAGCGGTTCGCCTACGCCGTGCCCGACGACCTCGACGCGCAGGCGACCGCGCCGCTGCTGTGCGCCGGCATCATCGGCTACCGCTCGCTGCGCGCCAGCGCTGTACGGCCCGGGGGAGTGCTCGGCATCTACGGCTTCGGCGGCTCGGCCCACATCACCGCGCAGGTGGCCCTCGCCGAGGGCATGCGGGTGCACGTGCTCACCCGGGGCGAGGCCAACCAGGAGCTCGCCCGCGAGCTCGGCGCGCACTCCGTGGGCGGAGCCACCGACGAGCCGCCCGAGCCGCTCGACGGCGCGATCCTCTTCGCGCCCGCGGGCGAGCTGGTGCCCGTCGCGCTACGCGCCCTCGACCGCGGCGGCACCCTCGCCTGCGCCGGCATCTGGCTCTCGGACATCCCCTCGCTGAACTACGACCGCGACCTGTTCCAGGAGCGACGCCTGCGCAGCGTCACCGCCAACACCCGCGAGGACGGCGAGGAGCTGCTGCGCCTCGCCGCGCAGTACGGCGTCCGCACCACGACCACGCCCTACCCGTTCGACCATGCCGACCAGGCCCTCGCCGACCTGGCTGCGGGAACCTTCAGCGGAGCCGCAGTCCTGCAGGTCGGCAAGTAGGGAGTGACCGCCCCTCGTGCGCGTCACGGAGGGCGATCACGCTCGTCACGAAGCCTGGGAAAGCAGCCAGACCCCAGCGTCGCGGCGAGTGGCGAACACGTCGCGCGGCTGGGGCCCGTCGCGTAGCAGAAATACGCGCCACACCTTTCCCTCACGACGGACGACGCCGAGCGGTTCCGCCTTCGCCGGCGAGGTGACGAGGTACGCGTCAAGGAACGAGACCATGTCTCCAGCATCTGGGGCCGGACCTTCACGGGCAAGGGGCAGTCATCCAAACGCGAGGTGGTCGCGGCAGGTGGCGCCACGACGGACCCGGTCGGCAGTCGATGGGGGCGATGGCGAACAGCACGCGAGATGAGTTGCGACCGACGGGTCAGCCACCTCGCTAGCCGCGACTGCCGGGGGCGCGGGTGGGACACTGGGCGTGTGTGGTGGGACTGACGGAACGACCCGGACGACGGCCTCCGGCCGCCTGGGACGTACGACCCTGATCGACACCGTCGTACGCCGGGAATCCTGTGCCGCCGTTGGCATCCCGCCGCGCGACCTGCGCTGGTGCCGCGCCCGCCCTGCTCACCGTTACGCCGTCGTCCTGGCCTGCCGGCCGTCGGCCACGGTGGTGTGCGCGGAGTCCCGATGCCGGCGTCGAGTCCCCTACGTCGTCACCCGTGAGGAGGGATCGGCATGAGCATCGAGCAGCTCGAACGCATGCGCAGCGGACACGGCTTCATCGCGGCTCTCGACCAGAGCGGTGGCAGCACGCCGCATGCCCTGGAGTGCTACGGCATCCCGTCGACGGCGTACGCCGACGAGGCCGCGATGTTCGACCTGGTGCACGAGATGCGCACCCGGATCATGACCAGCCCGGTGTTCACCGGCGAGCGGATCCTCGGCGCGATCCTGTTCCTGGACACGATGCGGCGCACTGTGGCCGGGATGGGAGCGGCCGAGTACCTGTGGCAGGTCAAGCACGTGGTGCCGTTCCTCAAGGTCGACCTCGGCCTGGAGGGCGAGCGGCACGGGGCGAAGCTGATGAAGCCGATCCCCGACCTCGACGCGACGCTGGCCGAGGCGGTCGGCCACGGCGTGTTCGGCACCAAGCTGCGCTCGGTGATCCGGCTGGCCGACCGCACGGGCGTGGAGGCCGTCGTCGACCAGCAGCTCGACCTCGCGCAGCGCATCCTCGACGCCGGTCTCGTCCCCATCATCGAGCCGGAGATCGACATCCACAGCGCGCAGAAGGAGGCCGCGGAGGACCTGCTCCGCGAGTCGCTGCTGCACCACCTCGACCGGATCCCCGAGGGCCAGCAGGTGATGCTCAAGCTCACCCTGCCGGAGGAGAACGGCTTCCACACCAAGCTCGTCGAGCACCCGCGCGTGCTGCGCGTGGCCGCGCTGTCCGGCGGCTACCCGCGGGCCGAGGCCGTCGAGCGCCTGGCTGACCAGCCCGGCGTGATCGCCAGCTTCTCCCGCGCGCTCACCGAGGGCCTCACCGCCCAGCAGAGCCAGGCGGACTTCGACCACATGCTCGACGCCTCCATCGCGAGCATCTACCGCGCGTCGACCACCTGACCCCTCACGTCCCCGGGCCGACGGCTGCCCCCGCTCCGGCCCGGGGACCCGTCTGCCCGCTCTGTCGCGGGCGTAACCCGGGGGGACGCCGGATCGCCCGGACGCCGACGCGCTCGCGGCCGTGGCCGCACGCGCATCCAGCGTCGCCGCCACCACACCCACGCGACGCCGGACGGCCGACGGCGGCATAGTCGGGCCATGGCCCCGCGCTACGTCGCCGCCGTCGGACCGTCGGCCGCCTCCGCCTCCGAGCTCGAGCACGCCCGCGCGGTCGGCCGGCTGCTCGCGGAGGCCGGGTGCGTGGTGGTGACCGGGGGAGGCGACGGCGTGATGGGCGCGGCCGCCACCGGGGCGACCGCGGCCGGCGGCACCGCCGTCGGGCTGCTGCCCGGGCTCGACCGCGAGGCGGGCCACCCCGCGCACACCGTGCTGGTCGCCACCGGCCTGGGCGAGCTGCGCAACGGGCTCGTCGTGCGGGCCGCCGACGCCGTCATCGCCGTGGGCGGCAGCTGGGGCACGGCGAGCGAGATCGCGCTGGCGGTGCGCACCGGCGTGCCCGTGGTGGTGCTGGCCGGCTGGCCGCTGCCCGGCGCGCCGGCGCCCGACCCCGCAGCCGCACCGGTGGCCGCGACCACGCCGGAGGACGCCGTGGCGCAGGCCCTCGACCGCGCACGTCGTTCCGGCTGAGCCCAGACCCAGCGTGCACAGGGCTCGGGCCAGGACCTGCCCGACGTCCGGCAGGACCGACGTACGCACGCTGGACATCCACGCGGGCACGCGGCCGCGCGAACCGGGTGCCCGTCGAGGACTCGCCTACGTCGCGGCGGCGTGCAGGATCGCGGTGACGTCGTCGTCGGTCGTGGGGGTGAAGTCGCGGTAGTGGTAGCCCACCGCCTCGAAGTCGCGCGGCAGGGCGACGGCGACGAACCGGTCGGCCTCGGGGAACTCCTCCGGCGCCGACGACGGCGCCACCGGCGTCGCCAGCACCACGCGCGCTGCACCGAGCTCGCGGGCGACCTGGCAGGCGGCGCGTGCGGTGGCACCCGTGGCGATCCCGTCGTCGACGACGACCGCCGTGCGGCCGGACAGGTCGTGCGGGGGCAGCTCGCGCCGCCACCGGCCGACGCGCTGCTGCACCTCGGTGCGCTCGCGCAGCTCGATCGCGGCGACCTCGTCCTGGCTCACGCCCATCTGCGTCACGATGCGCTCGTCGAGCACCGTGACGCCGCCCTCGCCCACGGCGCCCATGGCAAGCTCCGGGCGCCACGGCACCCCGAGCTTGCGCACCACGATCACGTCGAGCGGGGCGCCGAGGGCCCGCGCCACCTCGGCCGCGACCGGCACGCCGCCGCGCGGGATGCCGAGCACCACGGTGCCCTCGCCGCGCTCGCCCTCGAGCAGCGGTGCGAGCCGGCGTCCCGCGTCCACGCGGTCGGTGAACCGCACCCGTCCATCCTCGCCCGATCGCTCGCGCGATGCCGGTCCGGCGCCGGATCGGGCACCGCAGGCCTCGGCGGACGCGGAAGATCACGGTCGCGCTAGGTTCCTCGGGTTCGCGGCGTCGGGAAAAGTCGAACACCGGCGACCCGGTTCGTGCACAGGGTGACACCCCCACCCAGCCAGGAGGCCGCCATGCGCATCACCGTCCACGCCTTCCTCACCCTCGACGGCGTCGTGCAGGGCCCGGGCGCGCCCGACGAGGACCCCAGCGGCGGCTTCACCGCCGGCGGGTGGCTCGTGCCCTACGCGGACGACGACATGGGCGAGATCGTCGACGGCTGGTTCCACGGCACCGACGCCCTGCTCTACGGCCGCACGACCTACCAGATCATGGCCGCGTTCTGGCCGCAGGTGACCGACCCGGACAACCTCGTGGCCCGCGTGCTCAACGAGGGCACCAAGTACGTCGTCACCAGCACCCTCGCCGACGCCGACTGGGGACCCACCACGATCCTGCGCAGCCTGGACGACGTGCGCCGGCTGCGCGAGCAGGACGGCGGCGAGCTCCAGGTGCACGGCAGCGCCGGGCTCGCGGCCTCGCTGCACGCGGCCGGCCTCGTGGACGAGTACCGCCTCATCACGTTCCCGGTCACTGTCGGCGCGGGCAAGCGGCTCTTCCCCGTCGACGCGCCGCCGCGCGGCTTCGAGCTGCTCGCCACCCGCACCACGAGCACCGGCGCCGTCTACACCGCGCTGCGCCCCACCGCCTACGCCGGTGCCGGCAGCTTCGGCGTCGTCGACGGCCGGGAGACGATCGACCGCGGCTGACGGCGGCTCGACGGGCAACGGCGTCCGCCACCCGCCTAGCGTGGACGTGGACGCGAGCCGTCGCCGCTCGCACCGCCGCGAGTGACGGCTCGCCCGAGGGGATCGTGGATCCCGGGGAGGCGGGCACGAGCATGACCGAGAAGTGGGAGAGCCGGGACACGTCGCGCACGCCCATGCGCGGCGGGGGAGGGAGCCCGGTGTACGGGCTCGGCATGATCGGCGCGCTGGTCTACTTCTGGAAGCGCGCCGAGGGTGGCAAGGGCAAGGCCGCCGCGGTCGGCAAGTCCGTGGTGTGGCCGGCGTTCCTCGTCCACGACCTGCTGCGCCACCTCGAGGGCTGAGCACCGCGTCGGCGCCCGGAGATGGGCGCGCGCCGGGCTCAGGTGACGACGATCTCCTGCCACATGCCGTCGGCGTAGTGGTTGGACTTGTTGCACACCAGCTCGTAGCGGCCGGGCGCGAGGTCGAGCGTGACCCAGCCGACGGTGCCCGCGGTGAGGCCGTCGCCCGCGCCCTGCGCGCACGGCGCGGACGACTCGCCGAGGCTGTCCGACTCGTCCACCGTGCCGTCGGGCCCCGGCACGCGGCTGCCCGCCGCCTGCCCGGCCGCGAGCGGCAGCACCACGAGCTCGTGCGCGCGCCAGCCGACGTTCTCGGCCACGAACGACACCTGCCCGGCCGGCACCGACACCGGGGTCGCGCGCAGCATCATCGGGACGCCGAGCGGGGCGGGATCGGTGGTGAGGCCGCGCATGCCCATGTCGCCGAGCACGACGGTGACCGTGGTGCCCGGCAGCGACGCGGGCGCCGAGCAGGTGAGCGTGGTGCGCATCATCGTGCCGGACCCCATGCCCGAGCCCATCCCCGCGCCCATGCCCGTTCCCGAGCCCATCATCGATCCGGGCCCGACCGCGCTGCCGTCGGTCGTGCCGGACCCGCCCATCATGGCGCCGCCGTGCCCGGCGACGTTCACGGTGGTGCAGCCCGCCAGAGCCAGCGGGACGACGGCGAGCAGGGCGACGACGGCAGTACGCGTGCGGGTCACCCGTCCAGTAGAGGACGGCCCGACGGGCGAGTCCACACGGGGCCGCGCCGGCGCGGCGACACCCCGGTGAGGCTGCTCACACCCGCGCCGGGCGCACCGTGCGGGTCAGCCGGTCGGGGTGCCGATCCCGCCCGTCACCTCGCCCCGCGGCTCGGGCGCCTTCGTGCCGTCGGCGTACGCCGCGATGAACTGCGCCAGGCGCGGGTCCGACGCGGAATCCAGCTGGAGCTGCACGCCCCACGCCGTCGCCTCGACCGGTGCCGGCTGCCCGGGGTAGGGGGACACCACGGCGTAGGGCTGCCCCTTCACGGCGGCCTTGATGATCGCGATCTGGTCGGCTGCGAGCCCCGGCTGGTAGGTGATCCAGAACCCGCCGTGCTCGAGCGTGTGGACGGCGTTCACGTCCGGCACGGGCGAGTCGTAGATGCCGGCGTTGAGCCACACCGGGGAGTGGTCGCCACCCACCGGCGGCTTCTGCGCGTAGGTCACCGGGCCGTCGACGTGGTTGCGCGACTCGTCCGGGTAGGTCGTGAGCCCCGCGATGGCCGACGTCGACGGCGACGCCGTGGGGGTCGCATCGCCGCTGCCCGCCGCACGGACACCCCACGCGACCGCACCGACGACGAGCAGCGCACCCACGACGGTGACGGCGACGACGGTCGTCCGCCGCTGGCGCTCGGCGCGCACGTCAGCCGCCCTCAGCTCGGCAGCCTTCGCCTTCGTCGACCGCTCCGGGGGCTTGCTCATCGTGTGCTCTCCCTGCTCGTCCCGACCGTTGCGTCACCGGGCATCCGCCGTCTCCCGACGAGATCGCCCGAGGGGGACTGCCACCCGCTCACGCCCGCCGCAGCGCGACCCACGTGAAGGGTTGCACCGCGCCGCTCGGGGTGAGGTGCTCCTCGCGGCGTGTCTCCAGCACCTCGAACCCCGGGCCGAGCGCCGCGACCAGCTCGTCCGGCGAGTACCGGGCCACCGGCAGGCCCGAGCACTGGGCGGGGCCGTCGTCGGCGAAGGTCCCCACGAGCACGACGGCGCCCGGCGCGAGGGCCCGGCCGAGCAGCTCGCGGTAGCGGAGCCGGTCGGGCTCCTCGACCAGGAAGTGGAACACCGCCCGGTCGTGCCAGACGGCGTACTGCCGGTCCGGCTCCCAGGTGAGCAGGTCGTGGACGACCCAGTGCACGTGCGCGTCCGCCCCCACGCGAGCCCGCGCCCTCGCGAGGGCGACCTCGGAGATGTCGAGCACCGTCACGTCCTGCCGGCCGTCGGCGACGAGGTGGTCGACGAGCCGTCCCGATCCGCCGCCGATGTCGATGACGGCGGCGGTCCGGTCGGGGACGGCGGCGGCCAGCAGCGCGAGCGAGACGTCCGGCCGCACCTGGAACCAGCTCACCTCGTCGTCGGCCGACGTCGCGTAACGCCGGTCCCAGTGCTGCTGACGCTGCTCGGTCGCGGGCCCGCTCTGCTCGTCCACGCGCCCAGTGTCCACGCCCGCCCCGTGCGCCCGCCCGCCCACGCGGCTCAGTCGCCCGGTGGCGCCGAGGGGGCGGCGTCGCGCGCGAGCAGCCAGGCGTGCGCGGCCGCGGCCAGCGCCACGACGACGACCGCCAGGGCGAGGGCACCGACGACGTCGGTGAGCCAGTGCGCGCCGGCGACGAGCCGGTCGACGCCCACCACGGTGGACGCCGCGGCCGCGAGCAGCACCCCGGCCACGCGGGCGCGCCGGCCGAGGTGGCGCCAGGCCAGCAGGAGCGCGACGAACGCGACGGTCGTGATCACCAGCACGTGGCCGGACGGGAACGACGGCTCGGTCTCGGGCGCCAGGTTGATCGGCGCGGCGGGGCGTGCCCGGTGCTCGCCGTACTTGGCCGCGCCGCCGAGGGCGTAGGCGAGCACCACGCTCGCGCCGAGCACCAGCGCCTCGCGGCGTCGGCCGCGCCACGCGAGCAGCAGCACTGCGACGGCGACGGCGGCCACCAGCACGGCCGGCGAGGTCACCTTCGCGAGCAGCAGCGCGACGTCGCCCTCGACCAGCGTGCGGTGCGCGGCGACCCACAGCGCGACCGGACGGTCGACCACGGTGAGGCCGTCGTGCTCGCCGACGGCGTCGCACAGCACGGCGAAGACCAGCCCCGCGGCCGCGGCGACGGCGGCGAACGGGAGCAGCGCCCGCGCGACGCCGATCTGCGCGGTCATCCGGGACCACGCGACGGTCGTGTGCGGCACGCTGCCTCCTCACCTCGGGGCCGTCAGGCTACGTCAGCATCCGGAGGTCGCCGCTCGCCCGCGCACCCCGGCGCGTCGGCCCGCCGACCACCTGCGGGAACCGTCCCGCCGGCCGCTCGGACGCCGGGATCCCGCTCTCCCGTGCGGCGAACGGGTGACGGCCCGGCCAGATCCGGGCCGTTCTTGTCCGTTCCTTGGGTCAGCCCCGCCCGGGCCCGCGACGACGGACTCGTAGCGTGAACTCAGTCGATCCTCAGGAGGACCACATGCGCGCCACCCGCTACCGCAACGCCAAGGTCGTGCTGCCCGTGGCCGTCGCCACCGTCGTCCTGTGCGGCACCGCCGCGATGGCGGCCACCGGAGTCGGCAGCGGCCTCGGCGACGACCAGCCCAGCACGGTGCAGCCCACCACCTCCGCCACGGTGCTCATCGACGACTCCGACGACGACTCGACGCCCGCCCCGGCGACCTCGACGTCCGCCGCGAGCACGACCGCCCCGCAGCACCACGAGACCGAGTCGCCCGAGCCCTCGGAGACCCCCGAGTCGCACGCCCCCCGGCCGAGCACCTCGGCGTCGTCCTACGACGACGACGGCGACGACGCCTACGACGACGAGCAGGGCGACGACAACGACGACCACGGCGGCATGCAGCAGGGGTCGACGCAGGGCGGCTACACCCAGGACGGCTCCCACCACGACGACTCGCACGGCGACTCGCACGGCGGCTGGGGCGGCGAGGACGACTGACGCCTCGCCCGCGCGTCGGGTCGCGAGGGGCGGCCCGACGCGTCACCAGCCCTGGGCGCGCAGCCAGCGCAGGATCGGCGGGCCGGAGACCCCAGGCTCGATGAGGCTCAGGTGCGTCTGGCCCGGCAGCACCTGCAGCTGGACGTCGTAGCCGCCGGCGCGCAGGGCGTCGGCGAAGTCGCGCGACTGGCTCACCGGCACCACGGCGTCGTCGTCGCCGTGCAGCAGCAGCACGCGCAGGCCGTGGGGGGCGAAGCCCGAGGTGACGTAGTACGTCGGGTCGCCGGAGTCCCACTCCTGCGCGGCGTCGAGCGGTGCGGAGCCGAACCAGTCCTGCATCGCGTAGGCGAAGCTGCGCACGTCGTACACCCCGGCGAGGCCGACGACGCCGTCGACGTGCGGCATCGGATCGGCGCACGGCGCGGTGAGCGCGCCGTCGGAGACGCCGACCAGCATCGCGAGATGGCCGCCCGCGGAGTGGCCCACGAGCACCACGTGCGCGGGCACGTAGCCGGCGTCCTTCACCTGCGCCGCGGCCCAGGCCACGGAGCACTCCACGTCGTGCACGGTCGTGGGGAAGCCGACTCCGTCCCTGAGCGCGCGGTACTCCGTGGCCACCACGGCGTAGCCGGCGCCCTCGAGGGTGCGTGCGAGCGGCAGCAGGCCGCTGCGGTCGTGCGTGTCCCAGCCACCGCCCGGCACGAGCACCACGAGCGTGACCGACGCGCCGGGGGCCGGCGTCCGCGCGGGGAGCAGCACGTCCGCGCTCGCGGCCGGGTCGAACGCCGCGGCCGCCGCGGACGACGCCGGCGTCCCCGACGCAGATCCGCTGCTCGCGGCGGATCCGCACGCGGCCAGCAGCGCGGCGACGGCGAGCGCCGCGAGGGCGCCCGCGGCCCTCGTCCGGGAGCGGGGGAGCACGGTCACCATCGTGCCGCGAGACCGCCCTCTTGACGCGGCCGACGGTCGGTCGCAGCGGCCCGGTCGGCGCCTGCTCGCCACGACGAGCGACGCCGCGGGCACGCCGTGCAGGGACGGGCAGGACGCCGCTGACGGCAGACCGGGAACGGCCCGGTCACGTGCGGGTCACGGCCTCGCCGCGGCGGGCAACGGCCGAGCCGCGCGAGGAGACTTTCGTCCTGAGGACACCCTTTCGACCGTGACCCCGCCGGGTGGTACCTCGACCCCACGGGGCGTGCACGACTGCGCTACTGGGACGGCCGCGCGCTGACCGACTGGGTCAGCGACGACGGCGTCACCCGCCTCGACCCGCGCCCTGCCGGACCGCGACCCATCACCGCCGCGGACACCGACGCGCTCGCCTTCGTCCGCGAGGTGTACCTCCCCGCGGCGCGCGAGCACCTCTATCTGCCTCCCCCCGAGTTCGACGCGCTGCTGCTGGAGGCGTGGCGGCTCCAGGACCTGGCCGTGGCGCCCGTGCCGGCACCCGCTCTGGCCACGGCTGCGGCCACGACAGCCGCGGCCACCGTCGCGCCGGCGGCGGCACCCGTGGGTCCGAGCCGCGGAGCATGGCCGGCACCGCGGCCTGCGGTCCCGGCCACGACGCCGGCGGCCGGCTGGACGCAGCCGCGCACGACGACGGCCCCGGCCCCCACGCCGAGCCGCTTCTCCCGGTGGTGGGACCGGCTGACCGACGCCGTCGGCTCCGACCTCGCCGCGCACGGGCTCGCCTACATCGGCGTGCTGCTGCTGTTCGTCGGCGTCTTCGGCCTCGTCGCCTTCGCGTTCGGCGACGTGTCCGAGGGCGTGCGGCCGGTGGCCGAGCTCGGCATCGTGCGCGCACCGTTCGCGGCGTCGTGGATGCTGCTGCGCCGCGGCGCGGAGATCGCCGGGCGCGCGCTCGAGCTCGCGGGCGGCCTCCTGCTGCCCGTGATGCTCGCGACGTCGATGCTCGACGGCGTCGCCGTGCCGCCGGACCCGTCGGGGACGACGCTCGTGGTGGCGCTCACGGCCGAGGCCGCGCTCACCTCGCTCGGGTACTGGTGGTGGAGCCGCCGGCACCACGACTCCGCGCTGCGCTTCCTGGTCGCCCCGGTGGCCTGGCTCGCCGTCGGCTTCGCCGTCACCGGCGCGGGGCGGGAGATCCCGGCCGGCCGCGACGTCGCGTCCATCACGGCCTGGCAGGTCGCGGCGATGTCGGCCGCGGTCGTCGTCACCCTGGCCTGGGCGCGGTGGCGCCCGTCGGCCGCGCTCTCCGGGCCGAGCATCACCTCGAGCCGCGTGGGTGCCGTGGTGCTGGCACTGCTCGCGCTGCTCACCTGGGTGTCCGAGGGCTGGCCGACGGGCCCGGTGCTCGTCGCCGGGACGGCCCTGCTGCTCGTGCTCGAGCTGCTGCGCGGCCACGTGCCGCGGCTCGTCGTGGGCGTCGGCGCTCCGCTCTGGTGGGCCGTGACGTCGATGGCGCTGGTGATCGCGCTCGGCTCGGACGCAGGCGGGATCGCCCTGGCCGCAACGGTTTCCGCGGCAGGCTTCCTGGTGCTGCTCGATCTCGTGGCCGTGCTCGGCGCGACCTGGCTCGAGCTGACCCTGCCCGCCGTGGGCCTGGTCGTGGCGCTGTCGCTCTCCGGGGTGTCGGCCGGCTGGGCGCTCGTGGCTACCGCCGTGGTGGCCGGCTGGGCGCACGTGCGCCGCGTGATCGGCTGGATCCGCACCCGGGTGCCGCAGCCGGTGCGCGACCTCGCCGCGGTGATGTTCAGCGTGTGGGCGCTGGTCGAGGTCGCCGCCGTGACGACGGACGGGCCGCTGACGCTGCTGATCGGCACCGTGGCCGTCGTCGGCGCGCTGCTGCCGATCCGGGTCCCCGTCGTGCGGCGCGCGGTGTCCGCGTCGTCGGGTGACGGGTTCTGGCTCTACTGGTGGGACGCCGGCACCGTCGCGGCGTCGGCCGCCGCCCTGCTCGTCGCCACGGTCGGCCGGCCGGCGACGTCGACGGGCGAGTGGCTGCTCGTCGCGTCCGCGGCCCTGCTCACCGTGGGCGTGGTGATCGGACCGATCCCGGCGTCGTGGCGGGTGTGGCCGAGCAGCACGCTCGGCGCGCTCACCTGGCTGACCCTCGTCGCAGCCCTCGGCCTCGGCGACCTCACGCGCGACACGGTGCTGCTCGCCGCCTCGGCGCTCGGCGTCGTCGCGGCGCATCTCCGTCCCGCGCTCGTGGGGCGGTGGTCGTCCGCCTCCGCGGTGGCGGGGGCCGGCTACGTCGTGGCCCTGCTGGCGCTCGGCCTCACGCAGTCCGAGGTGCTCGGCGCGGTGGCGCTCGGGGTGCTGCTCGCGGAGTGGCTGCTGACCCTCGTGCTGGCCGAGGTGCGGTCCTCGCCGTTCGTCGACGACGCGGTGCGCCTCGCCGGCGGTGCCGCGCACTACCTCGCGCCGTCCCTCGTCGGGCTGCTCGTGCCGGTGACGGCCTTCGCCGCGCTCGACGCGGCGCAGGTCGCGACCGTGCCCTGGCTCGTCGGCGTGCTCCCGGTCGTGTCCGTGGCGTACGCCGCGTGCGCGTGGCTGCCGGCGTCGGCCGCGCTGCGCAGGACGCTGGCCTGGAGCGCGCTGCTCGCCGCGGTGCTGGGCGAGGCCGGTCTGGTGCTCCAGACCGAGGACCTCGGCCGGGCGCTGGGCCTGGCTGCCCTCGTGGCCGGCGTGCTGGTGCTGCCGCGCGCGCTTCGCTCGGTGGTCCATGTGTGGACCGCGTGGGTGGCCGTCCCGCCCGCTCTCGTGCTCGGGACGCGGGCGGCGTCGACCGGCTTCGCGGGCCTGGACACCGTGCTCCAGCTCGCCGCGTCGGCAGTGGTGATCGGCGGCGCGATGCTGGTGCTGGCCTACGGGACCGGCGCGCTGCTGGACCGCTGGACCCCGATGCTCGTGCCTGCCCGGCACTGGCTGTGGCCGCCCGCCGCCCTCGGCGGCGTGCAGCTGGCGCTGGGCACGCTGCTCGCGCTCGGGCTGGATGCGGAGCCGGCCGCCCGGCTGCTGCTCGCCTCCGGGCTCGTGGTCGCCCTGCGGGCGGCGCTGTCGCGCGCCTGGGCGCTGCTCGGCGTCGCGGTGCTGGTGCTCGGGGCGGCCGCGTGGGTCGCCTGGGAGTGGCTGGCCACTGCTCCGTGGGTGTGGCTGGGTGTCGCGGTCGCGCTGCTCGGCTGCGCGGAGGCTGCGGCCCGCGTCGTCGCCGACCGGCACTGGTGGGCCCGGGCCGACGTCGCGATGTTCTCCGCGGCGCACCTCGCGGCGCTGATCGCGCTGGGCACGGTCGCCGGCGGGACGCAGGCCGGTGAGGTGCTCGTGGCCACCGGCGTGCTGGCCCTCGCCGTGGCCGCCCGCCTGCGGGCTCGGACCGCCGCCCTGGCCGTCTACGGCACGCTCGGCACCGTCGCCGTGGTGGGGGGCGCGGGCCTGGTGGGGCCAGGCTGGCTCGCCCTCGCGCTCGCGGTGCTCGCCCTCGCACTCGGGGTGCTCGCGACCAGACCGCGGGCGCAGGTGGTGCGCGGCGAGCTCACCGCCGCCTCCGCGGCTGCGGCACTCGGGGCGTGGGCGTCGCTCCTGGTGTGGCTCGAGCTCGCGCCCGGCACCGCGGTCGACGTCACGGTGGGCGCGGCGGCCGTCGCGCTCGTGGTGGTCACCGCGCTGCTGCGACTCGGGGTGGGCACACGGCAGGACGCGCTGGTGCGCGGTGGGGCCGCGCTGGCCGCGCTGGTGCTCGCACCCGCCGTGCCCGCCCTCGTCGGGGCCACCTCGGAGCTCGCGCTGCTCTCGTGGTGGACCGTCGCGTCGCTCGCGGTCGCGGCGTGCTGCCTCGCCGTGGCGGCGACGGTGATCGGCTCGGCCGTCCTGCGCTACGGCACCGCGGCCCTGCTCGGTCTCGCCCTGGCGGAGGGGGTCGTCGTCGCCGGGGCCACTCCCGCGCAGCAGGTGATCGCCCTGGCGGTGGTGACGGCCGTGGCGTCGGTCGGGGTGCTGGTGCGCGACGCGCGGCTCGCCCCCTGGCGGCCGGTGCTCGTGACCGCGGGCGGCGCGTCCGCCGCGGCCGGGGTGCTCGTGGCCTTCGCGGCGCTGCCGGACTCCGCGCTCTTCGCGACCGCGTGGCTCGTGGCCGCGGCGTACCTGCTGGTGACCGGCACCGCGCTGCATGCCGTGGTGCTCCAGGCGTTCGCGCCGGTGACCGCCTGCGTCGCGTGGCTGTCGTGGGCGGCGGGCGCGCTCGACGGCAACCCGCAGTGGTTCGCCGTGCCCTCCGCGCTCGCACTGTTCGCCTCGCTCGGCCTCGTGCGCAGGGACCGGCGCTCGCGCGGCCTGCCGGCGTCCAACGCCGCCATGGTGCTGATGGAGACGATCGGCGTCGTGGTGCTGGTGGGGCCGTCGTTCGTGCAGACGTTCACGGACTCGATCGCCTACGCCGTGCTCGCCGCGGGCCTCGGCGTCGCTGTGGTGGTGTGGGGCGTGCTGACGCAGGTGCGGCGGCGGCTGCTCGGCGGCAGCGCGGTGGTGCTGCTCGCCCTGCTGCTGCTCGTGGCCGTGCCGCTGGCGCGGCTGCTGCCGGCGTGGAGCGGCGCGATGCTGTGGGTGGCGCTCGCCTGCGTGGGCCTGGTGGCCATCCTGGCCGCGACGCTGCTGGAGAAGGGCCGGGCGGTGGTGCGGCGCGGCCTCGGCCAGCTGCACGAGCTCACCAGCGAGTGGGAGTGAGCCCGTCGCTCGGGCTCCTTCCCGGGCCGGACGGCGGGACCATGGTGGGGGACCGGGTTCTCACCCGCCGTCCGGCGGGCGGTTGCGAGAGGAGAGGACAGGAGGGTCACCCATGACGACTCTCGAGAAGTACGACCGGCTGGGCATCGACGACCTGCTGCGGTCCACGTGGCCGTTCAGCGCGATCGCCCTGGACCTGCCGGTCCGCGACGTGCTCTCGATGCGCGTCGAGGAGTACACCGACGGCGACACGCTCGTCGTCAAGGCCGAGCTGCCCGGCGTCGACCCCGACGAGGACGTCGAGATCACCGTCGAGGGCGGGCTGCTCACCATCGAGGCCGAGCGCCGCGAGGAGAAGACCGAGGGCGAGCAGGGCAAGCCCGGCTACCGCAGCGAGTTCCGCTACGGGTCCATGCGCCGGGTGCTGCGCCTGCCCGACGGCGCGCAGGAGGACGCCGTGACGGCGACGTACGCCGACGGCATCCTCGAGGTGCGCGTGCCGGTCGGCGCCGCCGAGGCGGCACCGACGAGGATCCCGGTGGCCCGGGGCTGACCCGGGTCGCCCACGGCCGGAGCCCCGTCGGCTCCGGCCGTCCCGCACGTTACTGCCGCAATGACCGGATCCGGCGCGATTCTCCGTGCTTTCGGGCAGTAACGACGGGGCCTCGGGGGCGTGGGTCGTCAGGCCGCGGCGTGGCCCGGGCCCGTCGGACGGTTCTCGACGGCCGCGAGCAGCGTGTCGCGCTGGTGGCCGATGGTCTGCAGGTTGGCGTCGAGGTCGCGGGCCGTGGTGGGCGTCTCCGGGCCGGTGCGCAGGGCGACGTCGCGCTCGAGCGACTGCTGCAGCGCGGCCAGCGATCCGGACACCGTGCCGAGGTGCGTGGCGCGTGCGGTGTTCGGCGGGTTGGCGCCGAGCCGGTAGAGGTCGCTCTGCAGGTCGTCGAGGCGGCGCTTGCCGTCGAGCCACTGCCGGCCCACCTGGTCGGCCGGCAGGGTGCGGTCGGTCACCGAGGGCACGAGCGAGTCCATCACCCACCGCGCCTCGCTGAGGTCCGCGGCGAAGGCGGCGTCCCAGCGACGCCGCGGCACCATCAGCAGGAACCACCACAGGATCAGCGCGACGACGACCACCGCGGCGAGGATCCACGGCCACCACACGGTGGACGTCTCGCCGCCGGTGCCGGCCTCGGGGCTGGCGGACGGCGACGCCGAGGTCGGCTCGACCGAGGGCGAGGCGGACGACGGTGAAGCGCTGGTGGGCGTCGGCGACTCGCTCGTGGGCGTCGGCGTCGGGGTCTCGCTGGTGGGCGTGGGGGTCGGCGTCTCGGTGGTGGGCGTGGGGGTCGGCGACGTCGGCGTGGGCGTGGGCGTCTCGGTGGAGGGCGTCGGTGTGGGCGTCTCGCTCGTGGGAGTCGGGGTCGGGGTCTCGGACGTCGGGGTCGCCGTGGGCGTCTCGCTGGTCGGCGTCGGCGAGGCCGGCTCGGACGTGCGCGACGGGAAGGTGGGGACCGACACCGACAGCGACGGTCGCGCCGTCGGCAGGCTGATCGAGCCGTCGCCGCAGCCGCTGAGACCGCCGAGGACGAGCACCGCGCAGCCCGCCACGAGCGCCGTGCGCACCGACCTCATCGCCCCTCCCGGACCCTTGGACGCCGGCGTTCCCCACGCCTGCCGACCGACCGTAGCCGCGGGGGGCCACCCACTCGCGCCGAGCACCGAGGTGCGACACGACCGTGACCCGGTCGAGCCGCGCCGTTCGGCATCGGGGACCGGTTGCGTTGCGACGGCAGGCTGTTCCGGGCCGGCGCCTACGCGGTGTGGGTCTCCAGGAGGGTCTTCAGACCGGCGAGGTTCCTGCGGTACCCCGATCGCACGAGTGCCGGCATCACGGGTGTGAGGATCCGCAGGGCGCCCTTGAGCTTGATGTCGTCGGTGAGGACGACCAGAGTGCCGCCGTCCTGGCTCTCGAACCGGTAGAGGTTGTTGGTCCGCAAGGGGCCTTTGATCGGCCGGTAGCCGAACCTCGCCCCGGGCTCGAGGGCTGTCACCTCCACGTCGATGGCGATCTCGCGCCCGAGGAGCAGGCCGACCCCCCGCGCCTGCGACCCCACGCGCAGCGGGCCGTCGGTGAGCATGTGTCCTCTCACCACGTCGCTGCGCCACTTCGGCCAGTCGTCCAGCGTGATGACCGCGTCGTACACGTCCTCCACGGGTCGGTCGATCCAGACACGAACCTCGATCGTCTTCACTGCGTCCTCCGGTGGTCGGCGCCGAGCCCGGAAGGGGCGGTCGGCATGGATGCTGGATCGGCTCCTGGCGGGCGGCCTCCGGGAAGCGGCGACCGGCCGGGGCCGGTGTCCGCACTCCCCGCCGCGGCGCGGGCGCGACGGGGCGTCACGCGTCCGCGGACGCCGTGAGCGCTTCGAGGTTCTGCAGCGTCCTGGCCATCCCGGCACGGATGGCCGAGCCCCGCAGCGCGCGGTAGGGCAGCCGCGCCAAGACGCTGAGGGCACCGAGGCCGAGGTCTACCTCGACCCGTTCGGTGACCAGCGTTCCCTCGTCGTGCGGCGTCATCTCGTACCACCACTGAACACGGCTCCCACGCGGGGCGTCCGGTGCGACCGAGGTCCACGAGATCACGTGCGGCGGGTCGTACTCGACGACGGTCGACACGGCGGTGAACCGCTGCCACCTCCGGGCGATCCGGATCTCCTCGTCCGCCTCGAAGCGGGACCCGACGCCGACGACGCGATCGCCGAGCAGCCGGACGGTCTTGACCTCGCCGCTGCCGGCCAGGCGCGGGTGCTGTGCGAGGTCGCCGACGACGTCGAAGACCGCCTTCGCTGCCGCCGGGACGACCCGCTGCTGCATGTGCTGGTAGATGAGCATCGTCGACTCCTTGCCGAGTGGGTGGAGACGAGCTGGTCAACTGTCCCTCGTCGACCTTGGCGCCGGCCGTCGTCGGCCACCAGGGGGAGTTCTCCCCCCCCGCCCCCGATCCCTGGGCCGGCCCCGGTAGCCCGTGACGGCGACACGGTGCGAACCTGCGGGAGATCGGCGCAGCTGGGCCCGGCTCAGCGACCGTTCACGCCGCTAGGGTGTGCGCGTGAGCGAAGGTCGGTCAGACCCTGCCGAGGTACCGACCGTCTCCTGGCCCGAACTGATGGCAGCGATGTCCCTTGCCTGCGACACCGCAATGGCTCTGCCGCTCGAGACCGGACTCGCGATCTGCCTCGCGGCGATGCGGCTGGCCCGGTCGGCGGGGCTCGACGACGGCGAGCTGTCCCGGACGTACGCGGTCTCACTGCTCGAGCACATCGGTTGCACGGCCTCGTCGTCGGACAACGCCGCCGTGATGGGTGACGAGCTCGTCCTGCGGGAGCACACCCCGCTCCTGGACCTCACCGACCCGCGAGCCATGGTGCGCTTCATGTTCGCTCACACCGCCAGGGTCAGCACCCTGCCGGGGCGGCCGATGGCGATGGCACGGATGGTGGTGGGAGCCGGACGGATCGCGGCGAACTCCGAGGAGGTGTGCGAGGCCGGCCGGATGCTCGGCGCGCGATGCGGCTACGACCCGCAGTGCCTGGCCGACCTCGAGGCGGTCTACGAGCGCTGGGACGGGTCGGGGACGCCGGGCAGGTTGGCGGGCGACCAGATCCCCGTACCGGTGCAGGTGGCCCAGGTGGCCACTCTGACTGTGAACGCCGAGCGGATGCTCGGCGCCCAGGCGGCTGTGGAGCTGGTACGGGCCCGCCGTGGCCGGGCCCTGTCGCCGGCGATCGTCGACGTGCTGCTCGACAATCTGGACGAGATCCTGCGTCCGCTGTCGGCGACCGAGTCGCTGTGGGAGGCCGTCCTGGCCGCCGACCCGGTGCCCGCCGCGACCCCCGCCCCGGCCGACATCGACAGCGCCTTGGCCGCGATGGCCGACTTCGCCGACCTCCACGCGTCCAGCCTGGTCGGGCACTCGAGCGGCGTGGCCCGCCTCGCAGGCGCCGCCGCCGAGGCGTACGGCTTGCCCGCCGCCGAGGTCGACCTGGTGCGCAGGTCCGGGTACGTGCACGACCTCGGGCGGGTGGCGGTGTCCGCGGGGGTCTGGAACAGCGCGAAGCCGCTCACCGCGGAGCAGCGGGAGCAGGTGCGTATGCACCCGTACTACACCCAACGGGTGCTGGGGCGTTCGCCGTACCTGCGCTCGCTGAGCGAGGTCGCTTCCTGCCACCACGAGCGGCTGGACGGCAGCGGCTACTTCCGCGGCGCCACCGGTCAGGCCCTGGGTGCGCCCGCCAGGATCCTTGCTGCCGCCGACGCCTACCACACCAAGATCGAGGACCGACCGCACCGGGCAGCGCTCGCCCCGCAGGACGCGGCGGCCCACCTCAGGGCCGAGGCCGACGGAGGGCGGCTCGACCGGCTCGCGGTCGACGCCGTGCTGGCAGCAGTCGGCTCGACACGCCCAGGCGCCGACTCCCGTCTCACCGCACGGGAGCTCGAGATCCTGGTCGCCGCCGCACGAGGCGGGTCGATGCGCCAGCTCGCCAAGCAGCTCGGCATCGCGCCGAAGACCGTCGACGGGCACCTCCAGAGGATCTATCCCAAGATCGGAGTCTCGACCCGCACCGGGGCCACGCTGTTCGCACTCGAGCACGGCTTGCTGCAGCCCTCGGCCGTCTCCGGGTAGGGGAGAACTCCCCCTGGAGCCGTGGCGGGGGTCGACCAACACTCAGATCCGTCAGCCCCGACGAACTGAGGAGAACCCGATGGCCACCTACGAGCACCCGAACGCCTCGATCATCCGCTCGGCGTACGAACTGATGGGCAAGGGGGACGCGATCGGCTACGCGGCGCTCCTGGACGACGACGTCATCTGGCACGAGTCGACGCCTGGCATGCAGGGCGAGTACCGCGGACGCGACCAGGTGCTGGCATTCATGGGCCAGGTCTTCGTCGAGTCCGGCCTGCAGATGAGCATCGACGTCCACGATGTCCTGGCCAACGACGAGCACGCCGTCATCCTTCACGAGACCACCGGCACCATGGGCGAGTGCACCCTGAGCAACAAGTACGTCGACGTGTACCACCTGAGCAACGGCAAGATCACCGAGCACTGGCACCTCTCTCTCGACCCGAGCGCCGACGAGGAGTTCTTCGCGGCAGGCTGACCTCCAGGGGTGGCCTCCTGCGCGTCCCCGGGGTCCGGTCCCGCGGGCCGGCCGCGTTCGGCGCGACCGCGTCAGGAGCGGTGCGGGGTGTAGAGGAGGCCGAGGAACTCGCTGAGCACGCGCTCGCGCAGCCGCGGCGGCATCGACTCGAGCAGGTGGTTGACGCCGGCCATCCGCGTCGGCAGGCCGCCACCCGTGACGGCGGCGGGGTCCATGCCGGCGAAGGCCAGCAGGCCGGCGAACTCCTCCGGCGTGAGCGCGTCCGGGTCGATCGACTGCGCCGCGGCGACCAGCTCGGGCGCCGGGGCGGCCGACGGCGCGGACCGCGCGGCGGCCACGGCGTCGGCAAGGTCGGCGAGCAGCGGGTCGACGTTGGCCGGCGACGCCGCGGTCACCGTGAGGTGCAGGTTGCGCGGCAGGTCGAGGTAGGCGAACTGCGGCTGCAGGTACCAGCCACGCTCGCGCATCTCGTCGACGACGACGAACACGTCGACGTCCGGGTCGGTCGAGCGCACGGCGACGAGCGAGGCGTCCGGCACGCCGAGCACCTCGAGCCCCGGGACGGTCCCGATCCGCTGCACGAGCGCCACCGTGGCCTCGTGGGTCCGGCGCGCGAGCTCGGAGTAGCCGTCGGCCCCGAGGTGCTGGAAGGCCGCCCAGGCCGCCGCGAGCGGTCCGGCCGACTTCGTCGACTGCATGGTCGTGTTGATCATCGCGTAGCCCGGCCAGTCGGCCGACGCGAAGTACGACGCGCGCCGCATGGCCGGGTCGCGGAAGAGCAGGGTCGAGGCGCCCTTCGCGGCGTAGGCGTACTTGTGCAGGTCGACCGAGATCGACGTGACGCCGTCGACGGCGAAGTCCCACGCCGGCACGTCGATGCCGAGGCGCCGGTACCAGGCCAGCACCCAGCCGCCGATGCAGCCGTCGACGTGGCAGGCGACGCCGCGAGCGCTTGCGGCGGAGGCGATCTCGGGCACCGGGTCGCACACGCCGTGGGCGTACGACACCGCCGAGCACACCACGAGCACTGTGCTGTCGTCGACGGCGTCGGCCATCGCCTGCGGGTCGGCGCGGAAGGTGACCGGGTCGACCGGCACGAGGCGCAGGTCGAGGCCGAAGTACTCGCAGCCCTTCACGAACGCCGCGTGCACGGTGGTGGGGGCCACGAGGTTGGGCCGCTCCACCTCCGGCCGCGCGTCGCGCGCGGCCTTGACGGCGAGCATGCACGACTCGGTGCCGCCGGAGGTGAACGTGCCGACCGCACCGGCGGGTGCCTGCACGAGGTCGAGCACCGTGCCCACGACGTCGTTCTCCAGCGCGACGATCGAGGTGAACACGGTGGGGTCGAGCATGTTGACCGCGCCGTACATCGCGCGGGCGGCGTCCATCACCGGGTCGAGGCCGGCCAGGCCGCTGTCGTAGACGTAGGCCCAGGTGCGGCCGCCGTGGGTCGGCAGGTCGGTGCTGTGCCGCGCGGTGAGGTCGTCGAGCACCTCGGGGCCGGGTCGTCCGTGCTCGGGCAGGCTCATGGCGTGGTCCCCTCCGTGGTCGACTCGTGCGTGGCGGCGGCGCCCGCTGCGCCGGCGTCCTCGGGGACGACCGGCGCGACGCCGGTGCCGGTGCCGGCGTCCTCGACCACCTGGGCCAGCCGCTCGGCCGAGAGGTCGTAGCGGCGCAGCACCAGCAGCGAGAGCAGCATCGCCGCGGCGGGCAGCAGGCTGAAGGCGACGACGATGCCGGTGATCGCGGTGGTGCTCTGGGCCACCACCGTGTCTCCCTCGCTGGAGACGAACCCGGTCACCGCGAGCACTGCGCCGACCAGGGCCGGCCCGATGGCGAACGCACCCGTCTCGCCGGCGGTCCACAGCCCGGTGAGCAGGCCGCTGCGGCGCACGCCGGCGCGCGCCTCGTCGGCCTCCACCGTGTCCGGCAGCATCGCCAGCGGGAACAGCTGCATGCCGGAGTAGCCCACGCCGGCGAGGACGACGAGCGCGAGCACGCCGCCCATCCCGATCACGCGGCCGGCCGCGAGGCCGAGGGAGGCCGCGGCGTAGAGCAGCGACGCGATCACGTAGGCGCGCTTCTTGCCCGCGCCGGCTGCGTAGCGGGTCCACAGCGGCATCACCAGGATCGCCGGCGCCACCAGCCCCGCGAACAGGATCGTCGTGGCGCCCTTGCGGTCGAGGATGTAGGTGGCGAAGTAGGGGATCGCGGCCAGCGTGGCGGCCGAGGCGAGGGCCTGGATGACGAAGGTGACCCACAGGCTGAGGAACCACGGGTTCTGGCGGGCCGCGCGCACCGCGACGGCGAGCGAGCCGGCGCCCGACGGGCGCGACGTGCGCGGTGCGCGGGCGGTGCCGATCACGGTGCCGACCATCGACACGGCCATGAACGTCGCGATCGCGACCGCCATGACGAGGTATCCGGTGCGGCCGCCGCCGGCGGCCTCGACGAGCACCGGCGCGAGCGCGCCCGCCGCGAGGATGCCGATCGTGAGCGCCACGATGCGGTACGACACGATCGTCGTCCGCTCCTGGTAGTCGTCGGTCATCTCGGCCGGCATCGAGACGTAGGGCACCTGGAACAGCGCGTACGACGCGGCCGCCACGAGGAACGCGACGCCGGTCCACACCGCGGCCGCCCCGGTGGACAGCGTCGTCGGCGCGGCGAACATCCCGACGAAGAACACCGGCAGCACCAGGGCGCCGAGGAGCATCCACGGCCGTCGCGCGCCCCAGCGGGTGTGGGTGCGGTCGGACCACCCGCCCACGAGCGGGTTCCACACGACGTCCCACAGCTTGGGCAGCAGCACCGTCACACCGGCGACGCCGGCCGCGACCCCGAGGGTGTCGGTGAGGAAGTAGAGCAGCAGCAGGCCAGGGACCGTGCCGAACGTGCCGGTGGCCAGCGAGCCGAGCGAGTAGCCCAGGTAGGTGCCGCGCCCCAGCCGCCGTGTCGTCGTCGCCACGCCCGGCATCCTGGCATCACACCCGACGCCGATGCCGCCGCTGCGCCACCAGCCGCCCGGACCCCCTCCGTCGTTACTGCCCGAACGACCGGATCCGGGCCCAGGATCCGTGCTTTCGGGCAGTAACGTGCGGGCTCACCCGGCGGGCTCAGGCCAGGGCGGCGCGGATGGGGGCGAGCAGCTCCTCGCGGGCGGTGAGCAGCGAGGGGCCGTACCAGGTGAGGGCGCGGCCCGGGACGAGCGCGGTGCGCACGGCGACGGCGTCGGGGCCGTCGTCCGGGGTGAACACGTAGGGCTCGTCGGGCAGGAGCACGAGGTCGACGTCGCGCGAGGTGAGTGCGGCCACGTCGACCTTCGGGTAGCGCTCGGCCGAGTCGCCGAACACGTTGACGACGCCGATCCGCCGCAGCACGTCGTCGGCGAACGTGCGGGCGCCAACGACGAACCAGGGGTCGCGCCACACGGGCACGGCGACCCGCAGCCCGAGCGGCTGCACGGGTGCGTCCCACAGCGCGCGCGCCTGCGCCAGCCACGCGGGCTCCTCGACACCGACCGCCTCGGTGAGCAGCCGCGACATCGAGGCGAACGCGTCCGCGACGGTCTCGATCCGGGTCACCCACACGGTGACGCCGGCATCGCGGAGCCGGCGCACGTCGAGCTCGCGGTTCTCCTCCATGTTGGCCACGACGAGGTCCGGCTCGAGCCGCTCGATCGCGGCACGGTTCGGGTTCTTCGTGCCCCGCACCCGCGCGACGTCGAGGCCGGGCGGGTACGTGCACCAGTCGGTGGCGCCTACGAGCAGCTGCGGCACGGTGGCCGCGAGCGCCTCCGTCAGCGACGGCACGAGCGACACGATCCGCCGCACGGGGCGGGCGAGCTCCATCGCCTGCCCGAGGTCGTCGTACGCGGTCACACCCGCGACCCTAGGCGTCCGGCTCGGCGCCGGACGCCGGCACCCGCAGCGCGAGACGCCGGCCCGGGACGTCCACGGCCAGCGCCGTGCGCAGCAGGAAGGCCGTGCCCACCAGGCCGTCGTGGATGATCTCCTGGAAGATCACGCGAGGGGACTCCTGCCGGGTGCCGGGGGCTCCCGCCAGCGCGACGGCTCCCGCGATGTCGGCGATGTGCCGCCGCCACGGTGCCCCGGTCTGGTCGGTGCCCGAGACGAACTCGACGGTGTCCGGGTCGATGCCGCAGTCGGGCAGGAACCGGGTGTCGAGGATCAGCGCCTCGGACCCGGTGTCCACCTCCACCCTCACCACGCGCCCGCTGGGCAGCTCGAGGTCGACGAACGGGTCCGTGGAGGGGCCGTCGTCCTCCACGTGCAGCGGCACGCTCGCCCAGCCCCGCGCCGCGGCGGCGGGGCCCGCCCCCGCGCCGTCCGCGGCGGGCTCGACGTCCGCGGTGGCGGCCGCGTCCCGGTGGTCGTCCGGCGGCCAGGAGAGCGGGTCGTCGCCGGCCAGCACGGTGAGCGTGCGCTCACCGGCGTCGAGCACGAAGCGGGGGAGCGCGCGCAGGCCGAGGATCCCGACCGCGACGTCCGGCGGGATGCCCAGGTCGATCGAGCCGGCCACCTGCCCGGTGATCGCGTGGCCGCCCACCGAGAGCGCGGGCAGGCGCACCAGCGGCGTGGTGACCGCCTGACCGGACATGCGCCGCCCCGTGTGCTGCTCGCCGGTCGGCTCGAGGCCGAGCCGCTCGGCCACCACGGGCGAGACGACGGAGACGCCGATGCCGGTGTCGACCAGGAAGGGCAGCGGCCCGACGCCGTCGACCTCCACCGGGATCCGCACCAGGTGCTCGACCTGGTCGTAGCCGACGGCGGTCACGACGCGACCACCGTCGGCCGGGGCGGGGCGGGCCGCTGCACGGGCACAGCCGCTACTTCGCCTCGGGGTCGGGCTGGTGGATGCCGAAGGTGTTGCCCTCGGTGTCGAGGTAGTAGCCCTGCCACGCCATCCCGGTGAGCGCCATCTTGGGCAGCGCGACCACGCCGCCGGCGTCGAGGATCTTCTTCTCGGTGGCGTCGTAGTCGTCGACGGCCATCGTGCACACATAGGCGTTGGTGCCCTGCATCGGGCCGGGGGTGGCCGCCGGGCGCATGAGCAGCCCGCCGTTGATGCCCATCTCGTCGTCGGGGCCGGTGATCGCGCCCCAGTAGACGGCGCCGCCGACCGAGCTGCTCCAGTCCTGGAACTGCCAGCCGAAGACGCTGCCGTAGAACTCCTTCGCGCGATCCATGTCGTCGACCTGGATCTCGAAGTGCACCACCCGGCCCATGGGATCTCCTCTCCTCGACCCGGCGGCCGAGCGCCGAGGGTCATGACGTTCAGGCTGTCATCCCAGCAGCGCCCTCCGACAGTGCCCGCGGGCCCCGCTCCGCGCACCGGACGCGCCAGGCCACGCGTCCGAGTGGACCGTGCCGGCCGCGTGCACGCACTACCCTCGCCGCAAGGGGAGGCAGCCATGGCCTGTGCCGCGTGCGGCGTCGTCAACGACGTCGGCCGCAAGTTCTGCAAGGAGTGCGGAGCCCGCCTCGCCCTGGCCTGCCCCGCGTGCGGCTCGGCCAACGCCCCGGACGACAAGTTCTGCGGCGAGTGCGGCTCGGTGCTCACCTCGTCCACCGCCCCCGCGACCGCCGCGGCGGCCCCGCGGGATCCGACCGTCACCCGCACCGACACGGACAGCTCGGCCACGGAACGGCGGCTGGTCTCGGTGCTGTTCGTCGACCTCGTCGGCTTCACCTCCTACTCGGAGGGGCGCGACGCCGAGGAGGTCCGCGCGATGCTGACGCGGTACTTCGACGCCGCCTCCGACGCCGTGGCCCGCCATGGCGGGCGCGTCGAGAAGTTCATCGGCGACGCCGTGATGGCGGTGTGGGGGACACCCGTCGCGCACGAGGACGACGCCGAGCGCGCCGTGCGGTCGGCGCTGGAGATCGTCGACCGTGTCCGCGCCCTCGGGGCCAGCGTCGGGACGCCGATCGACGCCCGGGCCGGGGTGCTCACCGGCGAGGCGGTCGCCGTCGTGGGTGCGGTCGACCAGGGCATCGTCACCGGCGACCTGGTGAACACGGCGTCACGCCTGCAGAGCGCGGCCGAGCCCGGCACCGTGCTCGTGGGCGACCGCACCTACCGCTCCGTGGGGGAGTCGATCGCCTGCGTCCCCGTCGAGCCGCTCAGCCTGAAGGGAAAGGCCGAGCCGGTCCGTGCATGGCGCGCCGTCCGGGTGATCAGCGAGATGCGCGGCTCCAACCGCGGTGCCGCGCCGGAGCCGCCGTTCCGCGGGCGCGACGAGGAGCTGCGGCTGGCCAAGGAGCTGCTGCACGCGACCGGGCGCGAGGGCCGCCCGCGCCTCCTGCACGTCACCGGCGTCGCCGGCATCGGCAAGTCCCGCCTGGTGTGGGAGCTGCAGAAGTACCTCGACGGGCTGACCGAGACCTTCCTGTGGCACCAGGGGCGCTGCCCCAGCTACGGCGACGGCGTCACCTTCTGGGCGCTGGCCGAGATGGTGCGCAGCCGCGCGCGCATCGCCGACACCGACGACGACGCCACCGCGCGCGCCAACCTCGCCGAGACGCTGGCCTGGCTGGTGCCGGACGAGGAGGAGCGCCGCTGGATCGAGCCGCGCCTCCAGCAGCTCATCGGCCTCGACGGCGCGGCCGGCGACCGCGACGAGATGTTCGGGGCCTGGCGCCGGTTCTTCGAGCACGTGGCAGACCAGGGCACGGTGGTGCTCGTCTTCGAGGACCTCCACTGGGCCGACGCCGGCCTGCTCGACTTCGTGGAGTCCCTCCTGGAGTGGAGCCGCTCGTCGCCCATCCTGGTCCTCACCCTCGCGCGCCCGGAGCTCGCGGACCGGCGTGCCGCCTGGGGCTCCGGCGTCCGCACCTCCACCACGCTGCACCTCGACCGGCTCGCCGACGGCGAGATCGAGGCGATGGTGGAGGGCTACGTCGACGGGCTGCCCGCCGAGGGGATGCGCCGGCTCGTGGCCCGCGCCGAGGGCGTGCCCATGTACGCGGTCGAGACCGTGCGCATGCTGGCCAGCAGGGGCGTGCTCGAGCAGACGGGCGAGTCCTACGTCGCCGTCGGCGACCTCGGCGACGAGATCGACATCCCCGAGACCCTGCACGCGCTGGTGGCCGCGCGCCTCGACGGCCTCCCGGACGAGGAGCGCGCGCTCGTGCAGGACGCCGCGGTCGCCGGGCACAGCTTCACCGTGGGCGCCGTCTCCGCCGTGTCGGGCCGCGCCACGTCCGAGGTCGAGCCGCTGCTGCGCAACCTCGTCCGCAAGGAGGTGCTCGACCAGGACGTCGACCCCCGATCCGCCGAGCGCGGCCAGTACCGCTTCGTGCAGGCCGTGATCCAGGAGGTGTCGTACTCGACGCTGTCGAAGGCGGCCCGCCGCGCGAAGCACGTGGCGGTCGCGCGCTGGCTCGAGGGCATCGGCGACGAGGAGCTGTCCGGCGTGGTGGCCAGCCACTGGCTCGAGGCCTACCGCGCCGAGCCGGGTGCGGCCGACGCGGAGGAGATCGCGGGCCGCGCGTCGGCGTGGCTGCTGCGCGCGAGCGAGCGCGCGTCGTCGCTCGGCGCGCCGGAGCAGGCCCTCGCGTATGCCGAGCAGGCGCTCACCCTCGTCTCCGACGCCGAGGAGCGGGTGAAGGTGCTCGACCGGGCCGTGCGCAGCGCGTTCGCCGCCGGCGAGGTCGAGACCTGCCTCGGTCACCTGCGCGCCGCCTGCGCGGACTACCAGGCCCTGGGGCGACCCGTCGACGAGGCCCTGCTCGTCTACAGCGTCGGCTCCCTCGGCAGCAACACCTTCGAGATCACCGACCTGCTGCTCGACGTCGAGCGGCGCCTGCCCGAGGACGCCGTCGTCGAGCGCGCCCTCTGCCTGGCCAGCGTGGGTGCGGGTCACGCGCACGCGGCCGAGCACGCCCAGGCACTGGAGTACTCCGAGCGCGCGCTCGTGCTCGTGCAGAGCGTGGACGTCGAGGACGACCTCGTGCTGCGCGACGTGCTCAGCGGGCGGGCGTTCGCGCTGCACATGGCCGGGCGGCACCTCGAGTCGCAGCTGTACGAGGAGGCGACCCTGGAGCTGGCGCGGCGCAGCGGCAGCGCCGCCTCGCTCGCCCGTGCGCTGATGCAGCATGGCGTCGCCACCAACGAGGACGACCCGAAGGCCGCGCTCGCCGCCATGCTGGAGAGCGCGCGGCTGCTCCGGGTCGCGGGGATCCGTCAGGGCGAGGCCCTGGCGCTGAGCAACGTCGCCGAGGGCGCGGCCGACCTCGGCGAGTTCGACACGGCCGAGGAGGCGCTCGCGCAGTCCGAGGCGCTCTCGTCCGGCGTCGTCGACGAGGCGGAGGGCTTGGCGCTCAGCCGCGCGATGCTGCTGGCCCAGCGGGGCGACCCGCCCGGTGCCCTCCGGCTGCTCGCCGAGATCGAGGCGCACCGGGCCGAGCCGTCGATCCTGGTCATGATGCGCACGTGGTACTCCCGGGTCCTCGGCCTGTGCCGCTACCTGGCCGGCGACGCCGCCGGGGCCCGCGACGCCGCGGCCGAGTCCCTCGCGCTGGACCCGTCCGGTGGCAACGCGTCGTCGTCGCTGTGGGTGGCCGTGCAGGCGGGTGCTGCGCTGCGGGACGCGGTCTCCATCAGGGCCGCCCTGGACGCGACCCCGGGCCTGCGCGGCGCGTGGGTCCACCTGGTGCGGTCCTCGGGCCGGGCCGCGGTCGCCGCGGTCGAGGGTCGCGCGGACGCCGGCGCCCTCACCGGCGCGGCGCTGGACGCCTGGAGCGCCGCCGAGCTGCACCTCGACCACGCGAACGCGGTGATCTGCGCGCTGCACACCGCCCCGGACGACGTCGCGCCGTCGCACGTGGCGCAGGCGCGGGATTTCCTCGCCGCCATCCGCGCCGTGGCGCTGCTACGGCTGCTCGACGCCGCGCAGGCCGGCCGGGCGTGAGCGTCGTCCGGCCCGGGGACCGGCAGCCGGCCGCGAGCCGGCGCCGACCGCCCGGGCGCCCCGCCGGCCGCGTCGGGAGCAGCGGCTAGGGTCGTCGGGACATGGACGGGCAGCAGCGCAGCGCCGACGACCCTCGGGTGGTCGACGACGGTCGGCGCGCCGAGGCGCTGCGGGTGCTGCACGACGTCTTCGGCTTCTCGGCGTTCCGCGGCGCGCAGCAGGCGATCGTCGAGCGCACCGTGGCCGGCCACGACTCCGTCGTGCTCATGCCCACGGGCGGCGGCAAGTCGCTGTGCTACCAGCTGCCCGCGCTGCTGCGCCCCGGCGTCGGCATCGTGGTGTCGCCGCTCATCGCGCTCATGCACGACCAGGTGGAGGCGCTGCGCCTCATCGGCGTCCGCGCGGCGTACTGGAACTCCACGTCCAGCGCCGCCGAGGTCGCGGAGGTCCGCAGGGCCCTGGCCGAGGGCAGGCTCGACCTGCTCTACGTCGCGCCCGAGCGGCTCATGGTGCCCTCCTTCCTCGAGGTGCTCGAGCGCGTCGCGGCGACGTCGGGCATCGCGCTGTTCGCGATCGACGAGGCGCACTGCGTGTCGCAGTGGGGCCACGACTTCCGGCCCGAGTACCTGCGCCTCGCGGAGATCACCGACCGGTTCCCGGGTGTGCCGCGCATCGCCCTCACCGCCACCGCCGACGCGCTCACGCGCGCCGAGATCCACGAGCGCCTGCGGCTGACCGGGGCGCAGGAGTTCGTCACCAGCTTCGACCGGCCCAACATCCGCTACCTGGTCGAGGAGAAGGCCGACGCCCGCGCGCAGCTGCTGCGCTTCCTCGAGCAGGGCGACGACGGCGCCTCGCTGCGCGGCTCGACGGGCATCGTCTACTGCCAGTCGCGCAAGCGCACCGAGGAGTTCGCGGAGCTGCTGCGCGGCAAGGGTTTCGACGCCGTCGCCTACCACGCGGGGCTCGGCGCCGAGGAGCGCACCCGCGTGCAGCAGCGGTTCCGCCGCGAGGACGGCGTCGTCGTGGTGGCCACCATCGCGTTCGGCATGGGCATCGACAAGCCGGACGTGCGCTTCGTCGCCCACGTCGACCTGCCCAAGAGCCTCGAGGGCTACTACCAGGAGACCGGCCGGGCCGGGCGCGACGGCGAGCCGTCGGTGGCGTGGATGGCCTACGGCCTGGCCGACGTCGTGCAGCAGCGGTCGTTCATCGCCGGCGGCGGCGCCTCGCCCGAGCACCAGCGCGTGGACCGGATGAAGCTCGACGCGATGCTCGGCTACGCCGAGGCCGCCACGTGCCGGCGCCGCGTGCTGCTCGCCTACTTCGGGGAGGAGTCAGGCGACTGCGGCAACTGCGACACGTGCCTCACCCCGCCGGAGCTCTACGACGCCACGGTGCCCACCCAGAAGGTGCTCTCCGCGGTGATCCGCACGGGGCAGCGCTTCGGCGCCGGCCACGTGATCGACGTCCTGCGCGGCAAGCGCACCGACAAGGTGGCGAGCTGGCACCACGACGAGCTGCCCACGTTCGGGGTCGGCGCCGACGTCGGCGAGGCCGAGTGGCGCGGCGTGGTGCGGCAGCTGGTGGCCCGCGGGCTGCTCGTGCCGGACCCTGAGCGGATGGGGGCGCTCATCGTCACCGAGGCCGCCCGGCCGGTGCTCGAGGGCACCGAGACCGTGCAGCTGCGGCGTCCCACGGCCCCGGCGCCGCGGGTGCGCGGCTCGCGGTCGTCCTCGCGGGGGCCGGCGGCCCCGGTGGAGGCCACCGACGAGGACCGCGCGCTGTTCGAGCGGCTGCGCACGCTGCGCCGCGAGCTCGCCGACGCCGAGGGGGTGCCGGCCTACGTCGTGCTGCCCGACCGCACGCTGTGGGAGCTGGTCGCCTCCCGCCCGCGCGACGAGCAGGCGCTGCTCGCCGTCAACGGCATCGGCCCGGTGAAGGTCGAGCGCTACGGCGGGCGCCTCCTCGACCTGCTCGCCGGCTGACCCGTACCGCGGGGGCGCCGTGCCGCGGTGACGACCGTCCCGGCCTGGGAGGGGCGGCAAGCGTCGTGCGAGGTCAGGGCAGTCGGCGCCGATCCTGCGTGCGTCAGGGCGCCGATGGCCTCACAGTGGGACTACGCAGGCACGGCCGCGGAGGGAGGTCGCATGGACGACGTCCTCTTCGTGCGCGAGCTCGCCGACGGCCGCGACCTCGTCTACGCCGTCGCGGCCGACGGGGAGCCGCTGTGGGCGCTCGACCAGGACACCGGGCTGCAGTGGTGGTACGCCGACCGTGACCGCGACGCGGTGCGGCGCCGGATCGCGGCGGAGCGCGAGACCTTCACCCGGATGCCCGTCATGGCCAGGTCCGGCTCGGCCGGGGCCGTGTCGCGGCCGCGCCATCCCGCGCTGGAGCTGTCGCGGCGCACGTCGACGCCGGTGCTCGACCGGCCGGCACCCCCGGGGCGCTTCTACGCCGACGACCCGGCGTACTCCGAACGGCCCTCGTTCCTGCGCACCCCGGCCGGGGTGCTGCTGATCGTGTGCGTGGGGATGCTGCTGGCCGGGCTCGTGCTCACCGTGCTGGGCGGGGGCTCCACCGAGCGCAATCCCGTCGGCGACGACAGCTGGGTGGTGCCCAGCGCGCCGCAGACCGCGGGCGACACCTGCGACGTGCGCGGCGAGATCGCCCACGACACCGCCGGCGGGGTGCTGGTGTGCGCACCGCTGTCGCGGGTGACGCCGTCCGAGCTCGTGTGGCGCGCCGCCGGCTGACGGCGTCGGGACCGGGATCCGGTCCGCCGGCCCGGTCCGGTCAGGCCGCGGCGATGGGGCAGGGGATCCACGGCTCGTCGCAGGACGCGACGCTGATGCTCGTCCAGCTCGTCGGCTCGCCCACGTGGTGCGGACCGTCGTGCAGGTCGAGGTCCCACGAGGGCACCAGCAGCAGCGAGTACTGCGGCACCCACCACAGCCCCACCCCGCCGCAGGCGTCGAGCGCCGCGGCCGCGTGGGTGCGGTGGGTGAGCAGGCCAGCGGTGCTGCCGTCCTGGCGGGCCAGCTCCATCCTCAGCACGGGCCGGGTGGGGTCCGCGCCGGCCACCGAGCGGTCCGACCACGCCAGCGTGCCGGCGTCGAGCACGCGGTGCCCGACGAGGCTCATCCGGTCGCCGTGGCCGCCGGCCCGCAGCGACCGGGCCCGCTCGGCGCTCACCGGGTGCGCCCCGTGCCCCGGCAGCGCGTAGCGGCACAGGCTGCCCGGCGGGTCGAGCGCCGGTGCGGCGTCCTCGTCGCGCGGCAGCCGCGGCGTCCGCCCCTCGCCGAGCACGGTCTCGAGCGCGGCCGAGGCCCATGCCCCGACCGATCGCCGTCCCCTCGTCATCGTCGCAACCCCCCGTCCGCGGTCCAGCCTCGCAGGCGGACGACGGCGGCGGAATCGGCCTGCGGACCGACTCCGAACGGAGCAACGGCGGCCCCGACGACGTAACGCCCCGCCGGAGACGCGATGTCACCGGCGGCAGGGTCGCTTCCCGGCGTGAGAAGCGACCCTGTCACCAGTGACGTCGGCGGGGTGGGGGCGTCAGCGGCGCACCGGGGTGCCGTCGGTGGCGGCGATCGCGCCGGCGCCGCCGTGCGCGGTGCCGACCGAGTCGGCCGGCGAGGTCGCGGCCATCGGGGGCAGCGGGCCGGTGGGGGCGGTGGCCACGCGGGTGCCGGTGGACGACGTCACCGCACCGGCGTCGCCGTGCGCGATGCCGACGCTGTCGCCGGCGACCAGCTGGGGCGCGGGCGCGGCGTGCGGGTCGATGGCCAGGCCCTGGCTGGAGACGAGGCTGCCGGCCTGGCCGTGGGCGATGCCCACGCTGTCGCCGGCGACCAGCGACGCGGGCAGCGACTCGGCGGCCGGCAGCTCGACGCGCTGTCCGGAACCCGTCGAGAGCGACGTGCCCGAGCCGTGCAGCGACTCCTGGGCGTCCGTGGTGCTCGGTGCCACGACGGCGGAGCCGACCGAGGCCGGTGTCTCGGCGGACCGCTGGCCCCACGCGAAGCCCGCGGACGTCGCGGCCACGGCCACGATCCCCGCCACGATCCAGCCGGCGGAGCGGGCGGTGAGGTGACCGGCCCCGGGCACCGGCGAGCCGGGCCGACGGGAGGAGGACGCCGTGCCGGGCGCCACAGGGGCGACGGGCCCGGGGCCGGACGTCGTGGTGGCCGGCGTCGTGGTCGGCTCGGTGGCGGTGCTGGTGCGGGGGCTCAGGGTGGTGGTCATGGGGGGCTCTCCTCGGCTGGGGCGGGGCGGGGACCGGAGCGGTGGTCCGGGGGGCTGCCACCCGGTCGGTGGCACGCCACGACGCTCGCCGAGGGCGCTGGCAGCGGGCTGGAGGGCACAGGGGGCGGCCTCCCCGGTCTGCTGCAACGGCGCTGCAAGGCCCGAATCTGGGGATTTCTCCCCTCACGCGCGCGTGGGCAGGCTCCCTACTGTCGTCGGCATGGAGATCTGGGTTCTCGGCACGCTCGAGGTCAGCCACGACGGACGTCCCGTGCAGGTGCGCGGCCCGCTGCCCCGGCGGCTGCTCGCGCTGCTCGCGCTCTCGCCCGGCCGGGAGGTGAGCGCCGACACCCTCGTCGACGGGCTGTGGGGGCAGGACGCGCCGCCGGGGGCGTCGGCCACGCTCCAGTCGCACGTGGCCCGGCTGCGCCGCGACCTGCCCGCCGACGTCGTGCGCACCGGGCGCCACGGCTACGTGCTCGACGTCGCGCCCGACGACGTCGACGCCCTGCTGCTGCAGGCCGAGCTGGCCCGGGGCAGCGCCGCGCTGCTCGACCGCCGGCCCGAGGAGGCCAGCGAGATCCTCGCCGCGGCGCTGGGCCTGTGGCGCGGGACGCCGTACGCCGAGTTTGCCGGCTGCGAGCCGCTCGAGGCGGAGGCCGAGCGCCTCGCGGCGATCCGGCTCGACGCGCTGGAACGGCGGATCTCCGCCGACCTGGCCCGGCCGGGCGTCGCCCCGCCGGTGGCCGAGCTCGAGGCGCTCGTGCGGTGGCACCCGATGCGCGAGTCGTTCTGGGCCCTGCTCATGGCCGCGCAGTACCGGGCGGGCCGCCAGGGCGACGCGCTCGCCTCCTACCAGCGCGCCCGGGAGACCCTGGCCGAGGAGCTCGGCGTCGACCCGGGCCCGGCCCTTCAGGAGCTCGAGCGGCTGATCCTGGCCCAGGACCCGTCGCTGGAGACCATCGGCATCTCGACGTTCCTGCCCGCCGCGCCCACGGGGCGCGCCTACCCTGGGCCCGTGGCGCTCCTCGAGAGAGCCGACCAGCTCGCCGCCCTCACCGGACTCCTCGACGACGCCGTCGCCGGGGACGGCCGCTTCGTGCTGGTGCACGGCGAGGCCGGTGTCGGGAAGTCCGCCCTGGCCCGTGCCTTCTCCGCCTCCGTGGGCGAGCGCGCCCGTGTGCTGTGGGGCGCCTGCGACCCGCTGTCGTCGCCGCGCCCCCTCGGCCCGCTGGCCGACGTCGCCCCGCACCTCGACCCGGTGGTCGGCGAGCGCCTGGGGTCCGGGGAGCGCGACGGGCTGTTCGAGGCGGCGCTGGAGGCACTCGACGCCGCCGGGCCCGTGGTGCTCGTCGTCGAGGACCTGCACTGGGCCGACGTCGCCACGCTCGACCTGCTGCGCTTCCTCGCCCGCCGCGTGGGCGGCACGGACGTGCTCGTGGTGGCGACCTACCGCGACGACCAGCTCGCCGCCGCGGACCCGCTGCGGGTGATGGTGGGCGACATCAGCGGGCTGGCCACGGTGAGCCGCGTCCCTGTGCTGCCGCTGTCCGTGCAGGCAGTCGCCACGCTCGCGGACGAGACCGAGATCGACCCCGAGCGGCTCTACCGCGAGACCGGCGGCAACGCCTTCTTCGTCACCGAGCTGATCGCCGCCGGGGGCGACGCCCTGCCGCCCACCGTGCAGGACGCCGTCCTCGCGAGGGTGCACCGGCTCAGCGCACAGGCCCGGCTGTCGCTGGAGTCGGCCGCGGTCATCGGCGCGCGCTGCGAGCCGTCGCTGCTGCACGGCATGCCGGGCGTCACCGCGCTCACCGTCGACGAGTGCGTCGACGCCGGCATGCTCGGGTTCGACGCGCCGACGTACGGCTTCCGGCACGAGCTCATCCGCCAGGCGGTGCTCTCCGGGATCTCGCCGGGGCGGCTCGGCGCGCTGCACTGGCAGGTGCTCGAGCGGCTGCGGGACATGCCCATGAGCCCGGCGCCCTACACGCGGCTGGCCGACCACGCGGTGCACTCGGGCGATCCCGCCGCGATCGTGGAGTACGCCCGGGCCGCCGGCGACGCCGCGGCCGCGCTCGGCTCGCACCGTGAAGCGGCGTACCAGTACGGCCAGGTGATGCCGTACGCCGACCTGCTCGACGTCGACGACCGGATCGAGCTGCTGGCGGCGAGAGGCCGCGAGTGCAGCATCAACGACCAGCACGACGAGGCGATCGAGGCGTGGACGCAGCAGATCGAGCTGCTGCGCGGCCGCGGCCGCGACCTCGAGATCGTGGACGCGCTCATCGGGATCGACTACTCGCTCTACACGATCGGCGACGCCAGCCGCGGCGGCGAGCTGGTGGACGAGGCGTTCGCGCTGCTCGACGAGGACGTCGCCACGCCGCAGCTGGCCCGCGCGATGCAGGCACGCGGGCGGCGGCTGCTGCTCACCGCGCACCTTCAGGAGTCGCTGCCGTGGTTCGAGCGGGCGCTCGAGGTCGCGGAGCAGGTGGGCGAGCACGCGGTGGTCGCGCGGGCCCGGGGCAACGGCGCCATCGTGCGGCTGCTGCTCGGCGACGAGGAGCGGGGCCGCGCCGAGGCGCGCGCCGCGCTCGACCACGCCACGGCCTACGGCCAGGTGGAGATGGCCTCGCGCCTCTACCAGACCGTGGCCGGGCTCGACTGGCTCACGCTGCGCCACGAGGACGCGCTGGCGACGTTCGAGGAGGGCTCGCGCTACTCCGACGACCACGACCTCAACGGCGACCTGCTCTGCGCGCTGGCCTCGACGGTCACGCTCAAGGCGGAGATGGGTCTCTGGGACGAGGCCGTGGCGGAGGCGCACGACCTGCTCTACGTGCGCAACACCGGCCGGGCCAGCCGGATCGAGCCGCTCTCGGTGCTCGCGCTCGTGGGCGCCCGACGCGGCGACCGCGACGACGTGTGGGAGCTGCTCGACGAGATGCAGGCGTGGATCGCGAAGTCGCAGACGCTCGACTACCAGGGCACGGTGGCGATGGCCCGCGGCGAGGCGCACCTGCTCGAGGGCGACGACGACGCCGTGGCCCGCCTCGTGCTGCCGTGGTACGAGCGCGCCGTCGAGGCCGGGGATCGGGACTGGATCGCGCGCCTGGGGCTGCTCGCCTGGCGCGCCGGGCACCTTGACGGCCCACCGCCGGGGATGCGCGAGCCGGAGGTGCTCTGCCTCACCGGCGAGCACCGCCGTGCGTCGGACATGTGGGCCGCCGCCGGCGCGCGCTACCCCGCGGCCTGGGCCCTGCTCGACAGCGACGACGAGGTGGACATCCGCGAGGCCAGGGCGCGCTTCGACCAGCTCGGGGCGGCCGTGCTCGTGGCGCGCTGCGACGACAAGCTGCGCTCGATCGGCGCGAAGGTGCCGCGCGGCGCACGAGCCAGCACCCGGGCCAACCCGGGCGGCCTCACCGACCGCGAGCTCGACGTCCTCGCCCTGCTCGACGAGGGGCTGCGCAACGCCGAGATCGCGGCCCGGCTGCACCTGTCGGAGAAGACGGTCGGGCACCACGTGTCGGCGATCCTGGCCAAGCTCGGCGTGGCCTCGCGGCTCGAGGCGGTGCGCCGCGCCCGCGACCTCACCGCCGTCGGCTGACCTCCCACCACGGACGCGATGTCACTGGTGAAAAGGTTGCTACCGGCGCCGGGAAGCGACCGTTCCACCAGTGACATCGGGACCGGACGGCGTGAATAGCCTGGTGGCGATGAGCACCGAGGCCGGCGCGTCCATCGGCGCGAGCCGTTACCGCCTCGACGTCGCGGTCGTGGCGATGCTGCAGGGCCTTCAGTTCGCCTTCCTCGTGCCCTCGCTCGCGCTGCTGCTGACGACGCTCTACGGCGCGTCGGTGGCGCAGGTGTCGCTCGTGCTCATGGTCTACAACGCCGCGTGTCTGGTCACGGTGTGGGCCGGCAGCCGGCTCGCCGACCGGCGGGGGAGCTACCGCACGCTCGTGGTGCTCGCGGGCCCGCTCGTGGTGGTGCTCGGTCTCGCGCTCGGGCTCGCGCCGTCGCT
This sequence comes from Frankiales bacterium, assembly GCA_016125335.1. Lineage (NCBI taxonomy): Bacteria > Bacillati > Actinomycetota > Actinomycetes > Frankiales > Frankiales bacterium. The sequence continues at coordinate 58,440 of WGLY01000017.1, forward strand.
CGGCCCGGCGCTGCTGGCGCTGGTGCTGCTCGGTGCTCCGGCCGCGGTGGGGACGCCGCTGGCCTTCGGCTACGCCAAGCGCACCGGCGCGACGCAGTCGCAGGTGGTGCTCACGCGCGCGGCGTTCTCGTTCGCCTGGTTCCTCGGGCCGCCGGTCGCGGCGCTGGTGATCTCGGGGCCCGGCCCGCACGCGCTGCTGCTCGTGGTGAGCGCCGTCGGCGCCCTCACCGCGGTCGCCGGCTTCGGCCTGCGCAACCTGCCCGCCGCCGACGCCGGCCACCACGCCGAGGGCCGAGCGGAGCCGGTGGGCGCGCCCGACGGGCTGCTCCCCGCCGACGCCCCGAGCGCCGAGGAGGGCGTGGTGCGGGGGGCCTCTCCCGACGTCGATCCGGCTGTCGAGGCCGGGCACCCGGCGCGGTCGCCGCGCACCCTGATGGTGCTGCTCGTGGTGACCTTCGCCGCGCTCCAGGCCGCGAACATCGCGGGCACGTCGGTGATGACGCTCTACGTCACCGAGACCCTGCACCTGCCGACCGTGTGGGGCGGTGCGGCGCTCGGCGTCGCCGCCGCCCTCGAGGTGCCCGCCCTGTTCGCCCTCGCCCGGCTCTACCGCAACCCGCAGGACGACCTGCGCCTCCTCGCCGGGGCCACGGTGATCGGCGTCCTCTACTACCTCGGTGCCGCGGCCGTGGCCAGCGGGCCGGTGCTGCTGGCGCTCCAGGTGCTCAACGCCGCCTTCTACGCCGTGGTCGCAGGCGTGGGGCTCACCCTGTTCCAGGCACGGATCGCCGGGCCGAGCAGGGCCTCGGGGATGCTCACCAACTCCCAGCGCGTGGGCGCGATCTTCGCCGGGTCGATCATCGGCCTCGGGTCGGTCGGGTCGTGGGGGCTGCGCGCCGTGTGGGTGGGCTGCGCCGGCGTCACGCTCGCCGCGCTCGGCCTGCTGCTGGCCGCCCGCCGCGCGGACCGCCGTCCCAGCCCTCCCTGACCGATGTCACTGGTGAAACGGTCGCTTCCTGGCCCGGGTAGCAGCCGTTTCACCAGTGACATCGCGGCCGGGCGCACGGATTCCGGTGGGCGGGTGCCTCGACACTCCGAACGGGTGCGGGGCGCTTCTCGGTCCGCGGGTGCTCGGTGATGATGGGGCGATGCGCCCGCTCCTCGCCCGCACCCTCGTCGCCGCCACAGCCGTCGCCCTGCTGTCCGGCTCGGTCGCCGTCACGGCGTACGCCGCCACCTCGCCCGTGGCGGGGGCGACGGCGTCGGTCGCGCCGTCCCGGGTGTCGCACCTCGCGGCGAACCGCGACTACCCCTCCGGGTGGGCCTGCCGCGGCGCCCGGGCCGGGTCGGTCAACCTCGTCTGCGTCATCGGGCGCTCGGTCGACGGCCGGCCGATCGTCGCCGAGCGCCAGGGCAACCCGGGCGCGCGGCGCGTCCTCGTGGTGTCCGGCCAGAAGCACGGCGAGGAGTGGCCGGGGCCGCGCTCGGTCGACGTCATCCGGCACCTGCCCACCCCCCGCACCGCGAGCTACGTCATCTGGACCGTGCGCACGATGAACCCGGACGGCGGCGCCATCGGCCGGCGCCGCAACAGCCACGGCGTCGACCTCAACGGCAACTTCCCGGCGAAGTTCAAGCGGATGGCCGACACCGGCCCGCGGCCGCTGAGCGAGCCCGAGTCGCGGGCGATGGCGACGTTCCTCACCTGGGTGCAGCCGGACCTCGTGATCTCGCTGCACGGCTTCTCGACCGCGGTCGACACCACCGGGGGAGGACGGCGGGCCGAGCTCGCCCGGCAGTTCTCGGCGCTCTCGCGCATCACGCCGGCGCACAACGTGCCGTGCAACGGGCCGTGCCACGGCAACATGACCGACTGGTACACCGCCACCTCGACGGTCGGCGGCGTCGCGTTCACCGTCGAGATGCCGCGCTCGTCGCTCGTGGTGCGCACGTGCGGAGTGCCCGGCCACCGTCGCGGCACGCCGATCCAGTGCGTGGCGTGGGCGGCGTCGTCCATGGCCGCCCGTCTCCCGCGCTGACCAGGAGCTCACAGCCCGGGAACCGGTGCGGCACACGGCATCCGGGCGGCGCCGGCGCTGCGGTCAGGGAGCGAGCCGGTCGACCAGGAAGGACAGGATCCGGTCGTCGCGCTCGGGCATGGACTCGTGCTCGAAGTCCGGGTAGACGAGCATCTCCTTCGGCGCGGTGATCTTGTTGTACGCCGCGAACTGGGTCGACGGCGGGCACACGGTGTCCATGAGGCCGGTGACCATGAGGACGTCGCCGCGGATCCGCGGCGCGAGGTGCTGGACGTCGATGTAGCCGAGCCGGCGGAACATCTCGTCGACCCGCTCGTGCCGCGGGTCGAACCGGCGCAGGTACTCGCGCAGCTCGACGTAGGCGTCGGTGGCGAGGTCCATCTCCCACACCCGCAGGAAGTCCGACAGGAACGGGTACACGGACGCGCAGGCGCGCACGCGCGGCTCGAGCGCCGCGCACGCCAGCGAGAGGGCGCCGCCCTGCGAGGCCCCGGTGACCCCGACGCGGTCGGCGTCCACCTGCGGCATCGCCATGACGATCCGGGTGAGCTGCACGGTGTCGAGGTAGATGTGGCGGAACGCGAGGTGCTGGGGGTCGTCGTCCAGGCCGCGCACGATGTGCCCGTTGAGCGTGGTGCCGAGCGCGCCGCCGACGTCCTGGCTGCGCCCGCCCTGGCCGCGGCAGTCCAGCGCGGCCACGGTGTAGCCCTGCGCGACGTAGGGGAGCAGGGCGAACCAGTCCGGGCTCATCCCCGAGTAGCCGTGGAACACCACCACCGCAGGGCGCTGCTCCACCTCGCCGGACGCCGACCCCGCGGGCCGCAGGTACTTCGCGTACACCCGGGCACCGCGCACCCCGGTGAACCACAGGTCGAAGCACTCGGCGTAGGGGGCCACGTGCTCGACCCGGTCGAGGCGCACGTCCGCCTCGGGGACGCCGTCGGAAGCCGCCATCACGGCGTCGAGCTCGGCCAGCGCCTCGGCCCAGTACGCGTCGAGGTCGTCGGGGCGGGGGTTGCGCCCGACGTAGTGCCGCAGCTCCTCGAGCGGCAGGTCGAAGATCGGCACGGGCCCTCCAGCGACGTCGACGGGTGCGGGACCGTCACGCTAGCGCAGCGCGCTCAGCCGCCCGCCGGCCGCGCGGGACGCCGCATCCACCACGTGAGCGGCCCCGCCGGCACGGCCACCTCGATGCGCTCGGTGAAGCCGCGCCGCTCGTAGAACCCGGTGTTCGCGGGCTTGGACGTCTCGAGCCAGCAGTCGAGCCCCTCGGCGTCGGCGAGGGCGAGCGCCGGGGCGATGACGGCCTGGGCCAGGCCGCGGCGCTGCGCCGTGGGGTGGGTGGCCAGCACCCCGAGGTACCAGTAGGGCGGCAGCGGCCCCACCTCCGCGAGGGCGGCGTCATAGCCCTCGATGCGCGCCCAGACCGCGGGGCGCCACGGCGGCGCGGAACTCGCGCCACACGCCGGCGCCCTCGAGGTCGTGCTCGCCGTCGCGGCGCTCCCAGAGCGACGCCGAGAGCAGGTCATCGCTCACCCACACCGTGCCGCGTCCGACGCGCGAGTCGAACAGCGCCTCCGCGAACGCGCGCGACACGGCGGGGTCGCGCTCGGTCATGAAGTCCCACGCCGGGTCGGCCACGAAGGCCGCGAGCACCGTGGCCAGGACGCCCTCGCGGTCGTCGACCGTCGCCCGCCGCACCCCGACGCCCCCGTCGTTACTGCCCGAATGACCGGAGACCGGCCCGGATTCCGGTTCTTGGGGCAGTAACGACGGGGGCATGGGGTCACGGTAGCGAGCGCGGGGCCCGGGCGCCGTGCGTGCGTGCGGGCGGGCGGGGGTGAGCGGGGCGGTCAGCGGCCGGCGGCGATGGTGTCGAGGTGGTGGCGGATCTGGAGGGCGACCGCAGCCCCCTCGCCGACAGCGGAGGCCAGCTGCTTGGTGGACCCGGACCGGACGTCGCCGGCCGCGAACACCCCGGGCAGCGAGGTCTCGAAGGTGCGGTCGGTGACGACGAACCCCGCGGCGTCGAGCTCCACGAGCCCGTCGAGCCAGCCGGTGTTGGGGTCGAGGCCCACGAAGACGAAGGCCGCGTCCGCGTCGTGCCGCGACTCCTCGCCCGCGGGCTCGCCCGCGGCGTCGAGCGGCACCAGCGACACCGACTCCAGCGCCCCGTCCTCGCCCGCGCCGAAGCGGGTGACGCCGGTCTCGGTGAGCACGGTCATCGCGGGGTGGTGCTCGACCTTGTCCTGGAGCAGGCGGGAGGCGCGGGGCATCCCGCCGCGCTCGACGATGGTCACGTGGCGGGCGAACTGGGTGAGGAACAGCCCCTCCTCGAACCCGCTGTTGCCGCCGCCGATCACCACCAGCTCGTCCGCGTCGCGGTAGAACGGTCCGTCGCAGGTGGCGCAGAAGTGCACCCCGCGGCCGATGAGGTCATCCTCGCCCGGCGCCCCCGTGCGGCGGTAGGTCGACCCGGTGGCGATGAGCACGGCGCCGGCGTGCAGCTCCTGCCCGGTGGACGTGGTGACGACGGACGTCCCGCCCTCGGTGCTCACCCGTGCCGCGCCGACGGCAGGCAGCAGCTCGACGCCGTAGCGGCGCGCCTGCGCGGCGAAGCGGTCGGCCAGCTCGGCGCCGCCGACGCCCTCCGGGAAGCCGGGGTAGTTGTCCAGCCGCTCGGTCACCCCGGCCTGCCCGCCCAGGGCGGACCGGTCCAGCACGAGGGTGCGCAGGTTCTCCCGCGCGGCGTAGATCGCGGTGGTGAGACCCGTGGGACCGCCGCCGACGATCACCACGTCGTACGACGTCATCGCGGCCTCGCGGCTCAGGCCCAGCTTGTCGGCCAGCTCCTCGTTGCTGGGCTCGGCGAGGTGGCTGCCGTCGGGGAAGACGATGGTCGGGATGATGCGCCGGCCGTCGTTGAACCGCTCGACCGTCGCGTTCTCCTCGGGGTGCTCCTCGAGGTCGACGTAGTGGAACGGCACGCGCTGCTCGCCCAGGAAGGCCTTGCTGCGGCGGCAGTCCGGGCACCAGGCGGCGCCGTAGAGGGTGAGCATCGGGTCGTCGGTCACGGGTTCCTCCTCGCAGATGGTGCTCCTAGCAACCCTGCGGCGTCGCCGCGCCTTCCGGCCAGGTCTTACGGAACTGTGTCGGCTCCTGACGGTCGCCGCCACCGGCGCCCCCGGACGGCGGACCCGGGCTCCGCCGGCCCGGCGTCGGGCGTGCATCGGTGGGACGATGGAGGTGTCGAAAGGTGGTCATGATGTCCTCCGTGTGGGCGCCGGACCGTCGTCCCGAGTCCTCACCGCACCCCGTCTACGGCGTCGAGCTGCTGGCTCACGCCCCGACCCGCGGCTACGACCGCCGGACCGCGCCGAGGTCCGTGCGGCACAGCCGCCGCCTGTGCGTGCGGGTGCGGCGCTCCGGTCACCGGTAGTGCCCGTGGGTGCGCAGCGCCGGGTCATCCCCCGTCGCGGGGGAAGGCCGGGCCGAAGAAGGACGCCTGCCCGTCCTTGATGAAGTACACCGACCAGCCCGGCAGCGACGCGAACCACCGCGCGGCGCCCGGTCCCTCCAGCAGGGCCGCCGTGGCGAGCGCGTCGGCCAGCCCCGCATCCGGCCCGACCACCGTGGTGGAGTCGTAGTAGACGTCGGTGGAGCCTGTGCGCGGGTTGCGGATGTGCGCGCCCCGCTCGTAGAGCCCGCTGGTGGCGACCGCGCCGTCGCCGAGGTGCACCACCTCGACCACCTGCTGGTTGTCGTAGGGGTTGAGGATGCCGACGGCCCACAGCTCGTCGGGCGCCTGGCGCCCTCGGCAGGCGATGTCGCCCGCGGCGTTGATGCTCACGTTCGCGACGCCGGCCCGCACGAAGCGGTCGGCCAGCTGGCCGGCAGCCCAGCCCTTGACGTAGCCCGAGGGGTCGACGCCGCCCTTGACCGCCCACGGGTCGAACGCGCCCTCGGTGAGCGTCTTGATCCACTGGCACGTCTCGAGCACCTCCTGCACCACGGCGGGAGTGCGGTGCAGCTCGATGAGCCCGTTGCGGTACATCGTGATCGGCGTGTCGACGCGGTAGGTGGAGAACCAGGCGTCCACCTGGTGCAGGTAGGCGATCCCGTCGGCGAGCAGCTCGTCCATGTCGGGGGGCAGGTGCGGGCCGCGCAGGTCGATCACCACGGCCGTGCCCCACACGTGCTCCACGTGCAGCTTCTGGGCCCAGGGCCCGGGGCCGGCGTAGGTGACGCGCGGCGCCTCGGGCTCCGCGCCCTCCGCGGGGGAGTGCTCGTCGGGGGTCACCGGGCCATGATCCACGGCCGGGCCGGCTGCGCCGGTCATCCGCGCGTCCCGCGCGTCAGATGCCGGCCTGCGACATCGCCGACTGGAGCGAGGCCTTCCACGAGATCCACGTCAGCGTCGCGCCGCTCACGTTGGCGATGTTGGGCCCCTGCGCCTTGAGCGTCTCGGACTTGAGGATCGGGATCGAGAAGTCCGAGTACGGCTGCGAGTCGCCGTTGGGGTAAACGGTGGGCCAGACGGCGATGATCTTGCCGCCCTGCACGCGGATGGCCACCTGCACCTTGCCGTACTTGTGCGTCTGGAGGGAGCCCACGTAGTCCTTGGGCGCCGTCGACGTCTTGGTCGGGGTCGGTGCGGGCGCGGGCTTCGTCGTGGTCTTGGACGGCGCGGGTGCCGGGGCCGAGCTCTTCGTGGGCGCGGCCGCCGGCGGCGCCGACGACGCGGCCGGCTTGGCGGCGGGCTTGGCCGCCGCCTTGGTCGGCTTCGCCGCGGGCTTGGCGGCCGCCTTGGTGGGCGAGGCGGACGGGCTCGCGGACGGCGAGGTGCTCGCCGCGGGGCTCGCGCCGGTGCCGTTGGGGTCGGCGGCGCCGTTGCTGCCGTCGAGCGGCGGCGGGCCGCCGAGTGCCGCGCTGTCGGCCGGACCGGAGGCGATGGCCGCGGGCACGTCCGCACCGGAGTAGGTGAGGACGGCGACGAGGCCGGCCAGGGTGCCGGAGGACACCAGGATCGCGCGCTTCATGACGTGCTCCTCGTGCAGGTGCCGCAGGTGCGGCGGGGGGTCGGGTCCAGGGTGCGGGGGTCGGCGTACCCGCTCGTCAGAACGTGAACAGCTCGTGGTGGATCTTGTGCTCGGGGACGCCGACGTCCTTGACGGCCTCGATGATCGTGTCGGTGAAGGCGACCGGGCCGCAGACGTAGACGTCGGACGCGGCCAGCCCGGGCACCAGCTGGTTGAGGTAGTCCGGGCCGAGCGGGTGCAGCCGGCGCGGACCCTGCAGGTAGTGCAGCCGCCAGCCGCGCGCGGTGACCAGGTCCTCGAGCTCCTGGCGCAGCACCGCGGTGGCGACGTCGGGCACCCGGTAGACGATCGTGGCCGCGGTGCCGTCCGGCAGGTCCTCGAGCACGGCCCGGATCGGGGTGATCCCCACGCCGGCCGCGAAGCAGGCGATGCTCTCGCCGTGCCGCGAGCCCGCGGTGAACACGCCGTAGGGTCCCTCGGCCCACACACGAGTGCCTGGGCGCAGTCGCTTCACGGCCCGCGACTGGTCGCCGAGGTCCTTGATGGTGATGCGCAGCCACGAGTCGTTCGGCGAGGCCGACAGGGAGTAGGGGTGGGCCTGCCACCACCAGTCGCGGGTGAGGAACCGCCACTGGAAGAACTGCCCGCCGCGGGCCTTGAGCAGGTCGAGGTCGACGCCGGAGATGTAGAGCGAGACGACGTTGTCGCCCTCGGGCACGACGGCCTCGATCCGCATCTGGTGCTTCTGCGACATGGCCAGCGGGATCACGATGCGGCCCACCACGATCGTGACGAGCACGAACAGGTAGAGCGCGGTCCAGAAGTACCGCTGGTAGGGGTGCGCCACGAACATGGGCCCCAGCGCCACCTGGTGGCCGAAGGAGAGCGCCACCGCGATGTAGAAGTACAGGTGCGCGACCCACCAGGTCTCGTACTTCATGCGGTTGCGGATGCGGCGGTAGGACATCACGCCCAGCGCCATCATCAGCACGAAGGCGGTGAACGCCGGCATCATCCACGCGGACTTGGTCACGAGGTCCCACAGCTGGCCGAGCACCGAGTGCTCCTCGGCCTGGGCGTAGCTGATGGTCGTGAACACGACGTGGCCGAGGATCAGGAACAGCGAGTACGGCGCCACCGTGCGGTGCAGGGCGACGAGGCGGTCGTGGCCGATCTCGCGCTCGATCCACGGGATGCGCGCCATCAGCAGCACCATCACCAGCGACAGGTAGGTGCCCAGCAGCGCAGCGATGGTGCCGACGGCGAGCATCTTCCCGCCGGGCAGGTCGAGGCCGTCCTTCACCGCGTAGACGCCGATGCCCAGCGAGATGCCCAGGCCGATGGCGGCCGCGGTGAGCGCGATGTCGCCGCGGTGGCGGGTGCGGCCCCGGGCTGCGAGGCCTCGCGTGATCGGCGGCCGCGCGTGGCGCGGGCGCGACGGCGCGGGGGGCGGCGCGGTGGGGGCGACGGTGGCCACGGGCGCCGGAACCGCGTGCGGCACCGGCAGCGCGACCGGCGGGGTCGCGGGCGGCGGTGCCAGGAGCGTGCCCACGGCGTCCGGACCCGGCAGGTAACGGGGCGCCAGCTCGGGCGCGCCCGTGAGCGTGCCGGCGTCCACGAACGCGTGGCGGCCGGAGCCGAGCTCGGTGAACGGGTCGCGGCCCGCGCCGGTGCTCACAGCCCCGCCTGCGTGATGGCCGACTGGAGCGACGTCTTGTACGCCGACCAGCTCAGCGTGGCCCCCGACACCTTGGTGATGCTCGCGGAGTTGGCGGCCACCGTCTTCGTGTCGTACTGCGGCAGCGCCGTGTTGTTGATCTTCACCGTCTCACTCTGCCCATCGCTGGTGACCAGGGTTCCCTTGGAGCTCGTGATCACGCTGTTGGTCACGACGATGACGACGCGGATCGTCCCGTGACCGCTGGCGATCGTGCCGATCGCGCCGGTGAACGTGCCGTTCACCGGCGGCTTCGCCGGGGTCCCCGTGACCGACGCGGACGCCGGTCCCTCGGTGGTCTGGTTCACGGCCGTGACGTAGTAGGTGTACGTCGCACCGTTGGTGAGGCCGGTGTCGGTGAACGTCGCCGCGGTGGGCGACCCGACGAGCACGCCGCCGCGGTACACCCGGTACCCCGTGGCCGGTGTCACGGCGTTCCAGGTCAGCACCACCTGGGCGTTGCCCGCGGTGGCGGCCACGCCCGTGGGAGCCGGCGGCGCAGGCGCCATCGGCGTCGCGGTCACGGTGCTCGACGCCGGCGAGAGCGCCGCCCCGTTGGTGGCCACGACGTAGTAGGAGTACGCCGTGCCGTTGGTGAGCCCGGTGTCGGTGAACGTCGTCCCGGCCTGCGTGGAGACCAGCGTGGAGCCGCGGTACACGCGGTAGCCGGTCGCGTTCGCGGACGCGCTCCACGACAGTGCCACCTGCGCGTTGCCCGCCGTGGCGGTGAGTCCCGTGGGCTGCGCCGGCGTCAGCACGAACGGTGTCGCGGTGACGGTGGCCGAGGCCGCGGACTCCGTGCCGCCGTTGAGCGCGGTGACGTAGTAGGAGTACGTCGTGCCGTTGGTGACAGTGCTGTCGGTGAGGCTGTTGCCGCTGAGGCCGCCCTGCAGCAGCGTTCCGTTGCGGTAGACGTTGTAGCCCGTGGCGCCGCTCACCACGTTCCACGACAGCGACACGATGCCGTCGCCGGCGGTCGCGGACAGCCCCGTGGGGGCGCCGGTGGCCGCGGCCTGGGGTGTCGCCGTCGCCGTGGCGCTCGCGGCCGACGTGGAGGTGCTCGACCTCGCCACCACGTAGTAGCTGTACGACGTCCCGTTCGTCACCGTGGTGTCCAGGTACGACGGCGTCGTCACGGTGGTGAGCTGCGTGCCGTTGCGGTAGACGACGTAGCTCGTCGCGCCGGACACCGTGCCCCACGTCAGCTGCACCTGCGCGTCGCCCGGCGTGGCGGCCAGGCCGGCGGGGGTCGCGAGGGGCGGCGCGACCGGCGTGGCGCTCGCGGTCGAGGAGAACGGCGAGGCTGGCGAGTTGAGCCGGTAGGCCACGACCTTGTACGTGTACGACGTCCCGTTGGTCAGCCCGGTGTTCACGTACGACGTCGTCGTGACGGTCGCGATCTTCGTGGACCCGCGGTAGACGCCGTAGGACGTCGCCCCGGCGCTCGCGGTCCAGGTGAGCGACACCTGGCGGTCGCCGGGGGAGGCGACGAGGTTGGTCGGCGCGTCCGGCGCGGTGGCCACCGGCGTGCACGGCACCGCCGCCGAGGGCGACGAGGCCGCGGTGCCGTTGAGGGCCACCACGGTGTAGAGGTACGTGGTGCCGTCCACCAGGCCGGTGTCGAGGAACGTGGCGTCGGTGACCGTGCCCACGGCCACGCCGTCGCGGTAGACGGTGTACGACGTCGCGGCCGCCGACGCCTGCCAGGCCAGCGTGGCCGTCCCGTCGCCGGGCGAGGTCACCAGCGACGACGGCGCGGCGGGTGCGAGCGCGGTCGGCGTCCCGGTCACGGCGGCGGACTGCGGCGACCAGCCGGCGACGTTCGTGGCGAGCACCTGGTAGGAGTAGGCGACGCCGTTGTCCAGACCGGTGTCGAGGTACGTGGTCGACACGGTGAGCGCGATCTGGACCCCGTCGCGGTACACGCGGTAGCCGGTCGCGCCGTCGACGGCGGCCCAGGTGAGCGTCACCTGTCCCGTGGCGCCGACGGTCTGCAGCCCGGTGGGGGCGGCCGGGAGGGCGACGTAGGGCGCCTGCACGTAGTGCTGCGCCTTCACGCGCGCGGTGACGGCGTCGACGGTCTTCACCATCGCCAGCTGCGAGGCCACCACCTCGCGCGCGGCGGCGTACACCTTGGCGCTCACCGCCTGGTAGGCCTTGAGCGTGCGGGCGTCGTCCAGCTTCGACGGCGTCGCCTTCGCCTTGCGAGCGGCGTCGAGGGCGACCTTCTGCGCGTGCTTGAGCGTCGCGTACGACGCCAGCGCGTGCAGGTAGCGGGTGCGGGCCGCGATGACGCCCGGGTCGGCGTCGACGGCGAGGTTGATCTCCTCCTGCACCTGCGCGGCGGTCTGGCCCCAGTCGTTGTTGGGGTCGGTGTCCGCGGGCGGCGACACCGGGTTGATCGCGGCGTCGGCGACCGGCGCCTGGGCCAGCACGAGGCCGCCGAGCGTGGAGGCGACGGCACCGATGCCTGCGGCGGCGGCGGTAAGCCGGACCCCGGGCGAGTGCGTGATGCGGTGGCTCATGGTCGCCGCCTCAGAGCCGGTATCCGGCGGCGACCAGGGCCGACTCGAGGGACTGCTGGAAGGCCTCCGACGAGAGCGAGGCGCCGGTGACGGCGGCGATGTTCGCGGTGTCGTGCGCCTGCATCGTCTCGAGCATCAGAGTGCTCAGCGACATCTCGTTGTAGCCGTACGAGTCGCTGTCGACGGGCGCCTGCTGGGTCACCTCGACGTCGCTCACGTGGCCGCCGTAGACGGTGATGCGCACCTGGAGGGGCTCGAACGAGAACGGGATGGTGGGCACCAGGTAGTTGACGAGCCGGCCGGTGAACACGCCGTCCTTGGGGCGGTAGTGCAGCGCCGTGACGGCCGCCGTCTTGGCCGCGCGGATGTTGGCCAGCTTGATGCGCGCGGACTTCTCGGCGAACAGCGCCTTGCCGTAGGCGCGGTAGGCGGCCACGTACGCCGCGTGCGTCCGGTCGATGCGGATGCGGACCTTCGAGCGCACCGCCGCGAGGTAGGCCGACTTGGCGGTGGCGAGGGCCTTGCGCTTGGCGGCGGTGGTGGCGCGGGCCTTCGTGTAGGTGGCCAGGGCCGCCTTCACGTACGTGCTCGCCTCGACCTGGGTGCGGATCTCGACGGCCACCTCGGCGTCGGACTGGCCGTAGTCGTTGTAGACCGACTGGCCCGGGTTCGCGGCGGCGTACGCCGACGGCGCGGCGCTCAGGGCGAGGGTCGCGCCCATGCCCGCCGCGACCGCGAGGGCGGCGCCGCGTCCGGAGCGCCCGCTACGGAGCGCCCGAACCCCTGACATCCCCTGCGCCCCGCGCGCCGGACGAGATCCCGTCGTCGACCGCACGTCACACTCCCCTGCTGCTCAGCGCCCGGATCTGGCTGCCCCGGAGCACGTGGCGGCTGCCACTCACCCCCAAGACGTCGGATGCACCCTGATGGGTCCTACTGCTCCGGTCGGGTGACGGACGTCCAAGGTTCGTCCAACGGACGACAGGCTCCGCGGCCCCGGCGAACGGGGCGTGTCGGCCGCGTGAACCGGTGGGGCGCATCGGGAACGCCGGGATGTCCGCCCGGTGTCCGGCCGGGGCAGGGCGAGCGGTGGTCCTACGACCCGCGGGCGAGGGGCCGGACCGGTCGTCCGACGAGCATCGCGGGTCCCGGCGCCCTACCGTGTCCCCACCACGGGGTGAACAGGAGTGCGCGCATGTCGGAGTCCCGCGCGGGCGACGGCCTGCCGGAGCAGGGGCTCGAAGCGCTCGAGGCGTCCGAGCAGATGTTCCGCCTCGCGATGGAATCCGCCTCGATCGGCATGTTCATCTGCCGTCCCGACGGCGTCTTCGAGCGGGTGAACCCTGCCCTGTGCTCGATGCTGGGCTACCGCAGCCACGAGGACCTCGTCGGGCTGGGCTTCGCGGACGTCACCCACCCCGACGACGTCGAGCGCAGCGTCGAGGTGATCGCGCGCCTGCGCTCCGGCGAGGAGCAGCGCGTCGCGTGGCGCAAGCGCTACCTGACGGCCGAAGGCGCCACCGTGTGGGTCGACCTCTCGGTGGCGGCGGTGCACGACGGCGAGGGACGCCACGTGCACACGATCGGCCAGGCGGTGGACGTGACGGCCGAGGTGGCCGCGTTCGAGGCGCTCCAGCGCTCGGTCCAGGACTTCCGCCTGCTCGCCGAGCACGCGTCGGACGTGGTGATGCGGATCGACCCGACCGGCGCGATCGACTGGGTGTCGCCCTCGGTGCGTCAGGTGCTCGGGTGGGACGCGCAGCTGCTCGTCGGCACGCCCGTGCTCTCGATCGTGCACCCGGACGATCGCGAGCTCGTGCTGCGCACCCGCGCGACGGCGCTGGAGGGCGTGCACCACCATCGGGTGCTCGTGCGCTACCTGACCGTCGACGGGCAGGTGCGGGAGCTCTCCGGCTCGGGCCACCCCATCCCGGCGCACGACGGCGGCGGGGTGAGCGGCATCGTCGTCGGCCTGCGCGACGTGACCGAGGAGCAGCGGATCCGTCGCGAGCTCGCGTTCCGGGCCAGCCACGACTCGCTCACCGGGGTGCCCAACCGCGACGACATGGTCTCGCGGCTGCGGGAGCGGCTGGCGCTGCCGGCGCTGGCGCCGGGCCGGGTCGGCGTCCTCTACTGCGACGTCGACAACCTCAAGCAGGTCAACGACGAGCACGGCCACCCCGCGGGCGACGCGGTGCTCACCGAGGTGGCGCAGCGGCTCACGTCGGCGCTGCGCGCCCAGGACGTGGTGGCCCGCGTGGGTGGCGACGAGTTCGTCGTGCTGCTGCACGAGGTGGCCGACGCCGACCAGCTCGCGCAGCTCGCGGACCGGTGCCTGCAGTCGGTGGTCGGCGAGCTCGACGTCGCTGGCGTCCGGGTGCCGCTGTCGGTGAGCGTGGGCGCCACCCTGGCCGACCCTCAGGACGACGCCGACGAGGTGCTCGCCCGCGCCGACCGTGCGCTCCTGCGGGCCAAGCGCGAGGGACGGCGCCGGGTGCACCGGCAGGACTGAGCGGCGCTCAGGCGACGACGCGGGTTGTCGAGCCGCCGCCCTCGACCGGCCGGATCTCCAGCCGCTCGGGGATGCGGTCCTTGAGCTCGGCCACGTGGCTCACCACGCCCACGGCACGACCGCCCTGGCGCAGGTCGTCGATCACCGACATCACGGTGTCGAGGGTGTCCGGATCGAGGCTGCCGAAGCCCTCGTCGATGAACAGCGTGTCGAGGTCGACGCCGCCGGCCTCCGCGCGCACGACGTCGGCGAGGCCGAGGGCCAGCGCGAGGCTGGTGTAGAAGGTCTCGCCGCCCGACAGCGACCGCGGGCTGCGGCTCTCGCCCGAGTGCCGGTCGAGCACCCGCAGCGAGAGGCCGGAGCGGTCGCGCCGGCTCTCGGCCTCGTCGACGCGCTGGAGCTCGTAGCGGCCGCTGGACATCGTGAGCAGGCGGAGGTTGGCCGCGTCCACCACGCGCTCGAACCACCGGCGCAGCACGTACGTCGTGAGCGACATGCGCAGCTCGCCGGAGACGCCCTTGGCCAGGCCGGCCAGCCGCACCACGGCCTCGGTGGAGGACACCACGTGCTCGAGGCGCTCCTCGGCGAGCTCGACGTCGAGCCGGCGCTTGGCCAGCTGCTCGTCGCGGGTGGCCGCGCGCGCCCGTGCCTCCACCGCGCGCTCGTGGGCCGCCGCGGCCGCGGAGCGGACCAGCGTCGCCTCGTCCAGCGCCTCGGCGCAGGCGCGCAGCCGGGCGGTGAGCGCGGCCGGGTCGGCGGGGTCGACGCCGAGATCGCGGAAGCGGTCGTCGTCGAGCGTGGCGGCCAGCAGGTCGCGGGTGCGCACCCAGGCCCGGACCTCGGCGTCCAGCGCCGCGAGGGCCGCGGGGGTCCGGACGGCGTCGCGGGCGTCCTCGACGTCGGCGAACCCGGCGTCGGCGACCGCGGCGCGCACGTCGGCCAGCAGCGCGGCCCGCGCCGCGACGGCCGTGGCGCACTCGCGCGCGGCGGCGGCCACCCGGCGGATCCCCGCGGCCGCGGCGGCCAGCTCGTCGCGCCGGGCGAGGACCGACGTCGCACCCGCACGGGCCTCGTCGAGCGCGGTGGAGCCCGCGGCCCACGACGCCTCGGCCGCCTCGAGGCGCGCGGCGGCCCGGGCCGCGTCGGCGGCGAGGCCGGCGGACCCGGTGCGCAGCTCCTGCGCGCGGGCCCGCAGCTCGTCGCGCTCGCCGGTGAGACCCGGGACGGCGGCCGCGGCGGTGCGGGCCCGCGCGAGCGAGTCCTGGGCGCGGGCCATGTCGTCGACGAGGGCGGCGACCTCGGTGCCGCCGGTGCGGCCCAGCAGTGCGGACCGGTCGAGCAGCAGCTGCTCGTGGCCGGCCCGCGCGAGGTCGAGCTCCGCCGCGGCCGCGTCGCGCACCACGAGGGCGGCCTCGACGTCGTCGGCCGAGACCGCGTCGAGTGCGGGCCGCGCCGGGACCGGGTGCTCGGTCGCACCGCAGACCGCGCACGGGGCGCCGTCGACGAGGGTGCCCGCGAGCACCGCGGCGATGCCGTCGAGGTGACGCTGGAGCAGGGCCTGGTGCCGGTCGACCGCTGCGTGGTGCGCGGTGGTGGCCCGCTGCACCGCCGCGGCCGCCTCCGCGAGCCGCGCGTCGAGCGCCTCGAGCTCGAGCAGCGCCTCGCCGCGGTCCTGCAGCGCCGCCAGGCGGGCCTCGGCCTCGTCGAGGCCGGCAGCCGCGGTCACCGCCTCGGTGAGCGCGGTCTCGGCGGCGGCGAGGCGGGCGGGCAGCGCGGTCTCGAGCTCGGCGAGCGCGGCGAGGCGCTGCTGCGCCTCGAGGCTCTCCGTGCGCAGCCGCTCGAGCTCCCGGCCGGTGTCCGGCCGGGAGCGCTCGAGGGCCACCAGCGGCTCGAGCGCCGTGGCTGCGGCGTCGAGCTCGCGCGAGCGGTCCTCGAGCAGGCCGGCGCGGGCGGTCCAGACGGCGGGGTCCCCGGAGTCCTCGGTGTCGTCGGTGGCCTCGGTGCGGCCGAGGACCGCGGCCGCACCGTCGAGCGTGGGGACCTCCGCCTGCGCGCTCTCGAGCCGCTGCCGGGCCCGGGCGACCTCGGCGTCGGCGCGGTCGAGCCCGGCGAGCAGGGGAGCGACCGGCGCCGCGGCGCGGGCGTGCTCGAGCTCGTGCTCGCGGGCGCGGTGCGCCTCGGCACCGGCCTCGTGGTCGGCGAGGGCGGCCACCGCGGCGGCGAGCTCGGCGTGCAGCTCGTGCACGGAGGCCGCCTGCCGCAGCTGGGCCTCGGCCAGCGTGAGGGCGGTGTGCCGTTCGTCGCGGGCGGCCGTGGCCAGGGCCAGCTCCGCCGCCACGCTCGCGACCAGCCCGTCGAGGGCGGTGGCCCGGCCGGCGTCGTCGAGCGCGACGAGGTCGGACGCCGGCTCGCCCTCGAGGCCGGCCGCCTCGGCCGCTGCCGCGACGGCGGCCGCCACCCCGGCACGGGCCTCCAGGCGCCGCCGCGAGGCGTCGGTGCGGCGCGCCTCGAGCTCGGCGGTGACGGCGTCGTAGAGGCCCGTGCCGAAGATCGTGGTGAGCAGCGCGCGCCGCTCGTCGTCCGGCGCGCGCAGGAACGTGGCGAACTCGCCCTGGGGGAGCAGCACCACCTGGGTGAACTGGGCCCGGGACAGGCCGAGGGCGTCGCGCAGCAGCTCGGCGACCTCCTGGTGGCTGTGGTCGAGGTGCTCCCACGCGCCGCCCGGCCGGCGTCGCTCGAGGCGCACGGTGGCGCGCTCGAGGGTGACGCCGTCGCCGCGCTTCTTGGGCCGCCGGTGCGCCGGCACGCGGTGCACGCGGTAGCCGGTGCCGCCGATGCTGAGCTCGAGGGAGACCGAGGGCACCGTGCCGGGCGCGGCGAACTGCGAGTGCAGCCGGTCGTCGGAGGCCTCGGCGCTGGCAGTGCCGCCGTAGAGGGCGAACGTGATCGCGTCGAGCACGGTCGACTTGCCCGCCCCGGTCGGCCCTTCGAGCAGGAACAGCCCGCTGGCGGCCAGCCGCTCGAGGTCGATCGTCTCGGTGCCGGCGAACGGGCCGAACGCGGTGATCGTGAGCGAGTGCAGCCGCATCAGACGCCGGCCTCCTCGCCGCGCTGCGCGAGCTCGACGACCTCGCGCAGCACGCGCACCTCGTCGGCGGTGGGCGGCACGCGGTCGACGAACTCCACGAACAGCGAGCAGACCTCGACCGGGTCGGTGGTGCGCGTGAGGCGGGCGAGGTCGGTGTCCGGGTCCGGGCGCACGCCGTCGGGCTCGAAGTCGAGCACGAGCGTGTGCGGCCACACGGCCCGCAGCCGTTCCATCGGCGAGGCGGGGCGGCTCGGGTCGCTGAGCACGACGCGGACGTAGCACTCGGCGAGCCCGGCGAGATCGGTGCCGGCGCGGGCCAGCAGCTCCTCGAGGCGCCCCCGCACCTCGCGCAGCGGGCGCCCCGCAGGCACCGGCACCGCCTCCACGACTGCGACGCCGGCGTCGTCGAGCTCGAGCAGTGTCACGGACTTCACGTCGCCGGACTCGGAGAAGCTGTAGGGCAGCGGGGATCCGCTGTAGCGCAGGACGGTGGACGACCCGCCGAGACGGATGTCCTGCGGGCGGTGCAGGTGCCCGAGCGCGACGTAGGTGATGCCGTCGAAGACGGCCGCGTGCGCGTCGCCGATGCCGCCGACGCGGATGTCGCGCTCGGAGTCGGCCCCCGCGCCACCGGCCACGAACGCGTGGCTGAGCACCACCGTGCGCGACAGGCCCCGCTGGGCGGCGTCGGCGCGGATGCGGTCCGCGGCGGCCCGCAGCACCGAGGTGTGCGAGCGCTCCGCGGCGAGCTCGGCCATGACGGCGTCGGGCAGCAGGTAGGGGATGCCGTAGACGCCGACGTCGCCGTGCTCGTCGGCCAGCACGACGGGATCGGTCAGGGCGTCGAGCGTGGTGCGCAGGTGGATGCCGGAGGCACGGGCGAGCCCGCGGCCGAAGCCGAGGCGCACCGCGGAGTCGTGGTTGCCGCTGACGACCACCAGGGGGACGCCCGCGGAGGCGAAGGCGAGGAAGGTGTCGTCGAGCAGCCGCACCGCCTCCACGGGCGGGACGGCGCGGTCGTAGACGTCGCCGGCGACGAGCACGGCGTCGACCTCGCGCTCGACCGCGAGCTCGAGCAGCCAGGTGAGGAACTCGGCCTGCGCGTCGAGCTGCGGGGCCGAGGCCAGCGAGCGGCCCAGGTGCCAGTCGGAGGTGTGCAGCAGACGCACCCCGGCACCTCCCCGCGGGCGGCGGCTCCGCCCTCACGGCGAGGGTAGGTCGAGGGTCCGACGGCTCCCGGGAGGCAACGCCGTGGGACAGGCCCGGATGTGCCGGTCGTGCGCGGCGGAGCGGCGGCTCAGCCGCCGGCGACGGAGGGCAGCACGTGCACCTCGGCGCCCGGGCGCAGCGCCGTGGCGAGCCCGGCCCCGTGGCGGATGTCCTCGCCGTCGACGTAGACGTTGACGAACCGGCGCACGGACCCGGTCTCGTCGCGGATCCGGCGCACGAGCACCGGCAGCTCGGGCTCGAGCCGGTCGAGGACGTCGCCGACGGTCGCGGGGGCCGGGTCCACCGACAGCGTGCGCCGTCCGCCGGCGAGGTCGGCCAGCGCCCCGGGCAGCCGCACGGTGACGGGAGCGGGCACGGGGGTCACCCGCGGCGCGGCGTCACGGGACGATGGCCGCGCGCAGCGAGAGGACGTCGGGCAGGTGCTCGGCCACCAGGGCGAAGGTCTCGCCGTCGTCGGCGCTGGCGTACACGCTGCCGTCGCGGGTGCCGAGGTAGACGCCGGTGGGGTCCGCCGCGTCGACGCAGGCGGCGTCGCGCAGGGTGACGGTCCACGCGTCGTCGGGCAGGCCGGAGGCGCTCTCCGACCACGTGGCCCCGCCGTCGCGGGTGCGGTGCACCCGCAGCCGGCCGCCGGGAGGCACCCGCCGGGCGTCGGCCTCCAGCGGGATCACCCAGGCGGTGCCCGGGGTGATCGGCGAGGCGAGGGCGACGAAGCCGAAGTCGCTGGGCAGGCCCTCGGCGATCGAGCTCCACTGCCGGCCGCGGTCGTCGCTGCGGTAGACGCCGTGGTGGTTCTGCGCGTAGAGCACGTCCGGGCTCGCGGCGTCGGCCGCCACCTTATGCACGCACTGGCCGAACTCGGGGTAGGGGTCGGGGAAGAAGTACGCCGAGATGCCCTTGTTGCGCGGGGTCCAGCCCTCGCTGCCGTCGTCGCTGACGTAGACGCCGCCGGTGCTCATGGCGACCAGCACCTCGTCGGTGTCGGGGTGGGGCAGCACCGTGTGCACCGCGGCGCCGCCGAACCCGGGCTCCCACTTCTCGCGGTGCGGGTGGTCCCACAGCCCGCGCACCAGCTGGAAGGACTCCCCGCCGTCGTCGCTGCGCCACAGCGAGGTGGGCTCGCACCCGGCCCAGACGACGTCGGGTCGCCCGGCGGTGTCGGGCTGGAGCTGCCACACCCGGGCCAGCGCGGCGCCGGTGTCGTCGGGGAACGCGATCGCGCCCTTCGCCGGCTCGTGCCACGTCGCGCCGAGGTCGTCGGAGTACGTGACCGTGGGGCCCCAGTGCATGCTCTGGATCCCGGCCAGCAGCCGCACCGGCTCGCGCCGGGTGTCGACCGCCACGGCGGCGATCTCCTGGGCGAGGAAGTGCGGGCCCTCGATGGTCCAGGTGCGGCGGTCGTCGCTGCGGGCGAGCCAGAGCCCCTTGCGCGTGCCGATGGCGAGCAGGACGGTCATGACGGCTCCCAACCCGAGCGCAGGCGAGCGGACCCGTGGACCGTAGCGCCGCCCTCCGACACCGCCAACCGTGTTGGCCGGGTCGGGACCCGGGCCGCGGCGTCCGGTCCGGAATCCGGTCGATGGCGGAGCGGAGAGGTCAGCCGAGCTCGTCGTGGACGACGCGGCCGTTGCTGACGGTCAGGCGCACCCGCGCGTCGCCGATCGGCCCGGTGCGCGGGTCGAGGATGTCGCGGTCGAGCACGACGACGTCGGCCCGCTTGCCCACCTCGAGGCTGCCGGCGTCGTGCTCGTCGTGGTTGACGTACGCCGAGCCGCTGGTGAACCCGGCGAGCGCGTCGGCCACGGACAGCCGCTGCGCGGGCAGGAAGGGCTCGAGGTCGCGGTGCTCGGGGCCGACGCGCGTGACGGCGACCTCCATCTGGGCGAGCGGGTCGGCCGTGGTGACGGCCCAGTCCGACCCCATCGCGAGCACGGTGCCGGCCCGGGCGAGGTCGCCGAAGGGGTACATGAGGTCCACGCGCTCCTGGCCCAGGAACGGCACCGTCAGCTCGGTCATCTGCGGCTCGTTCTGCGCCCAGAACGTCTGGCAGTTGGCGACCACGTCGAGCGCGCGGAACCGCGGCACGTCCTCGGGCTGCACCACCTGGATGTGCGCCACGTGGTGGCGCAGGTCGTGCGGGCCGTGCACCGCGCGGGCGGCCTCCACGGCGTCGAGCGCGTCGCGCACCGCGCGGTCGCCGATCGCGTGCATGTGCACCTGGAAGCCGTGGCCGGTCAGCGTGGTCACCGTCTCGACGAGGGCGTCGTGGTCGACGAAGGACAGGCCGTGGTTCTCCGTGGTGCCGCCGCAGCCGTCGCAGTAGGGCTCGCGCAGCGCCCCGGTGTAGTTCTCCAGGACGCCGTCGAGCATCACCTTCACGGTCGTGGGGGAGAAGCGCCCGACGCCGCCGCGCTCGCGCTGCTCGAGCAGGTCGTCCACCTGCTCGAGCCCGCGGTGGCGGTCCCACCACAGGGCGCCGACCACCCGCGCGGTCAGCGCGTCCTCGCGGGCGAGCGAGACGTAGGCGTCCAGCGTCTGCGGCGTCACCCACGCGTCCTGCCAGCCGGTGATGCCGAGCGAGTGCAGGTAGCGCTGCGACTCGAGGATGGCCGCGCGCCACTCGTCGAGGTCCGGGGCCGGCACGAACCGCTGCTCGAAGGAGTACGCCGCACCCTCGTGCAGCATCCCCGTGGGCGCGCCGTCGGCGTCGCGCTCGATGCGGCCGTCGTCGGGATCGGGCGTCGCGGCGTCGATGCCGCCGAGCTCGAGCGCGCGGGAGTTGACCCAGGCGCCGTGCACGTCGCGGTTGTAGAGGAACACCGGCCGGTCCGGGACGACGGCGTCGAGGTCGGCGCGGTCCGGGGTGCCGCCGGGGAAGTGCTCCATGGCCCAGCCGCCGCCGACGATCCACGGGCGCTCCGGGTGCGCCTCGGCGTACGCGCGCAGCGCCTCGAGGTACGCCTCCCGGCCGGGCAGGTCGTTGAGCCAGAGGTGCAGCCGGTTGCGGCCGGCGAACGGCGCGTGGATGTGGGAGTCCTGGAAGCCGGGCACCACGATGCCCTCGCCCGCGTCGACCACGCGCGTGCCCGGCCCGACCAGCGGCGCCGTGCGGTCGGGCGTGCCGAGGGCCACCACGCGGTCGCCGCGCAGCGCGATCGAGCGCGACCAGCCGCGCACGGCGTCGCCGCGGTAGACGGCGCCGTGGATCACCAGGTCGGCGTGCTCGGTCATCGGCTCGTGCCCTCCCGCCCGCCGGTGCGCGCCGCACCGGGTCACCCGGTGATATCACGCGCCCGGGGCCGGCCTCCCGCCGCGGGGCGCCACCGCGTGTTCACCCAGGATTCGGGAATACGACGCCGCTGCTGTACCGTTGCGCTCAGCGTCGGTGTCAAGTTCGGCCCTAGCGCAACCGATGGGATCAGCAGAACGCTGAAACCCAGCGCGGCCCGCACCGACCCCCGTGACGGTGACTCTCCCCACGGGAACCCACGGTTCCGAGCAGGCGCGGCGGTGCTCCGCACCCCGCCCGATCGGGACCGGCAAAGGAAAGCAGGTAAGGCCATGGACGACTTCGGTCCTTGGGACGACTGAGTCCCACCGCACCTGGCCCGCGAACGCGGGCCGGTGCCCCACTCTTCGAGGGGTCCCGCTCACGCGGGGCCCCTCGTCCCGTTCCGGGGCGGGTCGTGCCCGGGGCGCGGCGCCCGGCGTGTGCTAGACCTGCTGACCGACCGGTCAGCATCTCCCTCGGGACGTGAGCGATGGACCCCCGGCACGCGATCCTCTTCGAGCCGGTGCGCATCGGCCCCAAGACCCTGCCCAACCGCTTCTACCAGGTGCCGCACGCGTCCGGCTTCGGCTCGCACCGGCCGCGCACGCACGCGGCCTTCCGCGGGGTGAAGGCGGAGGGCGGCTGGGGCGGCGTCAACGTCGACTACGCACCGGTGTCCCTCGACGCCGACGACACCCCCACGTTCGCCTCCGACGCGTGGGACGCCGACGACGTGCGGCGCCTCGGCGTCGTGGTCGAGGCGATCCACGCGCACGGCTCCCTCGCCGGCATCGAGCTCTACCACGGCGGTGCGGAGTCGAAGAACGGCGAGTCGCGCAACGTCCGCGTCGCGCCCACGCAGTCGCGGTCGCTGCCGATGTGGTCGAGCCTGGCGAAGACGGCCACGGCCGACGACCTCGCGCGCATCCGCCGCGACTTCGTCACCGCCGCCGTGCGGGCGCGCGACGTCGGGTTCGACATCGTGTACGTCTACGGCGCCCACGGCTACCTCATGACGCAGCTGCTCTCACCCGACACCAACCTGCGCAATGACGCCTACGGCGGCAGCCTGGAGAACCGCGGGCGGTTCTGGCGCGAGGTGCTCGAGTCCGTGCGCGACGCGGTGGGCGACGACTGCGCCGTGGCGGTGCGGCTCATGCTGCACGGGCGCGAGGGCTGGCCCGGCATCCAGGTGGACGAGATGCTCGAGTTCGTCCGCTCGATCGACCCGCTGGTCGACCTCGTGGACGTCACCACGGGCAGCTGGCCGGAGAACTCCGGCACGTCGCGCTACCACCCGCAGGGCCACGAGCGGCCGTGGACCTCGCGCGTGCGGGAGGCGACGTCCAAGCCGATCGTGGGCGTGGGGCGCTACACCGACCCCGACCTCATGGCGTCCCTGGTGCGCAGCGGGGAGCTCGACCTCATCGGCGCGGCGCGACCCGCGATCGCGGACCCGTTCCTGCCGGCGAAGATCCGCGAGGGCCGCCTCGACGAGATCCGCGAGTGCACCGGCGCCAACGTCTGCATCCTGCGCGAGGAGACGTTCGGCCAGATCGGCTGCCTCCAGAACGCGACGGCGGGGGAGGAGTACCGCCGCGGCTGGCACCCCGAGTCGTTCGATCCGCCCGCGGACCCGGACCGCGCCGTGCTCGTGGTGGGCGGCGGCCCGGCCGGCATGGAGTGCGCCCTGGTGCTGGGGCGCCGCGGCTTCGCCGCCGTCCACCTGGTGGAGGCCGGCCCGGAGCTCGGGGGCAAGCTGCGCTGGACCCGGCGCCTGCCCACCCTGGGCGACTGGGGCCGCGTGATCGACCACCGCGTGGTGGGCCTCTCGAAGCTGCCGCAGGTGCAGGTGGTGCTCGGCCGGAGGCTGTCGGTGGCCGACGTCCTCGACTACGGCGCCGACACCGTGGTGGTGGCGACCGGCTCGTCGTGGTGCGACGACGGCACGCAGGCGCACCACGGCCCGCCGGTGCTCGGCGCGGCAGCGGCGCTGACCCCCGAGCGCGTCATGGCCGGCGAGCGGCCCGCGCCGGGCCGCGTGGTGGTCTACGACGCCGACGGCTACTACGTCGGCGTCGGGATCGCCGAGCTGCTCGCGACGGAGGGGCGCGAGGTGGTGGTGGTGACGCCGTTCGACCGCGTCTCGCCGGTGTCGGACGACACGCTCGAGGGCGACATGCTGCGCCGCCATCTGCACGACATCGGCATCACGGCCGTCACCGGCGCGGTGCTGCACGAGGTGACCTCGACCGGCGCGACGGGCCGCACCACGCTGGGCGACCCGTGGTCGCTGGATGCCGCGGGGGTGGTGCTCGTCACGCAGCAGCGCAGCGACGACGAGTTGTACTCCGCGCTGCTGGCCGATCCGGAGGCGCTCGCCGCGGCCGGCATCCGTGCGGTGCACGCCATCGGCGACGCGGTGGCGCCGCGCATGCCGAGCGAGGCCGTGTTCGACGGGCACCGGCTGGCACGCGAGCTCGAGCGCGACGACCCCATGGCGCCCTCGCCCTGGCTGCGCGAGCGGCCGGGCGTCTGAGCGGTCGTGCGCGACACGCGCCACCCGGTGCGTGCCCGGCGGCCCGCACCTGGGAGGCTGGCGGCTCCGGGAACGGAGGACGCCGATGCTCTACGAGGCGGTGCACGCCACGGTGCCCCCTGTCGCGAAGCTGCTGTGGCGCCCGCACGTGGAGGGCCTCGACAACATCCCCGCGACCGGCCCGGTCATCGTCGCCAGCAACCACCTGTCGTTCGTCGACAGCGTCGTGATCCCGTTCGTGGTGCCGCGGCGCGTGGCGTTCCTCGCCAAGCAGGACTACTTCACCGGCACCGGCGTGAAGGGCGCGCTCGTGCGCGCGTGGTTCGAGGGCATCGGGATGGTGCCGGTCGACCGCGACGACACGCAGTCGGCGCTCGGCTCGCTCGACGTCGCGCTGGACGTGCTGCGTCGCGGGCTCGCGTTCGGCATCTACCCGGAGGGGTCGCGCTCGCGCGACGGCCGGCTCTACCGCGGCCGCACCGGCGTCGCGCACCTGGCGCTCACGTCGGGTGCACCGGTGGTGCCGGTCGGGCTGGTGGGCACCGACCGGCTCCAGCCGATCGGCACACGCGTTCCCCGGTTCGTGCGCGTCACCGTGCGCTTCGGCGAGCCGATCGACTTCGCCGGCCGGTTCGAGGGCGAGCCGCCGGGACGCGCGCGGCGCCGGGCCACCGACGAGGTGATGGCGGCGATCCAGGCGCTGTCCGGCCAGGAGGCCGCCGGCGTCTACAACGAGCGCTCGGCCGAGGCCTGACGCCCGGGAGCCGACGCGCGCTCAGCCCGCGAGCAGGACGCCCACGTAGACGGCGGCGACCGCCGACAGGCCCGAGAGGGCGCCCCACACCGCGAGGCCGGCCGTGGTGGTGGCCCGGGTGTGCAGCCAGGCGGCGACGCCGGAGAGCAGCACGAGCAGCACCTTCAGCCCGAGCACCGCGTTCCAGGTCGAGGTCGCGTTCGCCTGCTCGGCCGCGACGTTCCACGCGCCCGTGACGAGCAGCACGCCGTACGCCGGCCACGCGATGCGGTTGAACGCGCGCGCCGCGAGGCGGGGCAGCTCGGGGTCGCGGGCGCGCAGCACGGGGACGAGCCCCGCGAGCACGAGCTGGCCGCCGACCCAGATGGTCGCCGAGACGATGTGCAGGAACAGGCGGATGCTGCCGACCCAGTCGATGTCCACCCGGGCATGCTCTCCCACGCGTCGCGGCGGCCGGAGCCGGGGGTGCGGGATGTGCCGCAGGTAACGCCGGGGGCGCCTGCGGCCGGCGCACCTATCCTGGGCGGGCCATGTCCGACGCCGCGCCGCCCGCCTCCGAGCCGACGGCGTCCCCTCCGTCCCCGGCCGAGCTGCGCGCGCGGCTCGACGACGTGATGCTGCGCGACCGCCGGCGGCTCGCGCGACGGCTCGACGGCACGCGCGGGATCCGCGACACGGCGAAGCGCGACGCGACGCTGGCCCGCATCGGTGTCGACGTCGCGGCCGCCGAGGCGCGCGTGGCGGCGCGCCGGGCGTCGGTGCCCGAGATCCGCTACCCGGACCTGCCGGTGAGCGAGCGGCGCGACGACATCGCGGCGGCCGTGCGCGACCACCAGGTCGTGGTCGTCGCGGGCGAGACGGGCAGCGGCAAGACCACGCAGCTGCCGAAGATCCTGCTCGAGCTCGGGCGCGGCATCACCGGCCAGATCGGGCACACCCAGCCCCGCCGGATCGCGGCGCGGTCCGTGGCCGACCGCGTGGCGGAGGAGCTCGGGGTGGAGGTGGGGGAGGCCGTCGGCTACCAGGTGCGCTTCACCGACCACTCGAGCGACCGCACGCTGGTCAAGGTGATGACCGACGGGATCCTGCTCGCGGAGATCCAGGACGACCGCCTGCTCGAGCGCTACGACACGATCGTGATCGACGAGGCGCACGAGCGCAGCCTCACGATCGACTTCCTCCTCGGCTACCTCAAGGAGATCCTGCCCCGGCGCCCGGACCTCAAGGTGGTCGTGACGTCGGCCACCATCGACACCGAGCGCTTCGCGGCGCACTTCGCCGACGCGTCCGGCGTGCCCGCCCCCGTGGTCGAGGTGTCCGGCCGCACCTACCCGGTGGAGGTCCGCTACGAGCCCTACGGCGAGGACGCCGACGACCGCGACCAGGTGCAGGCGATCTGCGACGCCGTCGCGTCGCTGCAGCACGAGGGGCCCGGCGACGTCCTGGTGTTCCTCTCCGGCGAGCGGGAGATCCGCGACACCGCCGACGCGCTGCGCGGCCTCGGGCTTCGCGACACCGAGATCCTCCCGCTCTACGCGCGGCTGTCCGCGCAGGAGCAGCACCGCGTGTTCGAGCCGCACAGCGGCCGGCGGGTGGTGCTCGCCACGAACGTCGCCGAGACCTCGCTCACCGTGCCGGGCATCCGCTACGTCGTCGATCCCGGCACCGCGCGCATCTCGCGGTACTCCGCGCGGCTCAAGGTGCAGCGACTGCCGATCGAGGCGGTGTCGCGGGCGTCGGCCGACCAGCGGGCGGGGCGCTGCGGCCGCGTCGCGCCGGGCATCGCCATCCGGCTCTACTCCGAGGACTCGTTCGAGGCGCGGCCGGAGTTCACCGAGCCCGAGATCCTGCGCACCAACCTGGCCTCGGTCATCCTCCAGATGACCGCGCTCGGGCTCGGCGACGTGGCGCGCTTCCCGTTCGTGGAGCCACCGGACGCGCGGCAGGTGAAGGACGGCGTCGACCTGCTGCGCGAGCTCGGCGCGCTCGACCCCGGGCGCGAGCTGAAGCTCACCGAGGTGGGACGCCGGCTCTCGCGGCTGCCGCTCGACCCTCGGCTCGGTCGCATGGTGCTCGAGGCGGAGAAGCAGGGCGTCGTCGACGAGGTGCTCGTGATCGCCTCCGCGCTCTCGATCCAGGACCCGCGCGAGCGCCCCTCGGACAAGCAGGCGCAGGCCGACCAGCAGCACGCCCGCTTCGTCGACCCGAGCAGCGACTTCCTCGCGTTCCTCGGCCTGTGGCGCTACCTGCGCGAGCAGCAGCGCGCGCTGTCCGGCAACGCGTTCCGCCGCCGGTGCAAGGACGAGTACCTGCACTACCTGCGGGTCCGCGAGTGGCAGGACGTGCACTCCCAGCTGCGTCAGGCCTGCAAGGACCTCGGCATCCCGGTGTCGTCGCGCCGGCCCGGGGAGTCCGCCGCGGACCCGGCCGCGGTGCACCGCTCGCTGCTCGCGGGGCTTCTCTCCCACGTGGGCTCCTACGACACCGCGCGCCGCGACTACCTCGGGGCGCGCGGCGCGCGCTGGTCGGTGCACCCGAGCTCCGCGCTGTCGCGACGTCCACCGGCGTTCGCGGTGGCGGCGGAGCTCGTGGAGACCTCGCGGCTGTTCGGCCGCATCGTGGCGCGGGTCGACCCGCTCGACGTCGAGAAGGTCGCGGGCGACCTGGTGCAGCGCACGTACTCCGAGCCGCGGTGGTCGCAGAAGCGCGGCGCCGTGGTCGCCGATGAGCGCGTGACGCTGCTCGGCGTGCCGCTGGTGGCCGCGCGGCAGGTGCAGTTCTCGCGGATCGACCCGGCGCTGTGCCGCGACCTGTTCATCCGGCACGCCCTCGTCGGCGGCGAGTGGCGCAGCCACCACGCGTTCGTGCGCGACAACGCGCGGCTCGTCGGGGAGGTCGCCGACCTCGAGGACCGGGTGCGCCGGCGCGACCTGCTCGCCGACGACGAGACGCTCGTGGACTTCTTCGACGCCCGGGTGCCTCGCGACGTCACCGACGTGCGCTCGTTCGACCGCTGGTGGAAGACGGCGCGGCGGGACGACCCGCAGCTGCTCACCTACCCGCGCGAGCTGCTGCTGCGCGACGGCTCGGACGACGTCGACTCCGAGTTCCCCCGCGTGTGGTCGTTCGGCTCCTTCGACGCCGACCTGCCGCTGTCCTACGCGTTCGAGCCCGGCAGCCGGGCCGACGGCGTCACGGTCGACGTCCCGGTCGCGCTGCTCCCGCGCCTGCACGACGACGACCTCCTCTGGCAGGTGCCGGGGCGGCGCGAGGAGGTGGTGACGGCGCTCATCCGCGGCCTGCCCAAGGGACTGCGCACCTCGTTCGTGCCCGTGCCCGACACCGCCCGCCGCGTGCTGCCCGAGCTCGACCCGGCCCAGGGCGGGCTGCTGGAGTCCCTGGGCCGCGCGCTGACCCGGCTCACCGGCGTGGTGGTGCCCTACGACGCGTGGTCGCCGTCGTCGCTGCCGGAGCACCTGAGGGTGACCGTGCGCGTGGTCGACGACGAGGGTGCGGAGCTCGGCCGCGGCAAGGACGTCGAGGACCTCCAGGCGCGCCTCGCCCCCGTGGTGGAGGAGGCCGTGTCGCACGTGGCCCGGTGGGCGGAGCAGCCCGGCCTCACCGACTTCCCGGCCGACGGCGTGCGCCGCGTGGTGGAGCAGCAGGTGGGCGAGCACGTCGTGGTGGGCCACCCCGCGCTCGTCGACCGCGGCGACCACGTCGACCTGCGCGTGCTCGTCACGCCGGCGGAGCAGGCGGTCGCCATGCGGGCCGGCGTGCGGCGCTTGCTGCGCCTGGCCGTGCCGCCGCCGCGCAAGTACGTCGTCGGCGTCCTCACCACGCGCGAGAAGCTCGCGCTGGGCCACACCCCGCACGGCTCGGTGCCCGCGCTGGTAGACGACGCCTACGACGCGGTGCTCGACGACGCGGTGCGCCGGGCCGGGGGGCTGCCCTGGGACCGCGCCGCCTACGACGCCGTGCTCGAAGGCCTGCGCGACCGCGCGGGCGACGACCTGCTGCGCGTCGTGCGCTCGGCCGCCGCGTCGCTCGAGCTGGCCACCGAGGCGCGCATGCGCCTGGCGGCGGTGACCTCGCCGAAGCTGATGGCGATGAAGTACGACGTCACCGCGCAGCTCGACGCGCTGCTGCCCGACGGCTTCCTCGCGCTGGCCGGGACGGACCGGCTGGCCGACCTCCAGCGCTACCTGCGGGCGGTGCTGCGCCGGCTCGACACCGCGCCGCAGGACACCGCCCGCGACGCCGTCCGCCAGGCCGAGATCGACGCGGTCACCGCGGACTGGGAGGCCACGCTCGAGGCCCTCGCACCGGCCGAGCGCGACACCGACGACGCGCGCGCGGTGCGCTGGATGATCGAGGAGCTGCGCGTGAACCTGTTCGCGCAGAACCTCGGCACGCGGCACCCCGTGAGCGAGAAGCGCATCCGTCGCTCGCTCGACGCGCTGCTGGCCGGCTGAGCCGCCGTCCCACCCCGTCGCCCGGCGTCCACGTGACGGAACGCTGCGGCGCGTCCGGTCCGGACGGTGCCAGAGTGCGGGCGTGGACGCCGCCCCCGCCGCCGTGCCGGCCCCCGAGCCCTCAGGGCTCGCGCGGGCGCGCGCGCTGCTGCGCGGCTCGCGGACGATCCCGCAGACGCGCTGGACGGCGTCCGCCGTCTGGCGGCCCACGCCCGGCTCGCTGGTGTCGCTGCTCGTGGGGCTGTGGCTGTTCGGCACCGGGGAGGCGCTGCTGCTCACCGCCGACCTCGGCGCCACGCCCTGGACGGTCCTGGCCCAGGGCGTGAGCCTGCGCACGGGGCTGCCCATCGGCACCACCACGCTGCTCGTCGGGCTCGCGGTGCTGCTGCTCTGGATCCCGCTGCGCCAGCGGCCCGGCCTGGGCACCGTGCTGAACATCGTCGTGATCTCCGTGGCGATCCAGGTGATGTACGACCTCGTACCGGCGCCGAGCGCACTGGCGGCGCGGCTCGCGCTGGTGCTGCTGGGCATCGCCTCGATCGGGCTCGGCAGCGGCTTCTACCTCACGGCGGGGCACGGGCCGGGTCCGCGCGACGGCTGGATGACGGGGCTGCACCGGCGCACCGGCCACCCGGTGGGGCGGGTGCGGCTGGCCATCGAGGTGACGGTGCTCGTGGCCGGGTGGCTGCTCGGCGGCACCGTCGGGGTGGGCACCGCGTTGTTCGCCCTGCTCATCGGCCAGTCGGTGGCGCTCGGGCTGGCCGTGGTGCGCCACCTGGCTCCCTCCGCCGCGGGCTGAGCGCGACAGGTCCCTCGTGCCCGGCGGCCGTCCGTACCGGGCCGCGACCCCGCACCTGGGGGTGGGCACCCCTCACCTGGGCTGACTCGTTCGGATGACTCGTGGTCGGACACGCGGGCCGGGGGGCGCGCCGGCCCCGCGGGCTCGCCTACCCTGTGCCGGACACAGGAGTGACGGCGTGCCCGGGCACCGCCCCGATCTCACCGACCGGGACGACCGAGGAGCCCCACGTGCGAGCACGGACCTGGACGGCCGCGCTGTCGGTCACCGCCCTGACGGCGGGCACCCTCGCGGCGACGGGCACCCCGGTGGGCGCGGTGCCGTCCTCGACGCCCTCGCGGCCCGGGCACACCTACATCCTCGGCACCGACGACCCGCACGGGTCCGCGCGCAGCCTGCGCACCGTGCCCGGCCGCCCGCTGGCCCGCCCGAGCGGCGTGTCGTCGTCGGCGTCCCCGGCCGGGATCGCCGCGGCCGTCGTGCGCGAGTACGCGGGCGCGCTGCACGCGCAGGGCGCGACGTTCCGCACCGAGTCGGTGCACCCCGGTGTGGCCGCCGGGCACGTGGTGCGGCTCCAGCAGACCGTGGCCGGGGTGCCCGTGATGGGCGGCGAGGTCGTGGTCGACCTCGACCAGGACGGCAACACCCGCTCGGTGGCCAGCGAGACGCTCACGCAGACGCCGGCCGCCACGAGGGCCGCGGTGCCCGCGTCGCTCGCGACCAGCCGCGCGCTGGCCTCGGTGCGCCTGTCGGCGCACACCGGTGCACTGGTGGCGTCCACGCCGGAGCTCACCGTGTACGACCCGCGCATCTTCGGTGCGCCGGGCCTGCAGCGCTCGAGCCTCGTGTGGAAGCTCGACGTCACCAGCCCCACCGACCCGAGCCTCAAGCACCTCGTGCTCGTCGACGCGCTGCACGGCGTCGTCACCCTCGACGTCGACCAGACCGAGAAGGCCCTCGACCGCCGGGTGTGCGACCAGGGCAACATCCGGTCCGACAACCCGCCGGACTGCACCACACCGGTCCGCTCGGAGAGTGAGGCAGTCGTCGGCTCGCCCGACGACGACATCAACGTCGCCTACGACTACGCCGGGGTCACCTACGACTTCTACTCGCAGGTGCTCGGCCGCGACTCCATCGACGGCGCGGGGCTGCCGATCCGGTCGACCGTGCGCTACTGCGACAACGTCTCCTCGGACCCCTGCCCCAACTACCCGAACGCGTTCTGGGACGGCACCCAGATGTACTACGGCTCGGGCTTCGCCAACGCCGACGACGTGGTGGCGCACGAGCTCACCCACGGGGTGACGCAGTACAACAACAACCTGTACTACTTCTTCCAGTCGGGCGCGATCAACGAGTCGCTCTCGGACATCTTCGGCGAGTACATCGACCAGTGGGACGCCGACAAGTACGCCCGGCACGGCACCGACGGGCCGTCGGTCGACTGGCTCATCGGGGAGGACATCCCCGGCTACCCGTCCGGCTTCCGCAACATGGCCGCGCCGCACCTGTCCGACCAAGGGGCCCAGCCCGAGCGGATGGGTGACCCCTTGTGGGACGTCGAGACAAACACGTACGGGCCGAACTTCGACTCGGGTGGGGTACACGTCAACAGCGGTGTGGGCAACAAGTTCGGCTACCTCATCGGCCGCGACCCCTCGGCGGGGTCGGTGACCTTCACCGGCCAGGCCGTGACCGGCATCGGGATCGAGAAGGCGGCCGAGGTGGTCTACGGCGCCAGCAAGCTGCTCACCAGCGGCGCCGACTACCGCGCGTTCGCCACCGCGCTGCGCGCCTCGTGCTCCGCGCTGGTGGGCTCGTCGTCGGCCACCACGCCCCTCGCCGCGGGCGACTGCGACCAGGTGAACGCGGCGCTGCTCGCGACGCAGATGGACCAGGAGCCGGCGGCGGTCGGGAACCACGACGCCTCGGTGTGCCCGGCGGGAACGGTGACCAACACGGTGTTCTCCGACTCCATGGAGAACCCCAACAGCGGCCGCTGGACGGCCACCGGCAACGGCATGAAGTACTACCAGGGCGTCGTCGGGCCGCTCGTGGTCGCGCCGCTGTGGTACTACGGCAGCGACCCGCTCAACCCCTACGCCGCCCCGCAGGTGTACGCCACCAGCGGCACGGACAACCTGTGGGGCGACGACCCCGACCTCTCCAGCGGGCTCTGGCAGAACACCTACCAGCGCACCACCTACGACGCGCAGATGGCCATGACGCGCGGGGTGAAGCTGCCGCCGGGCGCCAGCTACCTGCGCTTCGAGCACGCCTTCGGCTTCCAGACGAGCGGGACGGCGCTCGGCAACCACGACGGCGGCCGGGTGGAGTACTCCACCGACGGCGGCCGGTCGTGGAAGGACGCCGGGCCGCTCATGGCCGGCGCGGGTGACAACGGCTACGGCTTCAACACCGGCGGCGCCGCCTCCAGCAAGCTGGCGAGCGACAACCCGCTGCACGGGGCCGCGGCGTTCACCCGGCACAGCCAGGGCTACGTCGCCTCGCGGGCGGTGCTCACCAGCCTGGCGGGCAAGACGGTGAAGTTCCGCTTCCGCATCCTGACCAACCGGACCGTCGGCGACTACGGCTGGTTCGTCGACGACGTGAAGATCTACGGCTGCGCCCCGCTGCTCAACCTGTCGACGCCGCCGACGGTCGCGCTCGGCACGACCAACCTCGTGGTCACGCCGAACGACCTGCACCCGACGACCACCTACCGCGTCCGCAAGGCCGCGCCCGGGCTGCCGTTCGGGGCGTGGTCGTCGTCGTACGCGGCTCCCTCCAACGGGATCATCCGCGTGCCGCTCGTCTCCGGCGGCGGCAAGACCTGTGTGGCGGTCACCACCACGGTGCAGCCGAGCGGCCCGAGCAGCTCGGCCACCCGGTGCGTCACGGTGCCCACCGACGACCGCGGCCTGCGGCGTCACGGCTCCTGGGTGTCCGTGACCTCGGCGTCGTCGTACGCACGGACCCTCACCGTCTCGAGGACCAAGGGCGCCTACCTCACGCTGCGCGCAGCCTGGGGCACGCACGTCATCGTGCTGGCCGAGAAGCTGCGCGGCGGAGGCACGATCGGGGTCTACGTCGGCGGCCGGCTGGTGCGCACGACGAGCCTCGCCTCGACGACGACGCGCTACAAGCAGCAGATCGACATCCGCGTGGGACCGACGCACAGCAAGCCGGTGGTGGTGAAGGTGCTGAGCTCCGGTCGCCCCGTCGTCATCGACGGCATCGCGATCCGTCCCTGACGCACGCATCGCGGGGGAGCGGGGCCGTGCGGCCGGCGGGGTGGTCCGGACCGCTGCTGGTCGTCCTCGGCGTCGTGCTGCTCGCCGCGGCGGCCTGGACGACGGGGTCGTCCGCGCTGGCTCGCCTCGCCTGGGCCGCGGGTGCCGCTGCGGTCGTGCTGCTCGCGGGTAGCGCGGTGCTGACCGCCGTGCGCGAGGGGCGCGCGGAGGGGCTCTCGCCGCTCGACAGCCTGCTGCGGCTCTGGTCGTCGTGGCGGTGATGACCGGCCCGGACGCCCGGGCACGACGGGGCAGGCGCTGAGGCTCGGGCCGCCCCGCCGTCCACAGCCTGTGGATGATGAAGTGGCGAAATCCGTTGGGATTGCTAGGGATTGGGGGTTGTGCCTGTCAGTGGTCTCCGATAGCATTCCTACATTCGTTCGAACCCCAGCCGAACCCGTAGGAGGTGCCCGATGACCGCCGTCGACGACCGGGGCACCACCTCTTCCTTCGGCCCGGTGGGTGTGGGCTTTCACCCGGACTGGGACGTGCATGACCCGATTGCGTGGCTGACCGGCGACCCAGGCGCGCTGCTCGTCGTGCTCGACCAGCCGGTGGACGCGACCGATCTGATCCTGCTCGAGCAGGTTGACGTCGAGGCGATCACCGAGCCGGCCGAGCTGATCGACTACCTGTCCGTGGCGACCCGGCTCGAAGCCCGGCTCGCGTCCCTGCGGTTGGCGGCGGAGGCGGCGTTCGCGGTGAAGGCGTGCCCGGACTCGACGAGCGCGCACGCGTCGTACGCGGACGCGGCGGCCGAGCAGGAGGTCGCCTACGCCACCCACAACAGCGTCTACGCCGCGTCGAAGGAGATCGACCGCGCCCGGGCCCTGAAGGAGCTCTTCCCGGGGTTCGGCGCGGCGATGGCTGCGGGTGAGATCACCGAGCGGCACTGCGCGGTCCTCGTGGACCAGACCCGCTACCTCACGGATCCCGAGGTCCTCGCGACGATCGAGACCCAGGCGCTGGAGAAGGCCCGCACCCTGACTGCCTCGGAGCTGCGCAAGTTCCTCGACAAGCTGATCGCGCGGCATGACCCGGACGCGACCGTCCGCGCGCACAAGGCCGTCGCGACCCGGGACGTGTACCGGCAGCCGATCGGCGATGGGATGGCGTTCCTCGGCGTGACCCATCAGGCGCCGGTGATCGACGCGGTGTTCGACGCGATCGCGGCCGCGGGCAAGGCACTGCGCGCGCAGCGCGGCGGCGCCGAGGCCCTGCGCGCCGGGAACGAGGACGCTGCGTCGGGTGCCTGCCGCGCCGACGCGCTCGCTGCTCTCGTGCTCGGTGACCGTGGCGAGGACGGGACGTTGGTCTACGAGTCCTCGCGGACGCAGACCGAGCTGCACGTGGTGATGGACCTCGACACCCTGCGCGGGGAGCGCGACGGACTGGCACTGCTGAACGGCACGCCGATCCCGGCGCAGATCGCGCGGGAGGTCGCCGGCGGCGCGGAGTTCTGGCGCCGGCTGGTGGTGGATCCGGTCGACGGGCACCTGCTCGACTACGGCACCCGCCAGTACCTCCCGGCCGCGCTGCGTGAGCACGTGCTGCACCGCGACCCGGTCTGCCGCCGTCCCGGCTGCACCCGCCGCGCGCAGGAGATGGACCACGCGCTCCCGTTCCCGGAGGGAGCCAGCGACACCGCCAACTGCGGCGGCCTGTGCTCCCGCTGCCACCAGGTCAAGACCGCCGGGCACGCGACCATCGAGGACAGCGCGCCGGACGGATCCGGCACCTGGGTGACCCGATGGCGCCAACGCATCCGCATCCCGGCCCAACCCGTCCTCGAACCACCGCCACGTACGGCGTCTCCCGTCGTGCCGCCCGCTGCTGCATCGGACGTGGGACCGCCGGGTCCGCATGCCGATGACGCGGCGGCCGAGCCCGGCGGCGACGGCCCTGACTGCGGTGCGACCCGCGACGACCCACCCGAGCGCCCGCCGTTCTAGCGCGCCCGCGGCGACCGGACGACGCCATGACCGGCCGTGCGGCCTCCCGTGCCGCCGCCATGGCTGGCCTCCCCTGTGCGAGCCGGTGACGTCGGGTGCGCCGTCGACGTCGCACCCCCGACCGGATCCGGATCGACCGCCGGTGTCAGACCGGGTCGAGATCGCGGGACGACGACGAGGACCCCGGGGCCGATGCGGAGGGGGACGCCGGCGCCGGCGGGGCCGACTCGGCGAAGCGGTCGCGGTAGGCGATGCGCACGCGTTCGCGGTCGGGCTCGGGGAGCTCGCCGCGCTCGCCGGTGGCCAGCACGAGCCCGGCCTGAAGGCGCAGGGCGGCGCGCGCCTCCTCCGACCCCTCGGGCAGAGCGTCGTGCAGCGTCTCGAGGATCTCCAGCAGGTACACCAGCACGGTCGGCTGACCGGTCGCGGCCAGCCGCACCTCGTCGAAGGCCAGGTCGACGACCTCGCGGTGCGTGGGCGCGTGCGAGAGCACGAGCGAGCGGTCGCCGTCCTCGAGCACCCGCGGCGGCGCCGGGCGCACGAGCAGCTCGCGCAGCACTGCCGCCTGGTGGAACAGCGCGTCCTGGGCGGTCGTCGGGTCGTTCACGCCGGGCGAGAGCGCGCGCAGCGCGACGTCGGCGAGCTGCCGGACGCCATAGGTGGGGTCCTGGAGCAGCGTGCGCGTGGGCCCGAGCACCACGGCGTCGCGCACGGCCTCGGCCACGGCCTCGGGGTCGTCGGGCTCGGGCACGACCCGGCCGATCGGCGTGCCGGGCACGGCGTAGCGGCCCGGTGCCGTGGTGACCACGAGGCGGGCGCCGGACGGCAGCGCGG
Organism: Frankiales bacterium; assembly: GCA_016125335.1. Taxonomy (NCBI): domain Bacteria; kingdom Bacillati; phylum Actinomycetota; class Actinomycetes; order Frankiales; species Frankiales bacterium. The sequence goes on from WGLY01000017.1 coordinate 94,510, forward strand.
CGAGCAGGCTCGCATGGTCGAGCTGCTGCACCCACCCGTGCCGGACGAAGTCGACGGCGTGCCCCTCGTCGTCGTCGGCCTCGGGCACGGACGACGCACCTGCCGCGAGGGGGTCGAGCGCACCCACCTGCGCGCGAACGGCGCTCAGCGCCTCGAGCGTGACCCGGTGCAGCACCTCCGACACGTCGAGGGCGTGCGCGCTGTGGCTGATGAACGCCACGGTCGAGAGGATCGCGACGACGCCGAGCACGAGCGCCACCATCGTCGCCGCGCTCGGCACCACGGCCTCGCCGCCGGAGCCGACCGGTCCGCGCACCGCCTGGAGCACCACGAGGCTGTAGGTGAAGGTGCCCATGACGACACCCATCGCGCGCCGGTTCGCCGGGTCGCGGAACAGCCCGTGCACCACTCGCGGCGAGTATTGCCCGGACGCCGCCGAGACGAGCAGCAGCGAGACCGAGAACGCGATGCCGGCGAACGCGAGCGTCGCGCTCGCGACCACGGTGAGCACCGCACGGGCGCTGTCGACCGTCGCCGTCAGCCGCTGCGGCACGCCGTCGAGCCTGCCGTCGACGGCGAGCATCAGCTCGGCGAGGACGAAGCCTCCCACCACGAACAGCAGCGGCGTGACGAACAGGCTGCTGCGGACGCGGTCGCGCAACGCCGACCAGCGCAGCACGGACCGCGACGGTGCCGCTCCCATGACCCACCTCCCGCTCGGTGCCGCCCTAACCGTCGGCGGCCGCGCTCAAACCGGGCCGAGGCTGCTGCGACCGCTTCGGGACGTGCCGTCAGCGGGCCGACGGCGTCCCGAACACCTCCTCGATCGCGTCGTCGAGCCGGTCGGCGAACTCGGTCGCGACCTGCGCGAGCAGGCGCGCCTTGCGGACGGCGTTGCGCCGCGCGCCGGCGCTGGAGTCCTCCTCGGCGGAGAAGTCCAGCACCACCGAGCGGCAGTCGGCGATGACCAGGTCGGCGTCGACCCAGCCGCCGGGCCGCACGGTGACCTCGGCGATCACGTGGGCGCCGGCGTGGAAGCCGGGACGGTTGAGGAACGTGCGACGGTAGAACAGGCGGCGGGAACGCCTGCGGGACATGGGAACTCACCTTTCAGGACAGCACGACGGACCGGACGACGACGGACCCGGAGGGTCGGCCGACGTCGCGGCGTGGGTACGTGCGGTCCTGGGTGCTCACCGAGCGAGTGTGACGCCGGTGGCGCGGGACGGCCACGGAGTTCCGGCGACGGCGACGCCGCTCAGAGGTCGCGCAGCGCCAGCTCGGCGGCGTTCCACCCGCACATGCCGTGCACCCCGCCGCCGGGCGGGGTCGACGCGGAGCAGAGGTAGAGCCCGTCGACCGGCGTGCGCCACGGCGACAGCGACGCGACGGGCCGGGTGAGCAGCTGGCGCCAGTCGCCGGCGCCGCCCGCGATGTCGCCGCCGATCTCGTTGGCGTCGTGCGCGTGCAGCGCGGCCGTGTCCAGGGTGCTGCGGGCCAGGATCCGGTCCCGGAACCCCGGCGCCGCGCGCTCCACCACCCGCTCGATCGTCTCGGTCATGTCCACGCGCGACCCGTGCGGCACGTGGCAGTACGCCCAGCCCGTGTGCCGGCCGGCCGGGGCGCGGGTGGGGTCGGCCACCGTCGCCTGGACGAACAGCACGTACGGCTCGTCAGGGTGCTCCCCCTGCGCGATCGCCGCCTCGCTGGCCGCGATGCTGCGCAGCGAGCCGCCCAGGTGCACCGTGGCCGAGCGGCCGACGTCCGGGTCGCGCCAGGGCACGGGACCGTCGAGCGCCCAGTCGACCTTGAACACGCCCGAGCCGTAGCGGAACCGCGCGAGCCGGTCCCGGTAGCGCGGGGGGAACGCACCCCCCGCGACGCGCAGCACCTGTCGCGGGGTGAGGTCCAGCAGCACGGCACGGGCGGGCGGCAGCTCGTCGAGCGAGGAGACCGGCGTCCCCGTGCGCACCTCGCCGCCGAGCGCGGTGATCCGCGCCACGAGCGCGTCGGCGATCGACGCCGAGCCGCCCACGGCCACCGGCCAGCCCACCGCGTGGGCGAGACCGGCGAGCAGCATGGCGTACGCCGTGGTGGCCGCCGCCTCGAGCGGCAGGATCGCGTGCGCTGCGACGCCGGCGAGCAGCGCGCGCGCCGGCTCGTCGCGGAACAGCGCGCGGCCGAGCGGGGCGGCCGGCCAGACGCCGAGCAGTCCGTAGCCGGCCATCGCCACGGGATGGCGGGGCGGCAGCCGCAAGGGGTCGAGGATGCCGTCGACGAGCGCGCCCTCGCCGCGCGCGACTCCGCCCACGAGCCGCCGCCACGCCGCGCCGTCGCGGCCGAGGCCCTCCGCCGTCAGGCCGAGGTCGCGGTGGAGCAGCGCCGTGGTGCCGTCGAGCGGGTGCGCCAGCGGGACCTCGGGGTGGGCGAACGCGAGCCCCTCCCGCGCAAGGTCGAGCGCCCGGAACGCGGGCGACGCCAGCGCGAGAGGGTGCACCGACGAGCACACGTCGTGCCGAAAGCCCGGCAGCGTCAGCTCCTCGGTGCGCAGCCCGCCGCCGTACGTCGGCTGCGCCTCGAGCACCAGGACGCGCAGGCCCGCCTCCGCCAGCCGCGCCGCGGCCACCAGCCCGTTGGGCCCGGAGCCCACGACGACGGCGTCCACGTCGCCGCGCCGCGCCACCGTCCACCGGCCCTGGCTCACCCGCCGACCGTACCCACGTCCGGCGCCGCCGCCACGCTCACGACCGCTCCGCCCACAGCGAGGCGGCCGAGGGCGCCAGCAGGCGGCGCGTCACCGCGAGCAGCTCGGCGCCCACGAGGTCCGGGTCGACCTCGTCGGCCAGCCGCGCCGCGAACGCGTCGACGGCGCGCTGCGCGTCGACCTTCTCGCGGTCGAAGCGCCGGTCGATCACGCGCTGCACGCCGGAGAGCGCGGGCCGCACCACCGCCGCGGCCGTGAGCGTCGCGGCGGCGACGGCGAACTCGCTCGTGACCGGAAGCGCCGTGGACACGGCCGTGACGGTGCCGGCGTACACCGCGAGCACGAGGCCGGTGACGATCGTGTAGGCCACGGTGCGGCTCACCACGCGGTCGAGGCCGTAGAGGCCGTGGCGGAAGACGCCGACGGCGATGCCCAGCGGGAGCATCGTGACCGCGAGCGCCCACACCGGGTCGCCGTGGTAGAGGGTCGGGTAGGGCACCAGGCGTCCGGCCACGATCACCAGCGGCGTGGCGAGCGCGCCGAGCACCGGCCAGGTCACCTGCTTGCGGACCGCGGGGGGCGACTGCCACCACCGCTGCACGAGCGACACCATCGACACCGGCACCATCACCACGGCCCAGCCGAGCCCGACGTGGGTGACCAGGTAGCCGACGTCGTGCAGCGCCGGCACGACGGACACAGCCTGCGGGTAGCCGGGGAGCGGGTCGGTGTCCGGCCGGCCCGGCTCACCCGGATCCGGCCCGGCCAGGAACCCGAACGCCACCGCCGTGACGACCACGGGGACGTACACGCGCAGCAGGGCGCGCCAGAACCGGTTCGAGGCACGGCCGTCGGGAGCCAGGAACAGCATGATCGAGGCCAGGCCCACGACCGAGGTCTGCGCCGCGGCGAACAGGCCGCCGGCCACGGCGACGACGGCGACCGGCCAGCCGTGCGAGGCACCCACCTGGGCCAGCACTCCGCTCGTCCCCTGCACCGCGGCGGCGACCGGGACCAGCAGCATGAGCGGGCCGAGCCGGTTGCCCGGCACGCGCGACGCGATCAGGGCGCCCGCGGCGCCGTACGCCGCGGCGCCCGCCGTCGACTCCAGCCAGAACGGATAGGTCCACGGCTGGCCCGAGTGCCACTGCCACACGACCACGGCGTCCACGCACAGCATCGCCGTCAGCGCGGACAGGTACACCGCCCACGGCCACCGGGCCCTCGGTGCGCGGGCGGTCATCGGTCCGTGGTCCACAGACTGCTCGCCGCCGGCGCGAAGAGCCGCGTCACGACGCCGAGGAGCTGGGCCCGTGCGTGGTCGGGATCCACGTCGTCGGCCAGGCGCGCACCGAACGCGTCCACGGCCCGCTGGGCGTCGACCTTCTCCCGGTTGAAGCGGCGGTCCACCACGCGCCGCACCCGCGAGTGCAGCGGGCGGACGAGCCCGGCGGCGGCCAGGGTGGCCGCGGCCACCACCCACGACGACGATCCGTCGGGCAGCAGGGCCGAGGCCGAGGTGACCACGAGCGCGTAGACGCCCACGACGACCGCCGTGACGACGGTGTAGGCCGCGGTACGGCTGATGATCCGGTCGATGTCGTAGAGGCGGTAGCGCAGCACGGCGACACCGCAGGCCGTGGGCACGAACGCGGCGGCGACGGTGAAGCCCAGCTGCGCCGCGAGGCCGGAGTTCCCCCCGGGCAGCCAGTCGCCGACGAAGAAGAAGACGACGAGGATCGCGGCGGCGAAGCCGAACCAGCGCAGCTGCGCCCGCTCCATGGCGGTGCCGCGACGCGCGCGCACGAACGGTGCGCAGGCAGCGGCGCCCAGGCCCAGCAGCGCGACCCCGGCGCCCACCGCTCCCACCGGCTGCTCGAGCGGTCGCAGCGCGTCCACCCAGGGCGGCGCCCACGGGTTGGCGATCACCACGGACGGGCCGTCCGCCGACGCGTCGATCGTGACCGTGGCCGCGGTGGCGCTCCCGACGACGACCAGCGCCACCGCCACGGTGCCGGTCCAGAGCAGCGGCCGCCAGCGACGCGAGGGCAGCCCGTCCGGGAACAGCAGGAAGGTCAGGAAGGTCATGAGGTAGAGCAGCAGGAACCACAGCGACCCGCCCGCCAGCGCGGCCAGCACGACCCACCGCGGCCAGGCGATGCCGGCGCCGCTGGGGTCGGCGGCGAGGGCCGCCGCCTGCTGGTCGAGCCCTGCTTGCACGGCGGCGTTGCTGGTGCCGACGGCGCTGGCCACGACGGCGACGCCCAGGAACACCCACCCGATGGGGTTGTGCGGACGGCGGTGCGCCACGAGCGCGCCCATCGCGAAGTAGCCCAGCAGCGGGAGCAGCAGCGACGGGTCCTGAAGCCCGCCGGACGCGGGCACCGAGAGCGCCATGCCCAGCACGGTCGCGACCACGAGGACCCACCACACGGCGCGCCGGCCCCCGCTGAGCCGCGCGGTCGCGACCGTGGGCGCCGCGGCGTGGGCGACCGTGCTCATCGGCGGACCATCCCGACCGCGACCGTGCTCGGCGCGAGGAGCCGTCGCGCGACCGCCTCGAGCTGCGCGCGGCCGTGCTCGGGGTCGACGTCGTCCACCAGGCTCGCGCCGAAGGCGTCCACGGCGGCCTGCGCGTCGACCTTCTCGCGGTTGAAGCGCCGGTCGACCCAGCGCTGCACGCGGCGCAGCGCGGGCCGCACCATCGCCGCCGCGGCCAGCGTGGCGGCGGCCACGGCCAGCGACGAGGAGCCCTCCGGCAGCAGGTTCGACGCGGAGGCGACGACGACCGCGTAGACCGCGAGCGCGAGCGCCGTGACGATCGAGTACGACGCCGTGCGGCTGATGATGCGGTCGATGTCGAAGAGCCGGTAGCGCAGGATCGCGATGCCGCAGCCCAGCGGGATGAATGCCGTCGACACGGCGAAGGCGGCGTTGGCTGCGGTGCCGTCCGGGCCCCCGGGGACGAGTACCGGGACGAAGCTCACCAGCAGCATGACGAGGACGAACAGCGCGGCGGAGAACCCGAACCAGCGCAGCTGCGCGCGCTCCACGACAGACGCCCTGCGGACCCGCACGAAGGGTGCGGCCACAGCCCCCACGAGGCACGCGACCACGGCCAGCGGGAGCAGCACTCCCATGGCGCCGCTCGTCGGGTCGACCGTCGAGGTCCACGCGGGCGAGATCGGGTTGGCCAGCAGCACCGGCACCGCACGGGTGCCGTCGCTGATGTCGATCGTGGGCTTGAGCGTCAGGGCGGACACGACGACGACCAGCACGGTCGTGCCCGCGGCGAGCAGCGGACGCCACCGCCGCGACGGAAGGCCCGAGGGGAACATCAGGCAGATCAGGAACGGCATCAGGTAGAGCATCACGAACCACGCCGTCGACCAGAACAGCGCCAGCGGCACCACCCACCACGGCCAGACGACGCTGCCCCCCGTGGGGTCGAGCGCCAGCGCGTCGGACTGCTGGCGCAGGGCCAGCTGGAGCAGCGACCTGGTCGCGGCGTCCAGGGAGCTCAGCGTGGCCACGGCCAGGAAGATCCAGCCCACCGGGTTCTCCGGGCGACGCCGCGCCACGACGGCGCCCACGGCGAGGCAGGCGACGGTGGGGATCATCAACGAGGCGCCGCGCAGGTCGAACGCCGCGGGCAGCGCCACGAGGGTCGACACGGCCGTCACCGCCACAGCCGCCCACCACGTCCACGCGGCCCTGCCGCGGACCGCGGCGCTCACGACGCCGCCCCCTTGACCCACAGGGCGGCGCTGCTCGAGCCGAACGCCTGCCGGGTGAGCTGCAGCAGCTCGAGCTCGGCCCGCTCGGGGTCGACCTCGTCGACCAGCCGGCTGCCGTACTCCTCGACGGTGCGCTGCGCGTCGACCTTCTCGCGGTTGAAGCGGCGGTCCACCCAGCGCTGCACCCGTGTGAGCAGCGGCCGCACCACGGCGGCCGCCGCCAGGGTGGCCGCCGCGACGGCGAGCGACGAGGACCCCTCGGGCAGCAGGCGCGTCGCGGACGTGACGACGGCGGCGTACACGCCGACGACGACGGCGGTGACGATGGCGTAGGCAGCGGTGCGGCTGATGATCCGGTCGATGTCGTAGAGGTGGTAGCGCACCACCGCGAGACCGCACGCCAGCGGGATGAACGAGAACGCCGCGACCATGACGAGGTTGGCGAGCTGGCCGTCGCCACCGCCCGGAAGCGCGTTGGTGCCGAACATCGCGACGACGAACAGCGCGGCCGCGTACGCGAACCAGCGCAGCTGCGCCCGCTCGGTCGCGCCGGCCCGGCGCGCGCGCACGAACGGGGCCGACACCGAGCCGATGAGCAGGACGGTCACGATCACCCCGCCCACCGCGCCGAACACGTCCGAGCGCCCGGCGAGCGCCGACATCCACGACGGCGAGAGCGGGTTCGGCGTCGTGACGTGCACGTCGGCGGAGTAGTCGTCGAGCTGCAGCGTCGGCCAGAGGAGGGTCACGAGCACGATCACGCCGGTGAGCGCGGTGCCGAGCCGCAGGAACCAGCGCCAGCGCGGCGACGGCAGGCCCGAGGGGTAGAGCAGGAAGGTCACGAAGGTCATCAGGTACAGCTGGACGTACCACGACCAGGTGAGGAAGGACGCGGCGACGAGGGTCCACCAGTGCCAGCCGACGCCGGCCCCGGTCGGGTCGCCCGCCAGCTGCGCGGCGTGCTCGTCGAGGCCGAGGATGACGAACGTGTTCGCGCCGCCGACGAGCCCGGACAGCGCCGCGAGCCCGAGGAAGATCCAGCCGATCGGGCTCTCGGGCCTCCGGTAGGCCACGACGGCGCCCACGAGCAGGTAGGCCAGCACGGCGGCCCCGAAGGCGGAGTTCTGCAGCGCGTGCACCGCGGGGATCCCCACGACCGCACCGCTGACGGCCAGCACCACCAGGGTCCACCAGCACGCGCGGACCAGGCGCGGGCGCCCAGGAAGCCGCGCGAGGTCGCCGGACGGGGCCGTCATGGGCGCCCGGTGGCAGGCAGGGGCCGGCGGCGCACGGCTCAGGCCGCCCTCGTCCCACGGAACGGGGAGGTCGCGGAGTGCCAGGCCGAGCGCATGCCGGAGTTGTGCCGCACGTTGCGCCAGTTGCGCCAGAGCCGTCGGCGGTCGACGCACGTCGTCGTCTCCCACACCGGGACGTCCGCGACGCCGTGGTCCTTCGCGAGGTTGCGCAGGGTGGCGGACCAGAACGCGTCCTCCTTGCGCTTCATGACCGGCCAGCCGAGCTCGTAGAGCGGGTCGCTGGTGCGGATGAGGATCTGCACCTCGGCGACCGTCGTGCCGGCGTCGCTCCGCTCGGACTCGAAGGTGATCCAGCCCGCGAACATGTGGCCCTCGGGGCACATGAAGGTGAACGACGTGTCGTCCATGTAGAGCACCATGATCCCCGTCGACACCGTCAGCCCGGGGGCGCCGCTGGCGATCGCGATGGGCGAGACGACCCCCGGGCGCAGCCCGGTGAGCGCCACGTGGAAGGTGGCTCCGTCCGGCCAGTACGTGGGGAACCGCTGCTTCCAGTCCGCCACCACCTGCTCCGGTGTCACGGCGTCGCCGAGGTCGACGGCGTACCGGCGCTGCCAGAGGCGCCCGAACCCCTGCTGCGCGCCGGCCAGGCGCCGGCCGGCGACGTTGAACCCTGCCGCGGCGAGCTCGTCGCTCACCTCGAGCCGCTCGACCTTCGCGGCCCAGTTGCTCTCGTCCCTGCTGCTCATGACGACCTCGTGTTCACAGCGCCGCGATCGCGGCGTCCTCGTCGGGGTGCAGGCTGATCGCCTCGTCGAGGCGGGTCAGCTCGAAGATCTGGCGGTAGTGCGGGGTGAGGCCGCACGCGGCCAGCCGCTGCTTGTTCCGGTTGGCGCGCACCAGGAGCGTCACGAGCATCCCGATGCCGCCGCTGTTCATGTAGTCGAGGCCGGCGAAGTTGAGCACGATGCCCGTCGTGCCCCCGGTGCTCGCCTCCTCGTAGGCTTCGGCGAGCACGTCGTCGCAGTGCGACGTGACCTCGCCGCCGATGTCGATCACCGCGACGTGCGAGCGTTCGTGCCGCACGGTCATGGTCGCGACGGGTGTGGGCATGGGTCCCCCCTCGGGACGGTCGGACGGTCAGGACGGCGTCGCACCCGCGAGCGCGGCGGGCGTGTCGGGGAACACGGCGATGAAGTCGGACAGCCGGGTGATGGAGAAGATGTGCTGGTAGTGCTCCGAGAGCCCGGTGGCCAGCACCGAGCGCCCGTGCGCGCGGGCGCGCCCGAGGATCCCGACGATCAGGGCGATGCCCGTGGAGTTGATGTAGTCGACGTCGTGGAAGTCGAGCAGCACGGAGCCGGCGCCGGTGGCGTCGACGTCGTCGTACGCGGCGTTGAGCGCGTCGAGCGCGGAGCGGTCGACCTGGCCCGACAGCGACATGACCGCCACCGGCGGCTCGCCCTCCACGTGGACGGGGTAGCGGGACATCACGCACTCTCCTCGAGATCGAGCCTGAGCCGGACCGTGTGCCGGGAGCCGTCGACCTCGTGCTCGACGGCGTCGACCATGTGGTCGATGAGGAACAGGCCCCAGCCGCGCGGCGTCTGGAGACCCGCGAGCTTGAGCTCGAGGTCCGGCTCCTCGGTGCGGGTGCCCGGTGCCGCGCCGCCCGCGTCGCTCACGAGCACCTCGACGGACGTCGCCGTCCGGCGCACGACGACGTCGACGAGCAGCCGCGCGTCGAGGCCGTTGCCGTGCTCGATGCCGTTCATCGCGGTCTCCGCGACGGCGGTCGACAGCCGCGAGCGCTGGTCGTCGGTGAGCGGCACGTCCTCGAGGGCGGCCTCGAGCCGGCGCACCGCCTCGCGCTCGTTGCCGGCCTCGCTGCGGACGCTGAACCGGGCCAGCTCGACCGCGTCGTCGGCGGCGTCGCCGTAGCCGGCGCCCTCCGAGCGCTCGAGGGCGACCATCGTGATGTCGTCCTCCTGCTCGACGCCCGGCCCGGTGAACCGGGCCAGCTCGCTCACGCACAGGTCGGCGAGCTCGGCGGCGGACCTCGCGCGTCCCACGACGTCGCGGGTGCGGCCGAAGCCGAACATCTCGCCGTCGCCGTCGTGCTGCTCGGTGAGGCCGTCGCTGTAGAGCAGCACCTGCTCGCCCGGCGCGACCGTCGCGGTCTCCTCGTCGTAGCGCAGGCCCGGCATCAGTCCGAGCGGCATGCCGGTGGCCCGCAGCTCGCGCACGGTGCCGTCGGTGGCGCGCACGTAGGGCAGGTTGTGGCCGGCGTTGGCGAACTGCACGGTGCCGGTGCGCGCGTCGATCACGAGCACGAGGCAGGTGACGAACATGTGCGCCGGGATGTCCGCGCACAGCAGGTCGTTCACGCGCGAGAGGACCTCGGACGGCGACGACAGGCGCGACCCGGTCTCGCGCAGCAGGGCGTGGGTGCTGGCCATCACGAGCGCCGCGGGGACGCCCTTGTCGGTGACGTCGCCGACGACGATCATCACGCGGCCGTCGGGCATCGTGATGAAGTCGTAGAAGTCGCCGCCCACCGTGCGGGCCGGGCGGTAGAAGGCGGCCACGTGCCACGTGGGGAGGTCGGGCAGGTTCTCGGGCAGGAACTGCTGCTGGATCAGCTGCGCGACCTTGAGCTCCTGGTCGATGCGCTCCCGCTCGCGGGCCTCGACCTCCTGCTGCCGCACGAGCTGGCCGAGGCGCAGCGCCGGGGCGGCGTAGCGGGCGAGGCTCTCCAGCAGCTGCCGGTCGTCCTTGCTGTAGCCGCGCTCGGACAGCCGCGGCCCGAGCTGGAGCAGGCCCACGAGCTCGCCGTTGGTGACGAGCGGGACCACCAGCACCACTCCGGCCTCGCGCATGCGGTCCACCGCCGGCGAGTCGAGCGTGAGCGAGTCCAGCTCGACGGCGTGCGGCGCGCCGGCGAAGTAGGCGATCACGGGGTCGTTGGGCGCGATGTCGACCGGCTCGTCCACGACCGCGGCGAGGTCGGCCATCGCCGGGGCCGGAGCCTCGGAGCCGGAGCGGCGCCAGCGGGAGCGTCGGCGCGGGCGGCGCTCGGACGCCGCGGCGTCCGGCTCGCTCTGGTCGGCCCGGGCGACGGACGGGCCCAGCGCGGTCGAGCTGGCCATCGGCACCTCCCCCTCGGGCCCGGACTCCCCGGACCACGACGATGCTGCGCCGGCGCCGTTCCGGGATCGTTACGGAACCGATCGGCCGGCCTCGGATCGTGACGCTAGCCCTCCGGGAGGCGGCGGCACAGCAGTACGGTGCCGTGCGTGCCAGGACGGGGAGACACCAGCGGCAGCAGCTCACGGCTCACGCTGTTCGGGCCGCCGAGCGCGGTGCGCGCGGGCGCGCCCGTCGCGTTCGACACGCGCAAGTCGTACGCCGTGCTCGCCCGGGTGGCGCTGGCGCGGCGGCCGGTGTCGCGCGACGCGCTGGCCGCGCTCCTGTGGCCCGAGGCCGACCCGGACCGCGCGCGCAGCGCGCTGCGCCGCACGCTGTCGGTGACCGGCGCGGTGGGGCCGTGCCTCGTCGTCGACCGCAGCGCCGTGAGCGTGGACCCGACGCTCGTCGACGTCGACGCCTGGGAGTTCGAGGCCCTCGCCGCCGGCGACGACCCCGCGGGATGGCGCCGTGCCGTAGAGCTCGCGGGCGGGCGCTTCCTCGACGGCCTCGCCCTGCGCGACGCACCGGAGTTCGACGACTGGCAGTCGCAGACGGCCGCGGACTACGAGCGGCAGGTGGGCACGGTGCTCGACCGGCTGGTGGCGGCGGAGACCGAGGACGGCAGGCTCGACGTCGCTCTCGGCCTCGCCCGCCGGCGGCTCGCGCTCGACCCGCTGCACGAGCCGGCGCACCAGGCGCTCATGCGCCTGCTGGCCTGGACCGGCGACCGCTCCGCGGCGATGGACCAGTTCCGCGTGTGCGCGCGCACCCTCGACCGCGAGCTGGGCGTGCGGCCGCTGCCCGAGACGCACCGGCTCTACGACCTCATCCGCGACGAGGGCCTCGACCCTCCCGAGCCGCGCCCACGTGCGGTGGCGCGCCCCGCGCCCGCGCCGACGTCCGCCGGCGTGGCCGTCCCGCCGCTGCCCGACCTCGTGGGGCGGGACGAGCTGGTGGCACGGGTGGCCGCGGCGCTCGACGGGCCGCAGGCCGGACCCGCCGTGGCCCTGGTGGGCGAGCCCGGGTCGGGGCGGTCGTCGGTGGCCGCCGCGGTGTGCCGGGAGCGCGCCGACGCCGGCGGCCGGGTGCTCACGATGCGCGGGCTCGAGGCGGAGCGCGGGATCGCGCTGGGCGCCGTCACGGCGCTCGTGCGCCAGCTGCTCGCCGACGACGCCGTGCCCCTGGACGACCTCCCCTTCGGCGTGCGGGCCGAGCTCGGCCGGCTGGCCCCGGAGACCGACCAGTCGCCGCTGCCGCCGCTGGACAGCCCCGGCGCGCAGGCCCGGCTCTTCGACAGCGTGGTCGCTGCGCTCGCGCTCCCCGCCCCCGTGCCGGACGCCGCGCGCACGCTCCTCGTGGTGGACGACGTCGACCTGCTCGACGAGGCGTCGGCGGACTTCGTCGGCTACCTCGCCCGCAGGCTGCCGGCGCACGTCGCGCTGCTGCTCGTCTACCGCCACGCGGTCGAGGCGCTCCAGGGCGCCGAGGTGGAGCGGCTCGCCGTGCCGCCGCTGGCCGCGGACGAGGCGGGCCGGCTGCTCGCGGCGATGGGCGTGAGCGTGGGCCCGGAGGCGCTCGAGGACCTCGTGCGCCGCACCGGCGGATCGCCGCGCCTGCTACGCGAGTTCGCGCTCGCGTCGTCCTCCGACGACGACCTGCCCACCCTCGAGCTGCGCGGCCTGCTCGAGTCGCGGCTGTCCGCGCTGGGCGAGACCACGCGGCAGGTCGTCTCCGCCGCGGCCGTGCTCGGGCGGGCCGCCGACGTCGACCTGCTGCGCGCCGTGAGCGGCCGGGCCGACGTCGAGGTGGTCGACGCGATCGAGGAGGCCGTGGGCCGCGGGCTGCTGGTCGAGCTGGCCGACAGCGGCGAGTACGACGTCCCCTACGACGCGGTGCGGCTGGCGGCGACCGGCCGCCTCAGCCGGGCGCGCGAGCGGCTGCTGCACAGCCGGGCCGCGGACGCCCTCGCCGCACGGCGCCAGGCGCCGGCGTCGGCTGCCGCCGTCGCGACGCACCTCGAGCTCGCCGGGCGCGAGGACGAGGCCGCGGCCTGGTACTGGACCGCGGCACTGGAGGCACGGGACCTGTGGGCCCACGGCATCGCGCTGCAGCACCTGCAGCGCGCGGTCGCGCTCGGCCACGACCCCGCCGCCTGCCACCTCGCCTCCGGCGAGGCGCTCATCGCGCTGGGCCGCTACCGCGACGCGATCGACGAGCTCGAGCTCGCGGCCCAGCTCGCCGAGGGCCCCGAGCTGGCCGCCATCGAGCACCGGCTCGCCGACGTGCACCACCGCCTGGGCGCGTGGACGACGTCGCGCGCCCACGTGGAGCACGCCCTCGACCTGCTCGGTGCCGCCCCGGACGGGCCGGACGCCGCCGTGCTCCGGGCGCGCTGCCTCGCCGACCACGCGCTGCTGCGGCTGCGCGAGGGCGACGTCGCCGCCGCGGACGCCGAGCTGTCCGAGGTGCTCGCGGCCGCCGAGCGCACCGGGGACGCGGCGGCGCTGGCCCAGGCGCACGACGTCGCGGGCGTGCTCGCCGCCGCGGGCGGCGACGCGGACGCGGCGCGCCGGCACCTGCGCGCCAGCCTCAGTTACGCCGCCAACCTCGCGGACCCGTCGTACGCCGTCGCCGCCTGGAACAACCTGGCGCGCGTGGAGTGGACGGCCGACGACGTCGCCGCCGCGCTCGACGCGCAGCGGCACGCGCTCGAGCTCGGGGAGCGGCACGGCGACCGGCACCGGCTCGCCGCGCTGCACACCAACCTCGCCGACCTCCTGCACGCCGACGGCCGCACCGACGACGCGATGGAGCACCTCGCGCGCGCCGCCGAGCTGTTCGCCTCGGTCGACCGCGAGGACGAGCGGCGGCCGGAGGTGTGGAAGCTCGTCGCGTGGTGAGCCGGCGTGCGGCGCGGGTGTCGCGAGGCGCGTCCTGGCTCGGTGAGCCGGCACCGGGTGCGTCGTGGCGAGCGCCGTCGTGGCGAGCGCCTTCGTGGCGAGCGCCGTCGTGGCGAGCGCCGTCGTCGCGAGCGCCGTCGTCGTGAGCGGCGTCGTCGTGAGCGGCGTCGTCGTGAGCGGCGTCGTCGTGAGCGGCGTCGTCGTGAGCGGCGTCGTCGTGAGCGGCGTCGTCGTGAGCGGCGTCGTCGTGAGCGTGGTCGCGGACGGCGTCGTAGCGAGGCCGTAACGCGGCGGGCGCAGGCTCGAGCCGTCACCGACCGAGAGCCGGTCGGGACGGTCTCGAGGGGGAGACATGGTCACCACCGCGCAGCCGCGCCTGGTCAAGCCGCCCACGGCACCCCGGCCGTTCCGGCCGGTGCTGCGGCTCGAGACGACGCTGCTGACGGCCGTGCTGCTGGCCCAGCTGGTCCTGGGCGCGGCCACCGTCGCGTTCGTGTCGCTCACCTCGGGCGACCCGCAGCCCGCGTGGCTGCTCGACGTCCACGCCGCGGTGGGTGCGCTCGCGACGCTGCTCGCGATCGCGCTGCTGGTGGGGTCCGCCCGGGCGCGGGACGGGTACTGGGTGGTGCGCTCCGCCGTCGTGCTCGGGTCGCTGCTGGTCGCGTTCGCGTGCGGCGACCGGGTGGTGCGCACCGACGGCCAGGCCGGGTGGGCCTCGTTCCTCATGGCCGTGGGCGCCGTCGTCGCGCTCGCTGTCTGCGTGCGGCTGCTGGCCGCCACACGGGGCACGCGATGACGCGCCACCGCCTGCTCGGCGTGGTGGCCGGTCTCCAGGTGGCGACGGCGTTCGTGGCGCTGCGCTACGCCGTCGAGCGGGAGCTGTCCATGGACGCCCTCGGCGTGCGTCGCGAGGGCCGCGACATCGCGCGCGACGCGTGGTTCATCGGTACCGGCATCACGCCGCCGCTCGTGATGATGGCCGCGCAGGCCACGGCCGGCTCCGTCGTGATGCGCCGGCCGAGCGCGCCCGCGTCGCGCGTGCTGGGCGCGCTCGGTGCGGTGATGGCCGCGGGCTACCTGCTCGAGCGCGAGAGCCGCTCGGCCCTCACGCGGTGGGACCCGCGCCTGACGCCGCTCACCGCCGCGGGCGTCGCGCTGACCGCGCCGATGATGGGGCTCGGTCTGCGTCGCGACGCCGGGCCTGCCGGCGGCTGAGGTCCCGCCGCCCGCGCTGCACCCGCCCGAGGCCGCTTGCCGTTCGGGGGCGAACGACTGGAGGGTGTCCTCCATGACGTACGCCGAGACGATCACGGTCGAGGACCTCGAGGCCGACCCGTACCCGGTCTACGCGCGCCTCCGGGCCGAAGAGCCCGTCGAGTGGGTGCCCGCCGTCAACCTCTGGCTGGTGACGCGCGCCGCCGACGTCGAGACGGTGACGACGAAGCCCGACCTGTTCAGCGCGCAGGTGACCGACTCACCGCTCGACCGCTCGTTCGGCGGACCGACGATCCTCACCGTGGACGGCGAGGCGCACCTCGACCTGCGCCGCAGCCTCGACACCAAGTACCGGCCGCGCACGGTGGCCACCTACATCGACGACCTCGTCGCGCCGATCGCGCAGCGGTTCCTCGACCGGCTGCTCGCCTCCCCCGGGCGCCGGGCCGAGCTCGTCGCCGAGTACTTCGAGCCGATCTCGGTGCTCAGCCTCGGTGCCGTGCTCGGCCTCGGGCACCTGAGCGAGGCGACGCTCCAGCAGTGGTTCCACGGCCTGGCGATGGGCGCGATCAACTTCGAGAACGACCCCGAGAAGCAGCGCGTCAACGACGAGACCGCGGCCCTCATCGACGCCGAGCTGCGCCCGCTCATGACCCGGCTCGCGCACGATCCGGACGACTCCACGATCGCCTCGATGCTCACCAGCGGCTGCCCGGTCGGCCGGCCGCGGGCTGTCGACGCGGTGCTGCCCTCGCTCAAGGTGATCATCCTCGGCGGCATGCAGGAGCCGGGCCACGGCGCCGCCTCCACGCTGGCCGCGCTGCTCGCCGATCCCGAGCAGCTGGCCTGGGTGCGCGAGGACCCCGAGCGCTGGGACGACGCCGTCCACGAGGGCCTGCGGTGGGTCGCGCCGATCGGCACGCAGACGCGCCAGGCCACCCACGACGTCGAGCTCGCGGGGACCGTGATCCCGGCCGGTGCCGCGGTGGCCGGCGTGGTGGCCAGCGCCTGCCGCGACGAGCGGGTGTTCGCCGATCCGGACCGCTTCGACGTACGACGCACCCGCGAGCCGAACGCGGCCTTCGGCTACGGCCCGCACTTCTGCGCCGGGCACGCGTTCGCGCGCGGGCAGGAGCGCATCGCGCTGCGGATGCTGGTGGACGCGCTGCCGGAGCTGCGTCTCGACCCGTCGCACGACGTGGTCTTCCGCGGCTGGGAGTTCCGCGCGCCGACCGCGCTGCACGTCACCTGGTGACTCCTCCGGTGTCCACAGGGTGTGGATGGCTGATCGGCGAAACCCCTTGGTACTGCTGTGGATCGCGAACCACGACTGTCGGAGGTCGACGCTAGGCTCGCGGCACACGACCGAGACCGATCGACCCGTGGGAGGTGCCCGGATGACTGCCGTCGACGACGCGGGCACCACCCCGGGCTTCCGTCCTCTCAGCGTCGCGTTCCTCCTGGACTCCCTGTACCACCAGCCTCCGGCGTGGCTCCGCGGCGATGCGAGCGCACTGGCCGCAGTGCTCGAGCAGCCGGTGGATGCCACCGACCTCCTGCTGCTCGACCACATCGACGTCGACGCGATCACCGAGCCGGCCGAGCTGATCGACTACCTCGCGATGACCGCCCGGCTCGAGGCCCGGCTGGCCTCGATGCGCCTCGCCGCCGAGGCCGCGTTCGCCGCGAAGGCGTGGCCGGACTCCGCGCTCCGTAACTCGTACGAGGACGCCGCCGCGGCGCAGGAGGTCGCCTACGCCACCCATGTCAGCGCCTACGGCGCGGCGAAGGAGATCGACCGCGCCCGGGCGCTGACCGAGACGTTCCCGTCGTTCGGCGCGGCGCTGGCCGCGGGCGAGATCACCGAGCGGCACTGCGCGGTCCTCGTGGACCAGACCCGGTTCGTGGCCGACGTCGACGCGCTGGCAGCCATCGAGGCGGCGGCTCTGGACGAGGCGCGCACCGCGACCCCGTCCGAGCTGCGCAAGCTGCTCGACAAGCTCATCGCCCGCCACGACCCGGACGCGACCGTCCGTGCCAACCGAGCTGCTGCCACGCGCGACGTGTACCGGCAGCCGATCGGCGACGGGATGGCGTTCCTCGGCGTCACGCACCGGGCGCCGGTGATCGACGCGGTGTTCGACGCGATCGAAGCCGCCGGCAAGGCGCTGCGCGCGCAGCGCGGTGGGGCCGAGGCCGTGCGCGCGGGGAACGAGGACGCCGCATCGGGTGCGTGCCGCGCGGACGCCCTGGCCGCTCTGGTCCTCGGCGAACGAGGCGAGGACGGCGAACTCGTCTACGAGGCGTCGCGCACGCAGACCGAGCTGCACGTGGTGATGGACCTCGACACTCTCCGCGGCGAGCGCGACGGCCTGGCGCTCGTGAACGGCACGCCGATCCCTGCACCGATCGCGCGTGAGGTCGCCGCGGTCGCCGACTGGTGGCGACGCGTGGTCGTCGACCCGGTCGACGGGCACCTCCTCGACTACGGCACCCGCCGGTACCTGCCCGCCGCCCTGCGGGAGCACGTCCTGCACCGTGACCCCATCTGCCGACGACCCGGCTGCACCCGCCGCGCCCAGGAGATGGACCACGCCCTCCCGTTCCCCGAGGGCGCGAGCGACACCGCGAACTGCGGCGGCCTGTGCTCGCGCTGCCACCAGGTGAAGACGGCAGGCCACGCCACCATCGAGGACAGCGCGGCCGACGGGTCGGGCACCTGGGTCACCCGATGGCGGCAACGCATCCGCATCCCGGCCCAACCTGTCCTCGAGCCACCACGACGGACGACACCGCCGACGGCCGAACCGCCCGCCCCGCCCGGCGTCGTGGATGCACGCCCCGACACCGGCGACCCGGACGTCCACCCCGACCCACGCACGACCGACCCGCCGGAGCGACCGCCCGTCTGACCCGATCGCACACGTGCGCCCGCACCTGAGAGCAGTGCGCGCACGCGGTGCCGCACGCCAACGCGCTCGCGAACGCACGGCTGCCGCAGGATGGCCACGCACTGTGCCGACGACGCCGCGGCCGACGTCCCGACCGACTGTGGTGGGTGGGCCGACCGAGGAGCGGGTGAGCGGAGGGCGAGGGATTCGAACCCTCGGGGTGTTGCCACCCAGCGGTTTTCAAGACCGCCGCACTCGGCCACTATGCGAGCCCTCCATCTGCGGTTCTCCTGTTCACGGGCCATGTCGGCGGGCGCGAGGTCCGAGACCGACCGCGAGTGGAGCAACCGGAGCCTCTGACGCACGGGCCGACCTTCGTCTCGGAAGGCTCTCCGCACGCCACAGGCGGCTCTAGGGTGCCATGGACCAGGGCTCGGACGATGTCCAGTGGCGACGTCCGACGACGCGAGCATCGGATGCGGAGGCGTGTCACGCGGCACGAAGCCCCCTCGACGAGGGGTCCGAGTCCCGCAGTCTGGTGCGCCATCCGGGCGCTTCCTCTGAGGAGCATTCGGCGATAGTTTGGCGTCGCTGGCTCTTCGAGCCACTTCGGCCGGGTGACTGTGGTAGTCCGACGCACGCCGCGAGCGCTGTCGCGAGAAGCGGCAGGCTGGGTGTCCCTCGTCATGCAGACCGACGGGCTCGCGCTGATCGTGAACCTCGACGATCTGACGATTGCCGCGGTCAGCGAACCCCTGGGTGCGCTCTTGGACCCCGGTCGGCACAACGACCCGCTCGGCGCGAGGGTCTACGACTACATGTCGCATCGCCCGAGCGGCGGGCTGGACATGATCGCGCGGGGCGCTATAGACGGTTACGAGGCGGGAAACGCCCTCAGGCTGACCGGACGACCCCCGCAGCCGATCAGAGGGTGGATGCGGGCCATCGGTGACGAACGCCCGTGGCGGTACGCCCTGATGGTGCTGCGGCTGGAGCCTGATCGACATGAAGGGTCGTTACCAGAACCGGCAGCCCCGGAAGCACCGATGGTGCTCGGCGTCTGCGACGGGTCCCTGACGATCACCCATGTGACGGCCGACATCGGGACGTTGTGCGGCCAGCCCGCGCACGAGTTGATCGGTACGCAGTTGCTGAGCCTGTTCTCTCAAGAGACCGTTCCATCTGCCTTGTGGGTGATGGCCCAAGCTCTGCAGACGCGCGCCGGGGCCACAGGTGTCGCCGCCGTGTCGCGACCTGGATCGCCGCCAGTCCCCGTGGATTTCATGGTGTGCGGGGCTCTGCACCCAGCTCCCGACTTCGGATTCGCCCTCATGCCGTCTGCCGACCCACTGCTGCGGCTGCCGCAGGGTCAGCAGGCAATGCGCTCCGTGGCGCGCGCAGACCGAGCTGTCGCGCTCTACCGCAGGTTTCCCGAAATGACGATCGACCGAACCCTGATGTCCCGCATGACATTCCGCGAGCTGGAGATCGCGAGCCTGCTGCTGCGCGGACGCCGGGTGCCGGCGATCGCCGCAGCCCTGCACCTGTCCCAGAGCACCGTGCGCAACCATCTGTCGTCGACCTTCGCGAAGGCAGGGGTTCACTCGCAAGCGGGGTTGATCGAGGCGCTCCGGCGCCCGTCGAGGTAGGGCCACCGGCCAGCGCTCAGGAACGTGAGCGGTCGGATGACACTCCGCCCATGTTCATCTCCTCCAAGTCACCCGAGAGTGGGTCGTGGACTGGGCGGACCTGCCTGTGTCGACCGGGTGGGCTCGTCGATTCGAACCTTCCCCAACCTGGCGCGATCGGCCGCACGAAGGAGACACCGGATGAAGGCGCTTGTGGTCACGGATCGGAATGCTGGAACCGCGGGATTGGAGCTGGTCGACAGGCCTGCGCCGCTGGCGTCGATCAACGACGTCATCGTCGAGGTCCACGCCGCCGGGTTCGTGTCGACGGAGCTGGAGTGGCCGTCGACGTGGAGCGACCGACGCGGAGGGGACCGGACACCGTCGATCCCCGGCCACGAGCTGGCTGGTGTGGTCGCGGCCCTCGGCTACGGAACGACGGGGCTGTCGGTAGGACAGCGGGTGTTCGGGCTCGCCGACTGGTACAGAGACGGCAGCCTGGCCGAGCTGGCGGCCGTCGAGGCGCGGAACCTCGCCCCTCTGCCGGGCGACGTCGACTTCACGACAGGCGCCTCGCTGCCGATCTCGGGTCTGACGGCCTGGCAGGGGCTGTTCCAGCACGGGCGCCTCGAGGCGGGGCACAGGGTCCTCGCACACGGGGCCGGTGGCGCGGTCGGGTCTCTCGTCATCCAGCTCGCCCGCGAAGCCGGCGCACACGTCATCGGTACCGGCCGCGCGGCCGACCGGGGGAAGGCGCTCGATCTCGGCGCGGCTGAGTTCGTCGACCTCGACAACGACGTCCTGGAGGACGTCGGGAAGGTCGACCTGGTCTTCGATGTCATCGGCGGCGACATCCAGAAGCGGTCCGCCGGTCTCGTTCGTGCCGGAGGCACCCTGGTGTCGGTCGTCGGCCCGGTGAGCGCAACGCCGGCGAACGGCCTGGCCGTCGACTTCGTCGTCGAAGCGAACCGCGAGCAACTGGTGGAGCTCGTCCAGCGAGTGCGCGACGGACGGCTGACACCGAGCATCGGCACCGTCACCGTCCTAGACGACGCGGTTGCCGCCTTGAACCCCACTGCGCGAGCCAAGGGCAAGACCGTCATCCAGGTTCGTCCGTGAGCCGGGACCTTGCGGATGACCGACGACAGCCGCGCGGGGCTGCACGGCTCACCGCCCCTCCCCCTGATCCGCGACATGCCGCGAGGCCGGCCGCGTAGCTCGGTCTGCACGCCCGGCGCCCCCCGGCCGGCTGCGCGAGGTCCCCGGGTGGACTCGGCCGGGCGGGCGGCGACAATGGCGGGGCCGGGTGTCCGCAGGTCCCGGCGCGGAAGGGGTGGGACCGTGCGCCGAGCCGCGCTGCGCCCGCCGGCGACCGTCGCGCTCGCCGCCGCGCTCGCGGCGCTCCTCCTGCCCGTCGGGACCGCCTCCGCCGCGACCACGGCCTCTGCGGGGTCGGCGTCCGGCACGGTCACCCTCGAGGTGCGCACCGGCATCCCGGCGGCGCACGCCTCGCTCACGGCCGTGCGCGCCGTCGCCGCCCGGGTCGCCGGTGCCGCGGCCCGCACCGACGACGCGCTGGCGCGGATCGGGTTCGCCACGGTCACCGTCCCCGCGGCCGACGCCGCGTCCACCGCGGCCGCGCTCGCCGCGACGTACGGCAGCGACGCGGTGACGGCCTCGCCCGAGCGCCGGCCGTTCTTCACGCCGAACGACCCGCGCTGGCTGCCGCGCCAGGCCACCGCCCTCGGCGCGGTGGCGGCGCCCGCCGCCTGGGACGTCGCCCGCGGCGACGGCGTCACGATCGCGGTCGTCGACGGCGGCTTCGACGCCGGCCACCCGGACGTCGCGGCGAAGGTCGTGGGCACCCACGACGTCGTGGACGGCGGCTCCGCGGTGGCCGACTCGCCCGGCGACCCGCTCCCCGGCCACGGCACCGCCGTCGCCAGCGTGGCCGCCGCGGTGACCAACAACGGCATCGGCATCGCGGGGGCGGCTCCCGACGCCGGTCTGCTGCTGCTCAAGGCCGCCGACTCCACGGGGCGCATCACCGCGGCCGCCGTCGCCACGGCCATCGTCTACGCCGTCGACCACGGCGCCTCGGTGGTCAACATCAGCCTCGGCGACCCGACGCCGGACACCGCCGAGCAGGCGGCGGTCGACTACGCCGTGGCCCACGGCGTGCTCGTCGTCGCGGCGGCCGGCAACAACGGCAACACCGTGAAGCAGTACCCGGCGGCCTGCACCGGGGCCGTGTCCGCGGGCGCGACGACCTCGGACGGCACGACCCGCGCGTCGTTCTCGACGTACGGCTCGTGGGTGACGGTGGCGGCGCCGGGCGTCGGCATCCCCATCGCGCTGCCGCTGGCCTACGACACCCACGACGACCGGGTCGACGGCTACTCGGTGTGGGACGGCACGTCCTTCTCCTCGCCGATCGTGGGCGCCGAGGCCGCCCTGATCCGCTCGCTGCACCCGGCGTTCACGCTCTCCGACGTCGTCGCCGCGATCACCGACACGACGACGGGCCCCGCGCTCGGGTTCGGCCACGGTCTCGTGCAGTACGCCGCCGCCCTGGCGCAGGCGCCGCGGCTGCAGGTGAGCGCGACGGCCTCGCCGCGGGTGTTCAGCCCCAACGGCGACGGGCGCGTCGACACCACCTCCGTGCGCTACTCGGTCGACCAGTCGCAGACCGCCACCGCGTCGGTGTTCGCCGCCGACGGGTCGAAGGTGGCCGGTCCGGTGGCCCTGGGCACGGTGGCCGCCGGCGCCCACACCTGGATCTGGGACGGGCACGACGCGCACGGCCGCACCGTGGGCGAGGGCGTCTACCGGATCCAGGTGCGCACGTCCGCGAGGGTCGGCGGCACGCAGCTCGACGGCCTCGCGGCGTCCTACGTCCGCGTCGACCTCACGCCGCCGGAGCTCACCGGCGCCCACCCCGGCCGCCGCGTCATCTACCCGCGGCGAGACGGCTACGCCGACTCCGCGGGCCTGGGCGCCACCAGCTCGGAGGCGCTGTCGTCGTTCTCGGTGGTGGTGAGCACGATGTCCGGCCGCGTCGTGCGCCGGCTCTACGGCGGAGCGCACGCCGCCGGCAGGTTCGCCGTGCTGTGGGACGGGCGAACCGCGTCAGGGCGCGGGGTGCCCAGCGGCCGCTACAAGTTCCGGGTCTCCGGCACGGACGCGGCGGGCAACCGCCGGTTCCCGGTGCCCGGCTACGTGCTCGTGTCCTGGCACGCCCACCCCTGACCGGTCCTCCCCCACGTCACCGCTGGACCGGCACCAGGGTGGCCGAGTCGCCCCGACGGCCCAACTAGGACGTGGTCGAGACACGGATGACACCTTTCCTCCACCTTCGCGAGGGATCCTCGGAGCAGCAGCGCGCGTCCCACCGACCACGGGCGCCGCAGTGGCAGGAGGACGTCATGGGGGACAGCACCGGACGGCAGGGGGCGCGCACCGGCGCGCCCG
Source organism: Frankiales bacterium (assembly GCA_016125335.1). Lineage (NCBI taxonomy): Bacteria > Bacillati > Actinomycetota > Actinomycetes > Frankiales > Frankiales bacterium. The sequence goes on from WGLY01000017.1 coordinate 117,501, forward strand.
CCCGTCCGCCGGTGGGGCTCGCGCACCACCACCACTCCGAGTACGGCGTCGCCGACCTCGTGGCGGCCAAGGACGGGCGCCGCGTGAGCGTGTGCCTGGCGGCGCGCGACGAGGAGCCCACGATCGGCCGCATCGTGCGCACCCTGCGCCCCCTGGTCGACGCCGGCCTCGTCGACGACGTCGTGGTGCTCGACCACGGCTCGCACGACCGCACCGCGGCGGTCGCCGCCGCGGCCGGGGCCCGGGTGGTCCCGGCCGACTCCGTGCTCCCCCAGTTCGGCCCCGCGGTCGGCAAGGGCGACGTGCTCTGGCGGTCGCTGGCCGCGACCGACAGCGACATCCTCGTGTGGCTCGACGCCGACATCGTCGGGCTCTCGTGCGACGTCGTCCGCGGCCTGCTCGGGCCGCTGCTCGCCGACCCCGCGACCGCGCTCGTGCGCGCGGTGTACACCCGTCGCCTCGGTGCCGGCCGGCGCGAGGGCGGGCGGGTCACCGAGCGCACCGCCCGTCCTGTGCTCTCGCTCGTGCACCCGCGGCTGGCCCACCTGCGCCAGCCGCTCGGCGGCGAGTACGCCGGCCGCCGCGACGTGCTCGAGGCGGTGCCGTTCGAGCCCGACCACGGCGTCGAGATGGGCCTGCTCATCGACGTGGCCGAGCGCTTCGGCGTGGGGTGCATCGCGCAGGTCGACGTCGGCGACCGGGTGGTGCGCAACCGCCCGTTGAGCTCCGTGAGCGGCCAGGCGCGCGAGGTGCTGCGCGCCGCGCTCTCGCGGGTGGACGCGCCCGCCTCGGCCGGGCTGCGCGGCGACCTGCCGCTGCGCCCGCCCATGGGCGACGTGCGCGAGGAGATGCTCGCGGGCTGAGCCCGCGCTCCGCGTCCTACGAGACGGGCGCGGTCGTGCGGTCGCGGCGCAGCGCGGTGGAGCCCCGCACGACCATGCTCAGCGGCAGGATCACCTGCTGCGGCTCGACCCCCGGCCGGTCGAGCGCGTCGAGGAGGGTCTGCGCCGCGCGCGCGCCGATCTCCTCGACGGGCTGCACGATCGTGGTGAGGTCGAGGTGCTCGGACATCTCGTGCCCGTCGAAGCCGACGACGGACACGTCGGCCCCGGGCTGCAGCCCGTGCGCGCGCAGCGAGCGCAGGGCGCCGAAGGCCATCTCGTCGGACATCGCGAACACCGCCGTGGGCGGGTGCGGCCGGGCCAGCAGCGTGGTCATCGCCCGCTCGCCGCCCTCGATCGTGAAGTGGCCGCAGGCCTCGAGGTCCGGCTCGACCGGCAGGCCGGCGTCGACGAGGGCGTCGCGGTAGCCGATCCAGCGGTTCTCCTCCGGCCGGAAGGGAGTGGGCAGCGGCCGGCCGGAGATGAGCCCGATCCGCTCGTGGCCGAGGTTGATGAGGTGCTGCACCGCCATCCGCGCGCCGGCGACGTCGTCGATCCCGACCGACCAGCAGCCTGGGCGCTCGGTGTCGATGAGCGCCACCGGGAGGTCCGCGTCGAAGATCTCGCTGACGCCCTCGGTGTCGGTCGACAGCGAGATGACGAGGAAGCCGTCCACGCGGCGGCGCAGCTTGCGGTGCGGCGGGACGCGGTGGGTCTCGCTGGGGTCGCCGATGCTCGAGAGCAGCAGGTCGAGCTCGCTGGCCTGAAGCACCCGCTCGATCCCCGAGAGCACCCGCCCGAAGTACCAGCGCGCGATGTAGGGGGTGATCACCGCGATGGCGCCGGCCCGGCCGGAGGCCAGCCGCGAGGCGGCCGGGGAGACGACGTAGTCGAGCCGCTCGGCCACCTGGCGGACCCGCTCGCGGGTGACCGGGTCGACGTTGGGGAGCCCGCGCAGCGCCCGCGACACGGTGGCGGTGGACACGCCCGCCTCGCGCGCGATGTCGCGGATGGTCATGGCCATGGGCCGGGGCTCCTTCGCGACGTTCCGGGGCCGACGAGCTCGCCAGCGCGGGGTCAGGGTACGGAGTGGCGGCTCCGGAGTGCAAGCGTTTACGCGCATCGTCCCCCATGCCGGACATCGCCGCGTGGGGCCGCGTCCCCGCACGGATCGGGGCCGGTGGTGCCGTCCGGGCCAGGTCGGGAGCCCGCGCGGGCGGGCCGCGGACGGGCCGTCGTCCCGCAAACCCTGAAACGATCCGGAACCGTTACAGGCTGCCGGTAGCGTCGCGGCGTGCCCCCCTCGCCCGACGTCACCGCGGTGGTGCTGGCCGGCGGGCGCTCGCGGCGCTTCGGCGCCGACAAGCTCGAGGTGGCGCTCGGCGGCTCCACCCTGCTGGCCGGCGTCGTCGACGCGGCCTCGGCGGTGGCCGGGCACGTCGTCGTGGTCGGGCCGCACCGGGCCGCGCTCGGTCCGCACGTGGTGGTGGTGCGCGAGGACCCGCCGTGGTCCGGTCCGCTGGCCGCGGTCGCCGCCGCGCTGCCGCACGTGACCACCGGCGTCGTGCTGGTGCTCGCCGGCGACCTGCTCGGCCCGGGCCCCCTGCTGCCCCGGCTGCTCGCCGAGCTCGAGGCGCGTCCGGAGGCGGGCGCGGCCGTCGCGCGCGACGCCGGCGGACGGCGCCAGCCGCTGCTGGCGGCCTACCGCGCCGGCGCGCTGCGCCGGTCGCTCGAGGGCACCGACCCGCGCGACCGCCCCGCCCGCGCCCTGCTCGAGGGCCTCGAGGTGGTGGACGTGGACGACCCCGACGGGTGGAGCCGCGACGTCGACCGGCCCGAGGACCTGCCCGCGCCGGACTGACCGGGTCAGTCGCCGCCGGGTGCCCAGGACGGGGGGCGCCGCTCGAGGAACGCCGTCATGCCCTCGCGCGCCTCGTCGCTGCCGAACAGCGCGGCCGAGAGCTCCGCCGTGCGCGCGAACGCCTCCCCGCGCGCCTGCCCGGGCACGTGCGCCAGCAGGTCCTTGGTGGCGCGCAGCGCCTGCGGACCGCCGGCGAGCAGGGCCTCGACGTAGGAGCGGACGACGGCGTCGAGGGCGTCGTCGGCCGCGACCGCGGTGACCAGGCCGGCCTCGTGGACGCGGTCGGCGGAGACCCGCTCGCCGGTGAGCATGAGCTCCTGCGCGTCGCGGCGTCGCATCACGGCCAGGCACACCACCGAGATCACGGCCGGGGCCACGCCCACACGCACCTCGCTGAAGGCGAACCGCGCCGACTCCGCCGCCACCGCGATGTCGCTCGCCGCCACCAGGCCGTTGCCGCCGCCGGCGACGTGGCCCTGCACGCGCGCGACGATCGGCTTGGGGTGCTCGAGCATCGCCTCGAGCACCGCGACGAGCGCGGCGGGACCGCTGTCGGTGAACGACGCGGCGTCGGCCGCCGCGGCCCCGGCGAGGTCCGCCCCCGCGCAGAACGTCGTCCCCTCGCCGGTGAGCACGACGACGCGCACGGCGTCGTCGTCCGCCGCAGAGGTGAGGTGCTCGCGCAGCGCCTGCATCGTGGCCGCGGTGAGGACGTTGCGCGTCTCCGGCGAGCACAGGGTGAGGGTGGCGACGCCGTCGGCCACCTCGTAGCGCACCGTCATGGTCCCCACCCCTTCACCCGTGCGTCCGTCATCGGCGGCCCATGCCCTCGAGGAGGCTGATCACGCGCAGCATGACCTCGTCGGCGCCGCCGCCGATGGAGACCAGGCGCGCGTCGCGGTAGTAGCGCTCCACCCACATGTCCTCGGCGTAGCCCATGCCGCCGTGGTACTGCACCGCGGCGTCGGCCACTTCGCGCGCCACGCGAGCGGCCTTCAGCTTGGCGATCGTCGCCATGCGCGTGACGTCCTCGCCGGCGAGCACCCGCTCTGCCGCCGCGTGGCAGTACTCGTGCACGAGGTCGACGTCGGCGACGAGCTCGGCGAGGCGGTACTGCAGGTGCTGGTTGGCCAGCAGCGGCTTGCCGAAGGCCTCGCGCACGCGCAGGTACTCCACCGTGCGGTCCAGCGCCCGACGCGCGCCGGCCACGGCGAGGTAGGCACCCACGAGCCGCTCGTCCTGGAACTGCTGCATCTGCAGCTGGAAGCCGCGTCCGATCTCCCCGATCGTGTGGTCGACCGGCACCCGGACGTCGTCGAGCACGAGCTCGGCGGTGTCGCTGGACCGGTTGCCCATCTTCTCGATCTTGCGGCCGACGCTGAAGCCGGGAGTGGCCGTGGGGACGACGATGAGCGACATACCGGCGTACCCGCCCTCGTCGCTCGTGCGGGCCAGCAGGCACACCCAGTCGGCCTGGGTCCCGTTGGTGATCCACATCTTGCGGCCGGTGATCACCCAGTCGTCGCCGTCGCGGCGGGCGCGGGTGGTGATGCCGGCGACGTCGCTGCCCGCGCCCGGCTCGGACACCGCGACCGAGCACACCTGCTCGCCGCGCAGCGCCGGCTCGAGGTAGGCCTTCTTCAGCTCGTGGCTGCCGTGGCGGGCCAGCGCCGGCGTCGCCATCGAGGTCTGCACCGCGATGCCCATCGGGACGCCGGCGCAGTCGGCGCGGCCGAGCTCCTCGGCGAGCACCAGCGTGTAGGAGTGGTCGGCGCCCTGGCCGCCGTACTCCGGGTCGTACTCGAGGCCGAGCGCGCCGACCGCGGCGAGCTTGGGGAACAGCTCGTGGCCGGGGAAGATCCCGGCCCGCTCCCACTCCTCGACGTACGGGTCGATCTCCTTCGTCACCAGGTCGCGGACGACCGCGCGGAACTGCTCGTGCTCGGGGGTGAACCTCATGACCGCTCCTTCGTCCGCACACCCAGGCCCCGCGCCCACAACAGGCTCAGGGTCTCGACCGCCGTCTCGTCGCCGTAGGCCGCACCGGCCTGCTCGTCGCGCCCGTACCAGTGCCGGCCGAAGCCCTCGACCATCGCGCACAGCGCCCCGGCGGCCACCGCGGCGTCGACGTCGGTGTCGGCCTCGCCCGCGGCCTGGAGCCGCTCGATGTCGCGGGTGACGCGGCGCACGTGGTCGCGGCGGACGCCGGCGAGCACGTCGCGGTAGTGCGGCTCCACGGCCGCGGCCTCCTCGACGACCTCGAGCATCCGGCCGTGGCGGCGGTAGGCCGCGAGGTAGCGGCGGTTGCCCTCGAGCATCCGCTCGTGCGGGTCCGGCACCTCGTCGCCGATGGCGAGCGCCGCGAACACCTCGTCGATCATCGTGTCGACGAGAGCGCGCAGCAGCGCCTCCTTGTCGGCGAACCAGGTGTACGTCGTGCCGTGGGAGACGCCGGCCGCCCGGGCGATGTCGGCCATGCGGGTCGCGGCGTACCCGCGCTCCTCGAACACCGCGCGCGCGGCCACGAGCAGGTTGTCGCGCGTGCGGCGTCCGCGGTCGGTGAGCGGCGCGGCCTTCTCCTCGGCCCGGGCGCTCACGTCGTCACCGCCTGCGCGCGCTCGTCGTCGGTGAGCAGGTCGCGCGGGACGTCGACCCAGCGCGCCCGCAGGTGCTCGCCGAGGCCCTTGGCCTGCGGGTCGAGGCTGGTGGAGTCGGCCACCCCGCGGCCGAGCAGGCCGTGGACCACGACGTTGACGGCGCGCAGGTTCGCCAGCGGGTGCACGTCGACGCCGAGGTCGCCCGCCTCGGGCAGCAGCGCACGCACCCGGTGCGCGGTGAGGGATCCCGCCAGCCAGGACCACCGGCGCCGGTCGAGGTCGTCGTCGCCCGTGGGCCGCAGCCAGACGCCGACGTTGGCGTCGCCGCCCTTGTCGCCGCTGCGCGCCCCCACCATCGCGCCGAAGGGGACGCGCACCGTCGCGCCGCCGGGCTGCGGGGGCTCGGGCTCCTGGTGGGCCTGGTCCCCGAGCGCTCCGGCGGGTCCGGGCGCCCCACCGCCCGGCACGGTGGCGACGACCGTGGTGGTGCCCTCCGCGTCGAGGTGCACGACCTGCTCGACCAGATCTGCCGCGACGGTGGTGGGCCAGTAGACGCCGTACGGCGTGCCGTCGGACGGCGGCGCCGTGGGGAACATGCCGGGGTAGCTCGCCAGCGCGCTCTCGACCACCGGCGCGGTGAACGCCTTGCCGACCGCGGCGGGGTCCGCGGCCTTCACGGTGATCCGCAGCTCGGCCTGGGCGTCCGCGGTGGTGGCGGGGTCGGGGCGGTCGCGGCGCAGCAGCGCGACGTGCAGCTCGCGCACCGCGAACCGCGAGGCCGCGGCGTTGTCCTCCGGTGTGCCCGAGAGTGCTTGGGCCAGAGGGAGTCCCGCGATCGTGCGGAGCGCGAGATCGGCCTTCGCCTCGACGTCGAGCCCGGTGAGCACCAGCGACGCGGAGTTACGGAACCCGCCGAGCGCGTTCATCGCGACCTTGAGGGTGGCCGGTGCCGGCTCGCCGCGCACTCCGCTGATCCGCACCCGGTCCGGCCCGGCCGGGGCCAGCGCGATGGTGTCGAAGCGCGCCGTCACGTCGGGGTTCGCGTAGGCGGGGCCGCCGATCTCGTAGAGCAGCTGGGCGGTCACGGTGCCGACGTCGACCAGTCCCCCGGTGCCGTCGTGCTTGCCGACGACGCTCGTGCCGTCGTCGGCGACGTCGACCCACGGGAAGCCGACGTGCTCGAGGCCCGGGACCTCGCGGAAGAACGCGTAGTTGCCGCCGGTGGCCTGCGCCCCGCACTCGATGACGTGACCGGCGACGACGGCGCCGGCGAGGCGGTCGAGCTGCGCGGGGTCGTCGTAGTCCCAGCCGTGCCACCACGCGGCCGGACCCACCACGAGCGCGGCGTCGGTGACCCGGCCGGTGATGACGACGTCGGCCCCGGCGGCGAGCGCCGCGGTGATGCCGCGGCCGCCGAGGTAGGCGTTGGCGGTGAGCGGCGGGGCGCCGAGCGCCTCGAGCGGCTCCCCCGTCGCGAGGTTGGCGAACGGCTCGCCGGCCGCTCGCAGCCCGTCGAGGCGCGGGAGCAGGTCGTCGCCCTCCACCCACGCGACCCGCACGCGCCCGAGGCCGAGCTCGTCGGCGGCGGCGCGCACGGCCGCCGCCGCGCCCGCCGGGTCGAGGCCGCCGGCGTTGGAGACCACCTTGATGCCGTCCTCGAGGCACGTGCCGAGCACCTCGCGCAGCTGGGTGAGGAACGTGCGGGCCCAGCCGCTGCCGGGCCCGTGCTTGAGCCGCTGCCTCGCCAGGATCAGCATCGTGAGCTCGGCGAGCCAGTCGCCGGTGAGCACGTCGATCGGGCCGCCCTCGACCATCTCGCGCGCGGCCGAGAGCCGGTCGCCGAAGAACCCGCTGCAGTTCGCGATGCGCACCGGCCGCTCGCTCATGAGGGCTCCACCGTCGCGACCACCACGTGCGCGTCGACGGACTGCCCCACCCGCACGTGCACCGCCGTCACGACGCCGTCGGCGCCGGCCCGCACGGTGTGCTCCATCTTCATCGCCTCGAGCACCACGAGCGGCTCGCCCGCGGCGACGGTGCTGCCCACCTCGACGGCCACGTGGGTGACCGTGCCGGGCACCGGTGTGGTGGGGTCGCTCGCTCCCGCCTCGTGGCCGCCGGCCGCCCCGAGGGGCAGCACCGAGAACGTGGTGACCCAGCCCTCGGCGTCGACGGCGACCGACTCGGCCGGGTCGGCCGGATCGTGCCGCAGGTCGACGGTGCGGCGCACGCCGTCGACCTCGAGGCGGTGCGCCGCGAAGCCGTCGTCAGCGCGCGGCCCGAGGGGGTCCAGGCGCACCGCGCGGTGCGACCGGACCGGGCCGACCGGCCCTGCCATCGCCGCGATCGTCTGCGCCGCATGGGGATCCACGCGGGCACCGTCGACGTCGAGCTCGTCGGCGTCGGCTGCCACGAGCAGCGTGGCGCCGTCGCGGGTCCAGGCACGGCCCAGCACGGCGACCACGTCGCGCTCGCCCCGGCGGTAGCCGACGCGCAGCGTCTCGGGCACCCCGGCCACGGTGCGCCAGCCCTCGCCCGCCGCGTCGCCGCCGAGGCCGAACAGCGCGGCGGCGGCTGCGAGCAGGTGCAGGTCGAGCACGTCGGCCGGCGCCTGCGGTGCGAGTACCTCGGGGTGCTCGTCGAGGAACGCCGTGGTGGTGGCGCCGTCGAGGAACGCGGGGTGGTCGAGCACAGCCGCGAGCATGAGGGCGTTGGTGGTGACGCCGACCACCGACGTGCCCCTCAGGTACTCCGCCAGCGAGCGCGCGACGTCGGTGCGGTCGTCGCCGTGCGCGACCACCTTGGCGAGCAGCGCGTCGTAGTGCTCCGAGACGGTGGCGCCCTGCTCGTAGCCGCTGTCGACGCGCAGCCAGTCGCCGCCGTCGTCGTCGAGGTCCCACGACAGCAGCCGCCCCGTGCTGGGCAGGAACCCCCGCGCCGTGTCCTCGGCGTAGAGGCGCGCCTCGATCGCGTGGCCACGGCGCCCGATCTCGTGCTGGCGCAGCGGCAGCGGCTCGCCCCGCGCGACCGCGAGCTGCCAGGCCACGAGGTCGAGCCCGGTGACCAGCTCGGTCACGGGGTGCTCCACCTGGAGCCGCGTGTTCATCTCCAGGAAGAAGAACTCCTGCGCGTCGCCCTCGCCGGCGACGAGGAACTCCACGGTGCCGGCGCCGACGTAGCCGATCGCGCGCGCCAGGGCGACCGCGGCGGCGCACATCGCCTCGAGCGTGGCCGGCGTCGTGCCCGGCGATGGCGACTCCTCGACCACCTTCTGGTGGCGGCGCTGCACCGAGCACTCGCGCTCGAACAGGTGCACCACCTCGCCGTGCGCGTCGCCGAAGACCTGCACCTCCACGTGGCGCCCGCGGGACAGGTAGCGCTCCAGGAACACGGTGGCGTCGCCGAAGGACGCCTGCGCCTCGCGCCGCGCGGCCGCCACCGCCGCCGCCAGCTCGTCCGCGGCGGTCACCACGCGCATCCCGCGCCCGCCTCCCCCGGCGGATGCCTTCACCAGCACCGGGTACCCGACGCCGGCCGCGGCCGTCACGAGCGCCTCGTCGGAGACGTCGGCGTCGAGCTCGGCACCGGGCACGAGCGGGACGCCGGCCGCCGCGGCCACGCGCTTGGCCTCCACCTTGCGCGCCATGGCGCGCATCGCGTCCGGGGGCGGCCCGATCCAGACGAGCCCGGCGTCGAGCACCGCCTGGGCGAAGTCCGGGTCCTCGGACAGGAAGCCGTAACCGGGGTGGACGGCGTCCGCGCCGCTGCGGCGCGCGGCGTCGAGGAGCCGGTCCGGGTCGAGGTAGGACTCCGCGGCGGTGCGCCCGCCGATCGCGACGGCGAGCGTCGCCTCGTCGACGTGCGGCGCGCCGCGGTCCGCGTCGGAGAAGACCGCGACGGTCTCCACGCCCGTCGCGTGGCAGGTGCGCACGATGCGCCGGGCGATCTCGCCGCGGTTGGCGACGAGCACCCGGGTGACGGCGCGGACGCGCTCGGAGGTCATCGCGTCACATCCGGAAGACGCCGTAGGTGTTGGAGCCGCGCACCGGGCCGGAGTGCACGGCGGCGAGCGCCAGCGAGAGCACCCGCCGGGTGTCGCGCGGGTCGATGACGCCGTCGTCCCACAGCCGCCCCGTGGCGTAGAGCGCCGTGGACTGCGACTCCACCTGGGCCTCGAACGCCTCGCGCGCCGGGGCGAACGCCGCGGCGTCGAACGGCTGGCCGGCGGCCTCGGTGCGCTGGCGCGCCACGATCTCGAGCACGCCGCCGAGCTGGCGCGGCCCCATCACGGCGATGCGGTGCTGCGGCCAGGTGAAGACGAAGCGCGGGTCGTAGGCGCGGCCGCTCATCGCGTAGTTGCCGGCGCCGTAGGACGCCCCGACCATCAGCGTGAGGTGCGGCACGGTGGAGTTGGACACCGCGTTGATGAGCTTGGCGCCGTCCTTGATGATGCCGCCCTGCTCGTACCGGGTGCCGACCATGAAGCCGGTGATGTTCTGCACGAACAGGATCGGCACGTCGTGGCGCTCGCACAGCTGGATGAACTGCGCGCCCTTCTCCGCCTCCTCGCTGAACAGCACGCCGTTGTTGGCGAGCACGCCGATCCGGAAGCCGTCGAGGTGGCCCCACCCGGTGACCAGCGTGGTGCCGTAGAGCGGCTTGAACTCCTCGAGCTCGCTGCCGTCGAGCACGCGGGCGAGCACCTCGCGCACCTCGAACGGCACGCGGACGTCGACGGGCGCGGCGCCGAGCAGCTCGTCGACGTCGTACGCCGGCGGCACGGCCGCGCGCGAGCGCCCGGGCCCGAGCTCGCGCCAGTTGAGGTGGGCCACGATCTCGCGGCCGATGCGCAGCGCGTCGGGCTCGTCGGCGGCGAGGTGGTCGGCCAGGCCGCTCACCCGCGCGTGCATCGCGGCACCGCCGAGCGACTCCTCGTCGGCGTCCTCGTCGATCGCCATCTTCACCAGCGGCGGGCCGCCGAGGTACACGCGCGCGGCGTCCTGCTGGAGCACGACGTAGTCGCTCATGCCCGGCACGTAGGCGCCGCCCGCGGTGGAGGACCCGAACACGAGGGTGACCGTCGGGATCCCGGCCGCCGAGAGCCGGGTGAGGTTCTTGAACGACGCCCCGCCCGGCACGAAGATCTCCGCCTGCCGCGGCAGGTCGGCGCCGGCCGACTCGGTGAGCGACACCAGCGGGAGCCGGTTGGCCCGGGCGACCTCCATGGCGCGCAGCCCCTTGGCCACGCTCGTGGGCCCTTGGGCGCCGCCCTTGACCGTGGGGTCGTTCGCGCTCACCACGCAGCGCACGCCGCTGACGGTGCCGACGCCGGTCACCAGGCCGCCGCCGAGCGGGTCGTCGGTGCCCCAGCCGGCCAGCGGGGAGAGCTCGAGAAAGTCGGACCCGCGGTCGAGCAGCAGGGCGATGCGCTCGCGCGGCAGCAGCTTGCCGCGACGGCGCAGCCGCGCCACGGCGGCCGCGTCCTTGGCCGGGTCGGCGCCGCCCGAGCCGCCGCCGCCCACGACCGCGGCCTGGAGGCGGGCGATCTCCTCGAGCGCCTCGAGCAGGGCCGCGCGCGTGGCGGCGTGCTCGGGCGAGCGCGGGTCGAGGCGGGTGGCCAGCCGGGCCATGGCGCCTCCCTGCGGACGGGGACGGGAGCGGTGCGCCGCCACCGGAGGGCGGCGCCGTCGAGCCGACCTGACGCTACTGTCAACTTGATACCGGCGTCAACGAGTCGGGCGCCGGTCCCCCCGGCCCCGGCGGCTCGGCCCGGCGGGTCGGCCCCGGCCCGCGCCCGCGGCGGGGGGAGGATGCCGGGGTGAGCGCTGCGACGTCGTGGAGCGTGGCCCGGCGGGCCGCGCGCGAGGCGGCCTCCGCGCTGCCCGTCGTCGAGGTGCCGCTGCCCGACGCCGTCGGGTCGGTCCTGGCGCACCCGCTCGTCGCGGCCACGGCGCTGCCGCCGTTCGACTCCGCGTCGATGGACGGCTGGGCCGTCTCGGGCCCGGGTCCCTGGACCGTGGTCGGCCGGCTGCTCGCCGGCGACCGCCTCGACAGCGTGGCCGACGGCACGGCCCTGGTGGTGTCCACCGGGGCCGCGCTGCCCATCGGGGTGGACGCCGTGCTGCGCCGCGAGCGCGGGCTCACCCGCGAGAGCGCGCACGGCACCGAGCTGGTCGTGGGCGACCCGGTACGCGGCCTGCCCGCGCCCCACCCGGGCTACGTCGAGCCGGGCAGCGACATCCGACCGCGCGGCGGCGAGTGCGCCGCCGGGGACGCCCTGCTCGAGGCCGGCGGCGTCGTCACGCCCGCCGTGGTCGGCATGGCGGCGGCCGCCGGCTACGACGCCCTGCACGTGGTGCGCCCGCCCGACGTCGCGCTGCTCGTGCTGGGCGACGAGCTGCTCGAGCGCGGCCCCTCGCGCGACGGCCGCGTCCGCGACGCCCTGGGCCCGATGCTGCCGGGCTGGGTCGCGTGGACCGGGGGGCGCGCGTTCCCGCCGGTGCGCGTGCCCGACTCCCTCGACGCCCTGCTCGAGGAGCTCGAGGACGCCAACGCCGACGTCGTGATCACCACCGGATCCACCGCGGCCGGCCCGGCCGACCACCTGCACGCCGCGCTGCGCCGGCTGGGCGCGCACTGGGTCGTCGACGGCGTCTCGGTGCGCCCGGGCTCGCCGATGTGCCTGGCCCGCCTGCCCGACGGGCGCTTCGTCATCGGCCTGCCCGGCAACCCGCTCGCGGCGGTGTCGGCCCTGCTCACGCTGGCGGTGCCGCTGGTCGCCGCACTGCGCGGCGAGGTGGGCGCCGACGAGACCCAGGTGGGCACGGCGGTGCTGGCCGCCGACGTGCGCCCGCACCCCACCGACGTGCGGCTCATCCCCGTGGTGCGCCGTCACGTCGAGGGCGAGGACGTCGCGACGCCCACGCTGCACGACGGGCCGGCCATGCTGCGCGGGCTGACCCTCGCCGACGGCATGGCCGTCGTGCCGGCCGGCGACGGTGCGCGCGGGTCGACCGTGCAGGTACTGCCGCTGCCCTGAGGCGCTACGGTCGGCGCATGGCAGGCCAGGAGAAGCTGCGGCTGCCCGCGCGCCGTTACGGCCCGCTCGGCTCGTTCCTCATCCGCGTCGGCATCGCGGTCGCCTGCCTGGTCGTCACCACCGTGCTGGTGTACGTCGAGAGGTCCGGCTACAAGGACGCGAACGGCCTGCCGATCACACCCCTCGACGCGCTCTACTACGCGACCGTCACGCTGTCGACCACCGGCTACGGCGACATCGTCCCGGTCACCGAGGCCGCGCGCCTGACCAACGTGCTGGTCATCACGCCGCTGCGCTTCGTCTTCCTCATCACGCTCGTCGGCACCACCGTGGAGGTGCTCACGCGGCGCAGCCGCGACGAGTTCCGGGCCCGCCGCTGGAGGAGCTCCGTGAAGGACCACACCGTCGTCATCGGATACGGCGTCAAGGGCCGCAGCGCCGTGCAGGCGCTCGTCGACCAGGGCACGCCGGCCGACCGCATCGTCGTCGTGTCGCCGTCGCGCGCCGAGATCGAGGAGGCGACCGCGAAGGGGTCGCTGGGCATCGTGGGCGACGGCACCCGCGAGCAGGTGCTGCGCGACGCCGCCGTGCCGGCCGCGGCCCGGGTCGTGGTGGCCACCGACCGCGACGACACCTCGGTGCTCGTCACGCTGACCGCCCGGCGGCTGTCGCCCGCGGCCACGCTCGTGGCGTCTGCGCGGGAGGCGCAGAACATCCCCGTGCTCAAGCAGAGCGGCGCCGACGTCGTCATCCCCACGGCCGAGTCGGCCGGCCGGCTGCTCGGGCTCTCGCTCATCTCGCCGGTCGCGGGCGGCCTCGTCGAGGACCTGCTCGAGCCCAACCTGGGCCTGGAGATCGTCGAGCGCGACATCACCGCGGAGGAGCTGGGCGTGCCGCCGGAGTCACTGCAGAAGGACCGCAACCTCGTGCTCGCCGTCGTGCGCGACGGCGCCCCGCACCGCTTCGACGAGGGCGCGGTCAAGCTGCTCCAGCTCGGCGACCGCGTGGTCGTCGTCCGGCCGGCGGCGAGGGCCTGACGTGCGCGCGGTGACCCAGACCGGCCACGGCGGCCCGGAGACCCTGGGGTGGACCGAGGTCCCGGACGCCGTCGCCGGCCCGGGCGAGGTGCTCGTGCGCGTGGCGGCTGCCGGCGTCAACCGCGCGGACCTGCTGCAGCGCCAGGGCTTCTACCCGCCGCCGCCCGGCGCGTCCGACGTCCTCGGCCTCGAGTGCAGCGGCACCGTGGCCGCGGTCGGCGACGGCGTCACCGGGTGGTCGGTGGGCGACGCGTGCACCGCCCTGCTCTCGGGCGGCGGCTACGCGGAGCTGGTCGCCGTGCCGGCCGGACAGGTCATGCCGGTGCCCGACGGCGTCAGCCTGGTCGACGCGGCCGCGCTGCCGGAGGTCGCGTGCACGGTGTGGTCGAACGTCGTCCTCGTCGCCGGCCTGCGCGCCGGCGAGGTGCTCCTCGTGCACGGGGGCGGGGGCGGCATCGGCACCTTCGCGGTGCAGGCCGGCGTCGCCCTCGGGGCCCGCGTGGCCGTCACGGCCGGCTCGGCGGAGAAGCTGGCACGCTGCCGCGACCTCGGGGCCGAGATCCTCGTGGACCACACGCGGGAGGACTTCGTCGCGCTGGTGCGCGAGGCCACCGGCGGGCACGGCGCGGACGTCGTGCTCGACGTCATCGGCGCGGCCTACCTGGGCCGCAACGTCGAGGTGCTCGCCACGGGCGGGCGCCTGGTGGTCATCGGCATGCAGGGCGGGGCCCGCGGCGAGCTGGACCTGGGCCGGCTCATGTTCCGGCGCGCCTCGATCCACGCGACGACGCTGCGCGCGCGGCCGGTGGAGGAGAAGGCGCAGATCTGCGCGGCCGTGGTCGAGCAGGCGTGGCCGCTCGTCGCGTCCCGCCGCATCGTGCCGGTGGTCGACCGCGTGCTGCCGATGAGCGAGGCGGCGCAGGCGCACCGCGCCCTCGAGGCCGGCGCGCACATCGGCAAGGTGCTGCTCACCCCCGGGTGAGCGCGGCGTCCGACTCAGTCGAGCTCGCGGGCGAAGGCGTCGATGACCCGGGCCGCGGTCATGCCGACGCGCTCGTAGAGCCGCTGCGCACCGGTCGGGCTGGTGCTGTCGACCGAGAGGGCCACGAACGAGCGGCCCTCCTCGCGCGAGCGGACGAACGCGCGGCGCAGCAGCAGCGCGGCCAGGCCGCGGCCACGGAACTCGCGGCGCACGCCGAGGATCGGGACGTAGCCGCCGCCGAGGTCGGCGCGGGTCTCGTCGAGCATGAGCACGGCCGCGTCCTCGCCGTCCACCTGGAGCAGCCACGACCCGTCCTCCGACAGCCCACGCTCGGCGAAGTGGCGGCTCCACTCCTCCCACGACCGGGGCACGAAGTCCCAGTGGTCGGCGAAGGCGGCCTGCTGCACCGCATGGGCCCGCCGGAGCTCGTCCTCGCTGCGGGCGACCACCAGCGTCACGCCGTCGGGCAGCTCCGGCATCGTGGCGGGGACGGCGGGCGAGTCGGTGTCGATGCGCATGCGCCAGAACCGGCGCACCTGCGCGAGGCCGGCCCTGGCGATCGCGGCGCGCAGCCGCTCGTCCTGCGCGAAGGCGCCGGTGCGCAGGGTCCACGACGTCGCGCCCTCGCGGTCTCGGTGCGCGGTCGCGGCGGCGAGACCGAGGGCGAAGCCGTGGTCGTAGAGCGCGTCGGCCGCCGCGGGGGGAGTGCCCGGGCGCACGTAGACGTCGCACCACGAGTCGCCCGCGGTGGGGTCGCGCTCGATCCACACGAACCCGCGCAGGGCGCCGGAGGCGTCCTCGACCAGCACGGTGCGCTCGCGGTCGTTGGACTCCCCGGCGAGCATGCCCCGCAGGTCGTCGCGGCCGGTGTCGGGCTCGCCCACCACCGCGACGTCGCAGGCGGTCACCAGCTCGAGCACGTCCTCGAGCTCGGCGACGCCGTCCTCGACGTAGGTGGGCGTCCGGACGACGAGACCCGCCGGCAGCGCGGCCCCGGCGCTCACGCGAGGTCCCGTGCGTAGGACTGGAACGTGCGGACCGGCCGCATCCCCACACCCTCGTACAGCGCCACCGCGCCCGTGAGGTTCTCGGCGTCGACGCCGAGCTGCGTCCCGTTGCGGCCGAGGTCGCGGTAGCGCACGAACGCCCGCCGGAGCAGCAGCCGGGCCAGCCCACGGCCCCGGAACGGACGGCGCACGCCGAGGAGCGCGACGAAGCCGTCCCCCATGTCGGCGAGGCTGTCGTCGAGCAGGCAGATCGCCGCGTCCTCCCCGTCGACGGTCAGCAGCCACCACCCCTCGGGGTCGCGGGTGCGCGAGGTCTCCCACAACGCCCACCACTCGTCCCACGGGCGTGGAGTGAAGTCCCAGTGGTCGCGGAAGGCGTCGTTGTCGACGTCGCAGATGCGCCGGCGGGTGGCCTCGTCGTCGGAGACGACGAGCTCGACGCCCTCGGGCAGCGGCGGAGCCTGCGCGGGGATCTCGGGCGAGGACGAGTCGATGCGCATGCGGTGGAACCGGCGCACCGGGGTGAACCCCGCCTCGGTCAGCACCGCGCCGAGCTCGGCGTCCTGCACCCATCCCCCGGCCCGCGCGGACCACTCGCCCCCGCCGGCCGCGTCGCGGTGACGCCGGGCAGCCGCGAGCCCGTGCGCGACGCCGACGCGGTGGGCCTCGGCGCGCGCGGGCCCGTGCGGCGCGACCACCTCGGTGAAGGAGTGTCGTGCGGTCGCGTCGTTCTCCACGAACACGTAGGCCACCGGCCGCTCGCCGTCGAGGATCAGCGCCGTGGCCTCGCGGTCGACCGTCGGCATCCCCAGCATCCACGCGACGTCCGAGGGGCCGCCGTCGCGCTCGCCCAGGACGTCGAGGTCGCGGCGGGCGACCAGGCCCACCACCGTCTCGAGGTCGACCGGGTCGAGGCCGTCCGCGCCGTAGCGCAGCGGCCGCACGGTGAGCGGGCCCCCCGCGGCGGGATCGGTCATGCCACCGAGGATGGCGGGAGCGCCCGCCGGTGTCGTGAGGTTTTCCGGAGCCCGGCGTGGACGGCGTCGCCGCCGGGGCTCAGGTGGCGGCCGGCAGGGCGGCGATCCGGCGGGCGAGGTAGGGCGAGAACCACCCGGCGTACTTGGCCTGGATCTCCGGCCGGGTCCAGTCCAGCCCGGTGACGACGCCGCGGCAGGTGGGCTCCCCGCACAGGCACTCGAACTCGTCGTAGTCGCTGGAGTCGCACGTGGCGTAGTCGAAGGTGAGCTCCTCGCCCACCTCGATGTCGCGCAGGGCCACGAGCACCGTCGCCCCGACCAGCCCGCAGGAGGGCTCGCACGAGTGGTTGAGCATGTCGCCGGGCTCGGGCGTCTCGTCGGAGACGAGGTAGAGGCCCTCGTCGATCTGGATGGAGCGGCCCTGCCGGTCCTCGCTGAAGGTCGCAAGGGTCTCGTGGGTGACGACCCACCCGCCGAAGGCGGCGACCGTGGTTCCCGCTGGGATCCGCTCGGTGGCGAAGGAGCCCCAGCCCTTGGCACCGACCGGTCGGGCCTGCGCCCCGGGGAACAGCCAGTTGTAGTCCACGTGTCGTCTCCTTCAGCGACGATCGCGCGGCCCGGTGCCCCTCGGGTCCGGTGCCCTCACCCCTCACGATGAGCGCGCGGACGGGCCCGTTGCCCGCCCCAGGACGGAATGGAAGCACACGCGGGTGAACGACGACGAATCCGGAAACCTCGTGCGGCCCAACGCTGAACGGCGGTTCAGGACCCTCGGGACCGGACGCAGCCGGCGCGACCGCGCGACCGGCCCGCGCGGCGGTGGTTGGATGGGCGCATGACCGACAGGCAGGACGACGCGACCGTCGACGCGGGCCCCGCGCAGGACGACGAGCAGCCCCGCATCGTCATCGTGGGCGCGGACGGTCAGCCCGTGGCCACGGTGCCGGTCTCCGGCTCCGAGGAGGAGCGCGAGGGCTCGGTGGCCGACCTCGTCGAGCAGCCGGCCAAGGTCATGCGCATCGGCAGCATGATCAAGCAGCTCCTCGAGGAGGTGCGCACCGCGCCGCTCGACGAGGCCTCGCGCAGCCGGCTCAAGGAGATCCACCGCCGCTCGATCGCCGAGCTCGAGGACGGCCTCGCGCCCGAGCTGGTCGAGGAGCTCGAGCGCCTCTCGCTGCCGTTCACCGAGGAGTCGACCCCGAGCGACGCCGAGCTGCGGATCGCGCAGGCGCAGCTCGTCGGCTGGCTCGAGGGCCTCTTCCACGGGATCCAGACCGCGCTGTTCGCCCAGCAGATGGCCGCGCAGGCCCAGTTCGAGCAGATGCGCCGTCGGGCCATCGCCGGACCCGGCCGCGGCGACTCCGGCGTCCCGGGGGTGCCGGCGCCCAACGAGGGCAACGGCCTCTACCTCTGACCCGCGCGCCCGGGCTGCGCCGGAACACGCGCGACACGGACCCGTACGCTCGTCCCGTGATCGATCTCAAGGTGATCCGGGACGACCCCGACCAGGTGCGCGCCTCGCAGCGCGCCCGCGGCGAGGACGAGACCGTCGTCGACCGCCTCCTCGCCGCCGACGAGCAGCGCCGCGCGGCCGAGGTGTCCTACGGCGCCCTGCGCGCCGAGCAGAAGGAGCTCGGCCGCCGCATCGGGCCCGTCCAGGGCGCGCTGAAGAAGGCGGACGACGACGCGCGCGCCGCGCTCACCGCCGAGCTCGACGGGCTCATGGCCGGCGCCGCGGAGCTCGCCGACCGCGTCAAGGCGGCCGAGGCCGAGCGCGACGACGCCGACGCCCGCACGCAGGAGCTGCTCGCGCTGCTGTCCAACCTCGTCGACCCGGCGGCGCCGGTGGGCGGCGAGGCCGACTTCACCGTCCTCGAGCACGTCGGCACGCCGCGCGACTTCGCCGCCGAGGGCTTCGCCCCGCGCGACCACGTCGAGATCGGCGAGCTGCTCGGCGCCATCGACGTCGAGCGCGGCGCCAAGGTGTCCGGCTCGCGCTTCTACTACCTCACCGGCGTGGGCGCCCTGCTCGAGCTCGCCCTCATCAACCACGCGGTGGCGCTGGCCACCGGCAACGGGTTCGTGCCCGTCATCCCGCCGGCGCTGGTCAAGCCGCCCGCGATGGAGGGCACCGGCTTCCTCGGCCAGGCCGCCGAGAACGTCTACCGGCTCGAGGCCGACGACATGTACCTCGTCGGCACCGCCGAGGTGCCGCTGGCGGCGTACCACTCCGACGAGATCCTCGACGCCGCGAGCCTGCCGCGCCGCTACGTCGGCTGGTCGCCGAGCTACCGGCGCGAGGCCGGCTCGGGCGGGCGCGACACCCGCGGCATCTGGCGCGTGCACTGGTTCGACAAGGTCGAGATGTTCACCTACTGCGAGCCGCAGGACGCCGTCGCCGAGCACGCGCGGCTGCTCGCGTTCGAGCGCGAGTTCCTCGACAGCCTCGAGCTGCCCTACCGCGTCATCGACGTCGCCTCGGGCGACCTCGGCGCGTCGGCGGCCCGCAAGTTCGACATCGAGGCATGGGTGCCGTCCTACGGCGACTACCGCGAGGTGACCTCCACCTCGAACTGCACGCAGTTCCAGGCCCGCCGGCTGCGCATCCGCCTGCGCGACGGCGAGGGCGTGAGGCCCCTCGCCACGCTGAACGGGACGCTCGTGGCGGTCACGCGGACCATCGTGGCGCTGCTGGAGAACCACCAGCTCGCCGACGGCTCCGTGCGGGTGCCGGCCGCCCTGCGCCCCTACCTCGGCGGCCGCGAGGTGCTCGCGCCGCAGTGACGCCCGGCGTCCCGGCCGCGGTCAGGACGCCGTGTCGCGCAGGACGACGGAGTCGACGGCCACGCGCTGGGGCGCGCCGGCCGTGCTGGCCACCACGAGCCCGCCCAGCCAGCCGTCCGCGGGCGCGGGACGGGTCGAGGTGACCGAGCGCACCTTGTGCCCGTTGACGAACAGCGTGAGCGCTGTGGCCTTGCCGTCCGGCCGGGTGACGCAGGTGCCGGTCACCGTGAGGCGTCCCCGGGGCGCCGACGTCGTGCCCTGCGCCAGCACCCGCGGCGTGCTGCCGGTGGCGATGGAGCCCCGCACCTGCTCGATGAACCACCGGTGCCCGGGGAAGACGACGAACTCGTAGAGCAGCGCCTGCGCGCCGCTGCCCTGGTCGCACGTGACGCCGACGCCGGACTGCCCGGACGCGGACGGGTCCAGGACGTAGTGAGCGGTCACGCTCATGTGGACGACCGGGTCCTGGTAGGGCGCGTAGGCGTAGTGGTGCAGCGCCCCCTTGGCGACCACGACGTAGCGGCCGTGCTGGTAGGCGAAGGTCGTGCCCGAGGGCAGCGTGCGGGTGGGCCAGCCCGACCCGGCGGAGGAGAAGTCGTCCGAGAACACCACCGTGCCCTGCGTGGCGCTCGTGACGGCGGTGCCCCGGTGCCCGCCGGTCGGTGACGCGCTCGCCGACGGTGCCGTCGGGTCGCCGGCACCCGGCACCGCGGCCGGGGGCGTGGTGGTGGTGGGCAGCGACGCCGTGGCCGGCGTGCTGCCGCCGCCGCGCAGCAGCCCCACGGCCACCACGGCGAGCGCCACGAGGGCCAGGCCGCCGAGCACGAGCAGGACGACCGCGCCGCTGCGCGGGCCGCGCCGGGCGTCCGACCGGGCCGGCGCGTCCTGCGGGGCCGCGGGCCAGGCGGTCGCGGCCGGGTCCTCGGTCCAGGCCGATCCGCCCCAGGTCGCGGGCGGGCTGACGGCGGGTCCGCCGCCGGCCGGGGCCACATGGTCGGTCCAGGAGACGCCGTCCCACCAGCGGGTCGCGCCGGCGGCGTCGACGTACCACCCCGGCGGCGCCGGGGTGCCCTCGTCCGTCACGTGTCGCCGCCCCCTGTCGCCCTCGCCCGTCCGGTGGTCGCCCGACGACCGTAACCCAGGGGCGATGGCGCGCGGGCCACCCGTCCGGGGGGACGGGTGGCCGGGTCGGCCGGGTCGAGGGGCGCCGGCGGCTCAGCGCGAGGAGTCGAAGACCCGCGCGGCCACGGCGCGGATGACGGCGGCCGGCTGCTCGTCGAGGGGTGCGCCGGGGAGCACGGAGCCGAGGTCGGTGAGGTCGACGAGGGCGCCGGCCGGGGCCTGCGACCCGGAGCGGACCCGGCGGGCGCGGGCCCGGCGGCGCAGGGACCGGCCGCCTCCGCGCACGAGGTTGGCGACCACGAGCGCCCACAGCACGAGCGGGACGCCCACCACGGCTCCGAGGAGCATGCCCAGCAGCATCCTCGTGACCAGCTCGCCTGCGCTCATGGCGGGTCTCCTTCCGGCTCGGGATCGACGGTACGCCCGGTCCGCGCAACCCGCCGCGCGCAGGCGCGACACGTGCACGGAGCGTGAGCAGGGCGCGAGGATGCCCCCGTGACGACCGCCGAACCCCCCTCGCCCGCACCGCTCCCGGACGTGCTGTCCGGGCCGCGGCTCGACCTCGTGCTCGTCCCGGTCGACACGCTCCTGGCCCGCGCCGCGGCGGACGACCCGGTGCCCCTCGGGTTCACCGACCCCGAGGACGTGCTCTCCCCCGACGACTCGCCGCTGCGCTACCGCGTGGCGCAGGTGCGGGCCGACCCGTCGGTCAACCCGTGGCTGATCCGGGTCGCGGTGCTGCGCGAGACCGGCGAGGTGGTGGGGCTGGCGAACTTCCACGGGCCCCCGGACGAGGCCGGGATGGTGGAGATCGGGTACCGGGTGCGCCCGGCGCACCGACGGCAGGGCTACGCCCGCGAGATGGCGCTCACCCTGTGGCGCGCGGCCGCCGCGCGCCCGGACGTGCGGGTGCTGCGCGCCACCGTCTCGCCCGGGAACACGGCGTCGATCCGGCTGATCGAGGGGGCGGGCCTGCGCCACGTCGGCGAGCAGGACGACCCGGAGGACGGGCTGGAGCTCGTCTACGAGATCGGGGCGCAGGAGTTCCTCGCCCGCCACCCCTGAGACCGCGTCGCGGCACCGTCCCGACGGCACGGGGTGGCGGCACCGCGCCCGTGCTGGGAGTCTCCGCACGTGACCACCGACCCGCACCCCGCCACGGCGGGGCTGGCCGCCACCTCCGCCGCCGACCTCGCCGCGGACCTCGCCGCCGGGCGCACCACCTCGGTCGAGGTCGTCCGCGCGCTGCGCGAGCGCATCGCCGCCGTGGACGACGCCGGGCCCCAGCTGCGCAGCGTGCTGGCCCTGGCCGCCGACGCCGAGGAGCAGGCCGCGGCGCTCGACGCCGAGCGCGCCGCGGGGCAGGTGCGCGGCCCGCTGCACGGCGTGCCGGTGCTCATCAAGGACAACATCGAGGCGCTCGGGCTGCCCGGGTCGGCCGGCTCGCTGGCGCTGGCCGGGCGGCCGGTGGAGCGCGACGCGGACCTCGTCGCCTCGATGCGCGCAGCCGGTCTCGTCGTGCTCGGCGCCACCAACCTGTCGGAGTGGGCCAACATGCGCTCGCCGCACTCCACCAGCGGCTGGTCGGCGGTGGGCGGCCTCACCGGCAACCCCTGGCGCCTGGACCGCAGCGCCGGGGGGTCGTCGTCAGGCTCGGGCGCCGCGGTCGCGGCCGGGCTGGCCCCGCTGGCCGTGGGCACGGAGACCGACGGCTCGATCACCTGCCCGAGCTCGCTCAACGGCTGCGTGGGGCTCAAGCCCGGCGTGGGCCTCGTGCCCACCACCGGCGTCGTGCCGCTCGCGGCCAGCCAGGACGCGCCGGGCCCGATGGCGCGCACCGTCGCCGACGCCGCCCTGCTTCTCTCGGCCATGACCGGCGACGCCTCCTACGCCGGCGCCCCGGGCACGCTCGCCGTCGACGGCCTGCGCCTCGGCGCCGGCTCCGGCTGGCTGTCGGGCCACCCCGGCACCGACGCGCTGTTCGCCGACGTCGTCGAGCGCCTGCGCGCCGCCGGCGCGCAGGTGGGCGAGGCCGACGTGACGCCGGTGGCCGGCACGGGCGCGGCCGAGCTGACCGTGCTGGTGTGCGAGCTGCGCGAGGACCTCGACGTCTACCTCGCCTCCCGCGGCGGCCCCGGCCCCGCCTCGGTCGAGGAGCTCATCGCCTTCAACCGCGAGCACGCCGAGCACGAGCTCGCGCACTTCGGCCAGGAGTTCCTCGAGATGGCGGCGTCCTCCCAGGGCCGCGAGGACCCGGCGTACGCCGAGGCCCGCACCCGGTGCCTGGCGTGGGCGATCGACGAGAACCTCGGCCCGGCCCTCGAGGGGCCGGACGCGCCGGAGTTCCTGGTGGCACCGGCGTACGCGCCGGCCTGGAAGAGCGACCTGCTCGCCGGCGACCACTTCCTCGGCGGCGGGCTGGCCAGCGCCGCCCCCTCGATCGCGGGCTGGCCGGTGCTGTGCGTGCCCATGGGGCTCGTCGCCGGGCTGCCCGTGGGCCTCGTGCTCGTGGGACGGCCGGGCAGCGAGGCCCGGCTGCTCGCCGCGGGCCACGCCGTGGAGGGCCTGCTCGCGCTGGGCGCGGCCCTGCGGCCCGCCTGGGCCGCCCCCTCGCGGGGGTGACCCGCCCCCTGGGCCGTCCGCTCCCGCCGCGGGCGCGCGAGCGGTGCTGGGGGAGGATGGCGCGGTGACCGGAGCGGCGAGCGGGACCGAGCGCGCGGGCACCTCGTGGCAGGCGCTGGCCGCCGGCGTCCGGCTGCTGGCCACCGACCTCGACGGCACCCTGCTGCGCCCGGACGGCTCGGTCTCGGCCACGACGGTGGAGGTCTTCGCCCGGGCCCGCGCGGCCGGCTTCCCCCTCGTGTTCGTCACGGGCCGGCCGCCGCGCTGGCTGCCCGTCGTCGCGGCGGCCACCGGGCACGGCGGCGCGGCGATCTGCGCCAACGGCGGCGTGGTGCTCGACCTCGAGACCCACGAGATCCTGCGCAGCCACCCGATCGACCCCGAGGTGATCGACGAGGTCGTGCGCACCCTGCGCGCGCAGCTGCCCGGCGTCGGCTTCGCGGCGGAGTGGGTGGAGGAGGGCAGCGGGGCGGTCGCCCGCGACACCGACTTCGCGCACGAGACCGCCTACGTGCCCCGCGTGACCGCGGCCGGCGCGGTGGTCGGCGCGGACATCCGTGCGGTGACCGCCGGGCACCGCGTGGTGAAGCTGCTCGCCCGGGCCGCCGGCACCGGCCACGACGCCGACAGCCTGCTCGACCACGCGCTCGAGCACGTCGAGCACCTCGTCGCGGTCACCCACTCCAACTCCGCCGACGTGCTGCTGGAGATGAGCGCGCTCGGCGTCGACAAGGGCGCCGCCCTGGCCGAGCACGCCGCGGGCCTGGGCCTGGCCGCGGCTGACGTCGCCGCCGCCGGGGACATGCCCAACGACGTCCCCATGCTGCGCTGGGCCGGGGTGGGGCTGGGGGTCGCGGGCGCGCACCCGCGCGTGCTCGAGGTGGCCGACGCCGTGCTCCCCGGCCCGTCCGACGACGGCGTCGCGCAGTTCCTCGACGCCGTGCTCGCCGCCCGCGGCTGACCGGCGGCCCCCGTGCGCGGGGGGTGTGAGCCGCGCCACATCCGCCCGCGAGCCGTCCCCTGAGCGGACGTCCGATGTGACCGGTTACAGGGGGTCCTGCCTACCGTCCTGCGTCGCTCGCGTCCGCACGGGACCGCCGTGCACGGGCGACGCGCTCAATCGCGGGGCCGTCAGGCGCCGCGAGCCGGGGACCCACTCTCCTGGGGCGAATCGCCGCACCCGTGCGGCGTAGGGCACCTCTTGGCCCGAGCCCGTCAGCTCACCCGGTCGGCGTTGAGAGGAGTCCGTTTCGTGCTGCCCGCAACCCGACGCCGGGTCCTCCCGGCCTCGTTGCTGCTGACCGGCGCCCTCGGCGCCGGCATCCTCGGGACCTCGGTCCCCGCCCAGGCCGCCA
This sequence comes from Frankiales bacterium, assembly GCA_016125335.1. Taxonomy (NCBI): domain Bacteria; kingdom Bacillati; phylum Actinomycetota; class Actinomycetes; order Frankiales; species Frankiales bacterium. The sequence continues at coordinate 141,765 of WGLY01000017.1, forward strand.
CCATCGCGCCCGCGTCGGTCACGACCGCCGTGAGCACCACCACCGCGGCCACGACCACCACGACGTCCGCCAAGGCCGCCGCTGCCGCCGCCCTGCGCGCGCGGATCACCGCCAACCGCGCCCGGATGCGCGCGGCCGCCGCGCACCGTGCCGCGGTGCGCGGCAAGGCCGTGCACATCGCCCGCACGCGGCTCGGCATGCGCTACGTCGCCGGCGCCGCCGGCCCCACGCGCTTCGACTGCTCGGGCCTCGCGATGTACGTCGTGAAGCACACCACCGGCCGTTCGCTGCCCCACTACTCGCGGGCCCAGTACGGCGTCATGCGGCACGTCTCGCGCCGCAACCTGCACCCCGGCGACCTCGTGTTCTTCTTCCGCCACGGGGCGCACCACGTGGGCATCTACATCGGCCACGGCCGGATGATCAGCGCCACCAACCCGCGCACCGGCGTCAAGATCGACCGCGTGTTCTCGGGCTGGTACGGCTCGCGCTACAGCGGTGCCGGCCGCCTGGTCTGACCTCGCGCCACCCGGAGCCCGGCCCCCCTCGTGGGGGCCGGGCTCCGTCGCGTCCCGCCACGGCGGTGGGCGTGAGCGACGTCACGTCGACACCCGTACCCCCTAGGGGTACCTTGGCAGGCGTCAGGACGACACCTCACCCAGGAGCAGCCATGAGCCACGGCTACAGCGCCGACAAGGACGCCGTCCTCGCCCGTCTGCGCCGCATCGAGGGGCAGGTGCGCGGCATCGCGCGCATGGTGGACGAGGACACCTACTGCATCGACGTGCTCACCCAGGTGTCCGCGGCGACCCGCGCGCTGGAGAACGTCGCGCTGCTGCTGCTCGAGGACCACCTCGACCACTGCGTCCGCGATGCCGCGGCCAAGGGCGGCCCGGAGGCCGACGAGAAGCTCGCCGAGGCCTCGGCCGCGATCGCGCGGCTCGTCCGCTCCTGACCGCCCGCCACACCGAGAACCGGATCACCGCACGAGGAGAGCGAGCATGACCACCACCGTCTGGACCGTCCAGGGCATGACCTGCGGCCACTGCGTGCACGCCGTCACCGAGGAGGTGTCGGCCATCCCCGGCGTCTCCGGCGTGGAGGTCGACCTCGAGTCCGGCCGGGTCACCGTCGAGTCGGCCGAGGCCCCGTCCGAGGACGCCGTGCGCGCGGCCGTCGACGAGGCCGGCTACACCCTCGTCACCGCCTGACCCGCCCGCACGGCGCGACGCCTTGCCGCCGCGCGACCCGAGGGAGCACCATGCGCACCGCCTTCACCCCCGTCGCCACCCCGATCGACCTCCAGGTCACGGGGATGACGTGCGCGTCGTGCGCCGCCCGCATCGAGAAGAAGCTCAACAAGGTGCCCGGCGTCGTCGCGACGGTGAACTACGCCACCGAGACGGCGCACGTGCAGGCGCCCGAGGGGGTCGACCTCACCGAGCTCGTCGCCGTGGTCGAGGCCGCGGGCTACGGCGTACGGCCGCCGGACGCCGAGGACGAGGACGACGACCCCGACCGGCTCGGCCTGCGCTGGCGCGTCGGCCTCGCGCTGACCGTGCCCGTGGTGCTGCTGTCCATGGTCCCGGCGCTCCAGGTGACCGGCTGGCAGTGGCTGGCCTTCGCGCTGTCCACGGTCGTGGTGGTGTGGGGCGGGGCACCGTTCCACCGCGCCGCGTGGACCAACGCCCGGCACGGCACCACCACGATGGACACCCTGGTCTCGCTCGGCGTCTCCGCCGCGTACCTGTGGTCGGCCGTGGCGGTGCTGTTCACCAGCGCCGGCGAGCTCGGCGCCACGATGCAGTTCTCGTGGCTGCCCATGGCGGACGCCGCCACCGGCGGCCGGCCGGACCTGTACTTCGAGTCGGCCTCGGTCGTCGTCACGTTCCTGCTGCTCGGGCGCTGGCTCGAGCACCGGGCCAAGCGCCGCTCGGGCGCCGCGCTGCGCGCCCTGCTCGACCTCGCGCCCCGCACCGCCCGGGTGCGCCGCGACGGCGTCGAGACCGAGATCCCGGCCGGCCACGTCGCCGTCGACGACCTCGTGGTCGTGCGCCCCGGCGAGCGCATCGCGGCGGACGGCGTCGTCGTCGAGGGGGCCTCGGCCGTCGACGCGAGCATGCTCACCGGCGAGTCCGTCCCGGTGGAGGTCGCCCCCGGCTCCGAGGTGTCCGGCGGCACCGTGGTGCAGGACGGCCTGCTCGTGGTGCGCGCCACCCGGGTGGGCGCGGACACCGCCCTGGCCCGCATCGCCGCCCTCGTCGCCGCGGCCCAGAGCGGCAAGGCGCCCGTGCAGCGGCTGGCCGACCGGGTGTCCGCGGTGTTCGTGCCCGTGGTGATCGGCCTGGCGCTGCTGACCCTGCTCGGGTGGGGGCTCACCACCGGCTGGCAGCAGGGCTTCACGGCGGCCGTCGCCGTCCTGGTCATCGCCTGCCCGTGCGCCCTGGGCCTGGCCACGCCCACGGCGCTGCTCGTCGGCACCGGCCGGGGCGCCGGGCTGGGCATCCTGGTGCGCGGTCCCGAGGTGCTCGAGTCGACCCGCCGCGTCGATACCGTCGTGCTGGACAAGACCGGCACCCTCACCAGCGGCGTCATGACCGTGGTCGAGCGGCTCGGCGACGACGACGCCGTGCGCCTGGCCGGCGCCCTCGAGTCGTTCTCCACGCACCCCGTCGCCCGCGCCGTGGCCGACCACGCCGCCGCGCTCGGGCCCGCGCCGCAGGTCGCGTCGCACGACGCGGTGCGCGGCTCGGGCGTGGTGGGCCGGGTCGAGGGGCACGAGGTGCGCGTGGGCCGGCCGTCCTGGGCCGGGCTGCGCGGCGAGCTCGGCGCGGCGGCGGACCGCTGGACCCAGCAGGGCCGCACCGTGGTGGCCGTCGTCGTCGACGGCGCCCCGCGCGCGGTGCTCGCGGTGGCCGACGAGGTGCGACCCACGAGCCGCGAGGCCGTGGCCGCCCTGCGCGCGCTGGGCCTCGAGCCCGTGATGGTGACGGGTGACGCCGAGCCCGTGGCGCTCGCGGTGGCGGGCGCCGTGGGCATCGAGCGCGTGCTCGCCGACGCCCGGCCCGAGGACAAGGTGGCCGAGGTGGCCCGCCTGCGCGGGTCCGGGCGCACCGTCGCGGTGGTGGGCGACGGCATCAACGACGCCGCCGCGCTGGCCGGGGCCGACCTCGGGATCGCCATGGGCGGCGGCACCGACGTCGCCATCGAGGCGGCCGACATCACGCTGCTGCGCGACGACCTGCGCACCGCCGGCGACGCCGTGCGCCTCTCGCGCGCCACGCTGCGCACGATCAAGCAGAACCTCGGCTGGGCCTTCGGCTACAACGTCGCCGCGATCCCGCTCGCGGCCGCCGGCCTGCTCACCCCGATGGTCGCCGGCATCGCGATGGCGATGTCGAGCGTGTGCGTGGTGGGCAACAGCCTGCGGCTGCGCCGCTTCCGCTGACCTGGCGACCGGTCAGGCGCGGCCGCGGATCGACGCGAGCCAGGCCAGCGCCTCGGCGTAGTCGTCGTCGGTGACGCCGGGGCGCACGAGCGGCGCCTTGCCGTCGTGGCGCGGGTAGCTGCCGAGGAACCGCACGTGCGCGCACACGCGGTGCAGCCCGGCGAGCGCCTCGCCCACCCGGGCGTCGGCCACGTGCCCCTCGCAGTCGACCGAGAAGTAATAGTCGCCGAGCGCCTTGCGCGTGGGCCGCGACTCGATCCGGGTCAGGTTGACCCCGCGCACGGAGAACTCCGTGAGGATCTCCATGAGGGCGCCCGGGTGGTCCTCGCGCATGAAGAGGTAGAGCGTGGTCTTGTCCGCGCCCGTGGGCGCGGGCAGCGCGCCCGGGCGGGCGAGCAGCACGAACCGCGTCCACGCCTCGTCGTTGTCGCCCACGTCGGCGGCGAGCACCTCGAGCCCGTAGACGTCCGCGGCCAGCGCCGGGGCGATCGCGGCGTCGTACGTGCCGGCCGCCACCGCCGCGGCGCCCGCGGCGTTCGACGCCTCCGGCAGCACCTCGGCGCCCGGCAGGTGGGCGGCCACCCACGCCCGGCACTGCGCCGCGGCGACCGGGTGCGTGGCGACCCGGCGTACGGACGCGAGGTCCGTGCCCGGCCGCGCCATGAGGGCGAAGCGCACGCGCAGGACGACCTCGTCCACGATCACCAGCGGCTCGCCGGCCGCGAGCTCGTCGAGCGTGCCGGTGACGCCCCCCTCGACCGAGTTCTCGATCGCAACGAGCGCGAGGTCGACGTCGCCGTCGCGCACGGCGTCGAGCACCGACGACGCGCTCGGCAGCGGGCGCAGGTCGGCGTCGGCGCTGACCGGCATCGAGCGCAGCGCCTCCTCGGTGAAGGTCCCGCGCGGGCCGAGGTAGGCGATCGTCATCACGAGGCGACCCCGCGCATCGCGTAGGCGACCGCCTGCTGCTCCTCGGGCGAGAGGGACGACTCGCTGCTGCCGCCCTTGACGCCCTTGATGTAGGACCGGGTCTCCGACCGCCCGTGGATCGCGGTGAGCACGAGCCCGTCGCCGCCGTCGTCGAGCATCGCGGCCGAGAACGACAGCCGGCCTCCCATGTCGCCGAAGGCGTCGTAGCGCACGACGCTCACGTGGCGCAGCGCATCGGACAGCTCGGTGCGCGTGCGCGCCAGCAGGGCGGCGAGGTCGTCGACCTCGGCCCGCAGCGCGCGCACCTGCTCGGACTTGCGGGCGACCGCCGCGACGAAGGTGGGCGCGTCCCCGTCGGCCTGAAGGATCGTCAGGTCGCGCCGAGTCCGGCGCTGGGAGAGCAGCGCCACCAGGGCGAGCACGAACGCGAGCACGGAGACGCCGGTGGCGACGAGCACGAGCACGTCGCGCACGGAGGGGTCGAGGGACACGCGGGACAGGTTAGTGGCCGTTAGTGTGCGACTCGTGCGCACTGGTCCCCGGCCCCGCCGACACCGGGCGACCCGGTGAGCACGTCCCTCCCCGTCTCGCTGCTGTGCTTCCTCGGCGGGCTTGTGATCGTGCTCGCGGTGGGGTCCTCGATCCTGCGGACGCTGGTGGTGCCGCGGGGGGTGCCCAGCAAGCTCTCGGCGCTCGTGCTGCGCGCGACGCTGGGGGCGTTCCGTACCGTCGCCCGGCGCACGCCGTCCTACGAGAGCCGAGACGCGGTGCTCGCCTACGCCGCCCCCACGTCCCTGGTGCTCATGCTGGCGACCTGGCTCCTGCTGCTGCTCGTCGGCTACGCCGTGCTGCTCTTCTCGTTCTCGCCGCTGGACTGGGCGGCGTCCTTCCGCGAGGCGGGCTCGAGCCTGTTCACGCTCGGCTTCGCCAGCACCGACCGCGGCCAGCTGACCGCGGTCGACTTCCTGGCCGCGGCCACCGGGCCGGTCGTCGTCGGCCTGCTGGTCGGCTACCTGCCCAGCCTGTACGCCTCCTACAACCGCCGCGAGGTCGACGTCGCGCTGCTGCACTCGCGCTCGGGCGAGCCCAACTGGGGCCCGGAGATCATCGGGCGGCACGCGATCATCAACTCGATCGACGAGATGTCCACGCTGTTCCGCGGCTGGGAGAGATGGGCGGCCGACGTCGCCGAGAGCCACGTCAACTACCCCGTCCTCATCCACGTGCGCTCGGCCCAGCCGATGCGCAACTGGCTGGTCGCGCTGCTCTCGGTGATGGACGCGGCCGCGTGGCAGATGTCCACCAACCCCCAGCTGCCGCAAGGCACGGCGCGCGTGGCCGTGCGCCAGGGCTTCGTCGCGGTGCGCGACATCGCCCGCGCGGAGGGCATCGTCGTCGACGAGGACCCGGACCCGGACACCCCCATCGCCGTGAGCCTGGAGGAGTTCACCGCGGTCTACGACTCGCTCGTCGAGCTCGGCTACCCCATGCAGCGCACCGCTGCGGAGGCCTACCCGCACTTCCGCGGCTGGCGGGTCAACTACGAGCGGGCGGCGTACGCCCTCGCCGAGCGCATCGACGCCGTCCCGGCCGAGTGGAGCGGTCCGCGCACGCCGCCGCTGCCGGTGATCACGCCCTCGCGACCGGTCAACCGGATGCCCGGCGGCCGCACCGGCCGCCCGTCGGTGGGGGAGTGAGCCGGTGAACCTCGCCCTCGACCTCGGCGTGCTCGTGGCCACGTTCCTGGTGATCTTCCCGGCCGAGCTGCCGGACAAGTCCTTCATCGCCACGCTGGTGCTGGCCACCCGCTACCCGCGGATGTGGGTGTGGTTCGGCGCCACGCTCGCGTTCGCCGTGCAGATGGTGATCGCGGTCGCGGCCGGCCAGGTGCTCTCGCTGCTGCCGCGCACGGTGGTGCTCGGCGTCACCGCCGCGCTGTTCGCCGCGGGGTCCGTGCTGCTGCTGCGCGGGGGGATGCAGGCGCGCGAGGAGGAGGAGGCCGAGGAGGCCGAGGAGGAGGCCGAGGTGTCCGCCCGGGCGGTCTCCGGCCGGCACGGCCTCGCGGCCCTGGCCACGACGTTCGTGGTGATCTTCACCGCCGAGTGGGGCGACCTGACCCAGCTGATCGCCGCCGGCCAGGCCGCCCGCACGGACTCGCCGCTGTCGGTCTTCCTCGGGGCCTGGCTGGCCGAGTCGTCCGTGGCCGCGATCGGGGTGCTCGCCGGCGCGTGGCTGCAGCAGCGTGTGCCGCTGTGGCGCGTGCGGCTCATCTCGGGGGCGCTGCTGGCCCTGCTCGCGGTGCTCACCGTGGTGGAGCTCGTCCGCGGCTGAGCGCGACGTGCGGGCCCCGGCCCGGACGCCGACAGGCCCGCCACCGGGGGGTGGAGGGCCTGTCGTAGCGGATCGGTCCGCGTCCGCGACACCGAGTGGCGGGGTCGCGGGCGAGTCGGGCGACACCCCCGCGGACTCCCGACCGGCGCAGTCGGGCGTGTACCCGGCGTCCGGCCGGTCCACACGGTGCCACGCGAGGAGGGGCTGTGGCGTCCACCACGCGCAAGTGTGACCAGCTCGTCATCGCCGGCGGGGGGGCGCGACCGCGGCGGTCCACGGGCTCACGGGCCCGGACATGAGTGATCGGACGCCACCGACGGGGGATGCAGCGGCGTCCGATCAGGTATGACGCTAGGGCCTCTGTAGCGATCGCTCAACCGGGACCGGCGGATTGCCCGGATTCTTGAGACATTCTTGACGACGCCTCCGTCGGCCGGGCACGCAGCGCGGTGACGCCGTCACCATGCGTGCTGCCGGGGCGGACCGGCCTCCGCCGGGACGACGGCTCGCCGCCGGGTCAGCGCAGCGTCACCTGGCGGTTGGCCAGCCCGGCGCGGGCGCGCCGGGCCGCCTCGTCGAGCGGGCCGGTCTCGGCCAGCGCCTGCTCGAGCCGGGCCGCGAACTCCACCGCCGGCTCCTCGACCTGCGGCGCCTCGGTGCCGGGCGCGAGGTCCCACACCGGCACGAGCAGACCGTGCGCGCGGAAGGTGCCGATGAGCCGGGTCCCCTCGCCGAGGGCGTCCTCGCCACGCGCGTGCAGCCGGGCCAGGGCGTCGAGCACGGCCTCCTCGTCCTGCGGCAGGGTCCAGCGCAGGTGCTCCTTGGTGCCGATGCGGCACCAGTAGGCCGCCTCGACGCCGGACAGGCGCGCGGTCGGCACGACCGAGGCGTTGGCCCGCTCGAGCGAGGCGGCGACCTCGTCGGAGGCCTCGGCGCCGCTGCCCTCGAGCCAGAAGTCGAACCCCTCGTGCACCGTCACCTCGAGCGGGGCGGCGGTGTCGAGCACGTCCTGCAGCCGCGGCCCGGGGCCGGGGCGCCCGGGCGGCACCGGGGTGCCGGGCTCGGTGTCCAGCGCCCGCAGCAGCGCGTCGGCGATGTCGCGGCTGGTGTCGCCGGTGCTCGTGGCGGTCTGGAGCCCCACGAAGATCCGCCCGTCGGTGCGCACGAGGCCCGGCCACGCCAGCGGCAGCACCGTGGCGAGCACGACGTCGCGCCCGTCGAGCCGGGCCGCGAGCTCCGGCGCAAGGGTGAGCGGCGCGGTGGCCGACGGCACGATCTCGCGCAGCGCCACCCAGTCGGTCTCGCCCGCGAGGCCCTCGAACGAGCGGCGCCGGACCTCCGGGGCCGCCGCGGCCCGGCCGTGGCACGCCTTGTAGCGCCGGCCGCTGCCGCACGGGCAGGGCTCGCGCATGCCGACGACGGGGACCTCGGCGTCGTCGACCGCCGGACGGGGGGACCTGGGGTGCTTCGCCACGGTCGCGCAGCGTACGCGAGCGGGCTCAGCCCGGGGCGGCCGCCCGCTGCGGGGCGGACGGCAGCCGGCCGAGGTGCCCGAGCACCTCGCGCGGGCGGTTGGTGATGATCGCGTCGACGCCGAGCTCGAGGCACAGGTCGACGTCGGCCGGCTCGTCGACGGTCCACACGTGCACTGCGTGGCCGCGGCGGTGCAGGCGCTCGACGTAGGAGGGGTGCGCCCGCACGATCTGGATCGAGGGCCCGGCCACCACGGCGCCGAACGGCAGCGAGCCGTCGCGCAGCCGCAGGGCGACGCGGTCCATGAGGAACACCGTGGGCAGGCCGGGCGCCAGGGCGCGCAGCCGGCGCACGGACAGCTGCGAGAAGCTCATCACCCGCACCCGGCGGTCCGCCTCGGCGCGGGGCCGGGCCAGGCCGAACCGGCGCAGCAGCTCGACCGTGCGCTCCTCGACCAGCCCGGCGTAGCGGGTCGGGTGCTTGGTCTCGATCGCCAGCCCGACCTCGCGCTCGGAGTCCACGACGAGCTCGAGCAGCCGCTCGAGGGTGAGCACGCGACGCCGGTCCTCGTCGTAGACGACGGGGTCGTCGAGGCCCGGGCCGGCGGTGCTCGGACGGGCCTGGCCCGGCTCACGCCAGCGGCCGAAGTCGACCCGCGAGAGGTCCTCGAGGGTCATCACGGACACGACGCCGCGCATGTCGCCGGTGCGGTCGATGCGCCGGTCGTGCACGCACACGAGGTGGCCGTCGGCGGTGAGCCGCACGTCGCACTCGAGGGCGTCGGCGCCCTCGGCGATGGCCCGGACGTACGCGCCGAGGGTGTGCTCGGGCTCGTCGGCGCTCGAGCCCCGGTGCGCGACGACCTCGGTCACCGCACCATGGTGTCACCGACGCCCCCGCCCGCCACCGCGTGCGGGCGACGACACGAGGTACGCGAAGCGAACTCTCAGCGACGTCCCACGCGCGTCAGGCCAGCAGGGCGCCGGGGTTGAACAGCCCGTGCGGGTCGAACGCGGACTTCACCGCGCGCATCGCCGCGATCTCCTGCGGCGAGCGGGTGAGGTGCAGGTACGGCGCCTTCGCCCGGCCGACCCCGTGCTCGGCCGAGATCGAGCCGCCGTGGTCGGCCACCGTGCGCAGCACGACGGCGTCGGACCGCTCGTCCTCCGGGTCCGGGCCGAGCACCTCGACGTGCAGGTTGCCGTCGGCGAGGTGGCCGAACACGAGCACCTCCGCGACGTCGTCCACCGACGCGAGGCGCTGCTTCATGTCCGCCACGAACGCGTCCCAGCCGCCGAGCGGCACGGACACGTCGAACCGGTGCGGCACGCCGAGCGCGGAGGCGGCCTCGGCCGCGCGCTCGCGGTAGGACCACAGCCGGGCCCGGTCCACGGCGTCCACGGCGACGATCGCGTCGCGGTCGTCGGGCAGGTTCAGCGCCACCTCGCCCCGCTCGGCCGACTCGGTCTCGACGAGCAGCACGTGGGCCGCGTCGTCGGCCACCGGCATCGGCAGGCCGGACACCTCGACCACGTGGCGCAGCATGGCGGCGTCGAGGATCTCCGCGGCCAGCAGCCGCACCCCGGTGGGCACGGCGCGGTCGACGAGGGCCAGGGCGTCGTCGGCGTCGCGCACGGCCACCAGCGCGACCGACGACGCGAGCGGCGGGCGCACCAGCGCCAGGCGGGCGGCGGTGACGACGCCGAGGGTGCCCTCGCTGCCGACGAGCAGGCCGACGAGGTCGTAGCCGGTGTTGTCCTTGGGCAGGCCGGCGAGGTGCTCGACGACGGACCCGTCCGGCAGCACGGCCTCGATGCCGACGACCTGGCGTCGCGTCATGCCGTAGCAGCACACGCGGATGCCGCCGGCGTTCGTGCCGATCGTGCCGCCGATGGTGGCGCTGTCGCGGGCGGCGAGGTCGACGCCGTACTCCCATCCGGCGGCGCGGGCGTGCCGTTGCACGTCGGCGAGCAGCACCCCGGCGCCGACGGTCACCTGCCCCTGGAGCGCGTCGACCGGGTCGAGGCGGGTGAGGCGGCGGGTGGACACGATCACCGGCGCGGGCCCGTCCGGCCCGGGCACGGAGCCGCCGACCAGCCCGGTGTTGCCGCCCTGGGGCAGCAGCGGCACGCGGTCGCGGGCGCAGCGGCGCACGACGGCGGCCACCTGCGCGGTGTCGGCCGGCCGCACCACGGCCAGCGCCGGGCCGCCGAAGCGGCGGGACCAGTCGACGACGTGGGGGGCCACGAGGCCGGGGTCGGTGAGGACGTGCTCCTCGCCCACGACGGCGGCGAGGTCGGCGCGCAGCGCGGCGTCGAGGACGGCCGGGGTCGGGGTCACGCGCGCGACGCTACCGCCGCGCCCTCCGGCCCCACCCGCCGCGTCACTTGAGGAACTTGGAGAACCGCCGGTCGGCCAGCGGCTTGCCGTCGGTCTGGCAGGTGGCGCAGTACTGGAGCGAGGAGTCGGCGAAGCTCACCTCGCGGATGACGTCGCCGCACACCGGGCACGGCTCGCCGGTGCGCCCGTGCACCCGCATCCCCAGCTTCTTCTCCGCCTTGAGATCGGCGGCGCCGAGGCCCTCCGAGCGGCGCACGGCGTCGGTGAGGACGTCGTGGATCGCCGCGTGCAGGGTGGCGACCTCGTCCGGGGAGAGCCGGTTCGCCGGCCTGAACGGGCTCATCCGCGCGGCGTGCAGGATGTCGTCGCTATAGGCGTTGCCGATCCCCGCGATGGTCGACTGGTCGCGCAGCACGCCCTTGAGCTGCTTGCCGCCGGCGTCCTCGAGGATGCGGGCCAGCGCGTCCACGGTGAACGCGTCGTCGAGCGGCTCCGGCCCCAGCCTGGCCACGCCCTCGATCTCGTCGCGGTCGCGCACCACGTAGACCGCCAGCCGCTTGCGCGTGCCGGCCTCGGTGAGGTCGAAGGCGCCCGCGGGGACGCCGTCGTCGTCGACGAGCACCACGCGGAACGCCAGCGGGCCCTTGCCCGCGCGCGGGGGTGCCGCGCTGACCTCCTGCCGCCAGTGCAGCCAGCCGGCGCGGGCGAGGTGCGTGACGAGGTGGAGCATCTCGCCGTCGTCGTCGACGAGGGCGAGGTCGAGGAACTTGCCGCGGCGCGAGGCGTCGACGACGCGGGTGCCCACGAGGTCGGTCACCGGCGGGTCGAAGGTCTTCAGCGCGCTGATCGCGGCCAGCTCCACCCGGGCGATGCGCAGGCCGGTCGCCGTGGCGCGCAGGTACGCGGCCAGCGACTCCACCTCGGGCAGCTCGGGCACGGACCGAGCCTGCCACGCCCCCTCCGCACGTCACTGGTGAAACGGTCGCTTCCCGGTCCGGGATACGACCGTTTCACCAGTGACATCGGGGCGGGGGGAGGGGGCATGGGCCACACTGTCCCGGTGGAGGTACCCGAGGCACCGGCTCTGGACGCCGTGCTCCCCGGCCGGATCGGCCTTCTCGTGCGCATGCCCGTGCAGCCCGGGCTGCGCGCCGCGGCCCTCGACGTCCTCAACCGCTACGTCGACGACCTCGACGAGGAGCCGGGCACCGAGGCGTTCTTCCTGTGCGTGGACCCCGACGACGCCGACGTGATCTGGCTCTACGAGTGGTTCCGCGACGAGGCCGCGCTCGAGGCGCACCGCAGCGCCCCGCTGTTCGGGCGGCTCATGGCCGAGCTGCCCGGCCTCGTGGTGGACGGCACCGGCATCATGCGCCTGGACCCGCTGCGCCTGCGCATGTCGCCGGCCGTCACCGTCCACCGGCTCTAGGCGTCCGCCGCCTCGGTCCGTGCGGCCGTGGGAGCCCGCGGCGATACTCACGCTCGTGGCCGAGACCCCGGAGCTGCTCGTCGACGACGCCGGCGCCTGGCGCGGCTGGCTGGCCGAGCACCACACCGACCCCACGGGCGTGCGGCTGGTGCTGGCGCGCAAGGGCGTGACCGCGCCCACCCGGCTCACCTACGACGACGCGCTGCCCGAGGCGCTGTGCTTCGGCTGGATCGACGGCCAGCTCACCCGCCGCGACGCGAGCACCTACTGCGTGCGGTTCACCCCGCGGCGGGCCCGCAGCCCGTGGTCGCGCCGCAACGTCGAGCTCGCCGAGCAGCTGGTCGCGCAGGGGCGGATGCAGCCCGCCGGCCTGGCCGAGATGGAGCGGGCGCGGGCCGACGGGCGGTGGGACCGCGCCTACGGCGGCTCGGCGTCCATCGAGGCGCCCGACGACCTGCTCGCGGCCCTCGCGGCCTCGCCGCGGGCCCAGGCGATGTGGGACGTGCTCACCCGCACCAACCGGTTCGCCGTGCTCTACCGGGTGCACGAGGCGAAGCGGCCGGACACGCGCGCGCGCCGGATCGGCCAGTACGTCGAGATGCTCGCGAGGGGCGAGACGCCCTACCCGCAGAGGCGCCGCCCCGAGTAGCCCGGCGACGCCGCAGGCCGGCCGTCGGCGTCGCTCAGCCCGAGCCGGGCAGCTGCGCCAGCACCGCCTCGATGCCGCGGTGCAGGGTCGGGTAGGCCCACACCTGGCGGCGCAGGTCGGCCACCGGGATCCGGGCCTGCACCGCCACGGACAGTGCCCCGAGCACCTCCCCGCCGCCGGGCCCGGCGCTCGTGGCGCCGACCAGCACGCCGTCGTGGGCCACCACGGTGAGGAAGCCGTCGTTGCCGGGGCCGTGGATCCAGCCGCGGGTCGCCGCCGACTCCAGGCTCGCGTGCGCCACCTGCACGTCGAGCCCGCGGTCGCGGGCCTGCTGCTCCGTGAGCCCCACCGCCCCGATCTCCGGATCGGTGAAGGTGACCCGGGGCAGGGCGTGGATCGGGTTGCTCGCGTCCGTCGGCGTCCCGGTGCGCAGCGCCGCCACGATGACCCGGGCGTGGTGGACGGCGACGTGGGTGAACGCGCCCTGGCCGACCAGGTCGCCGAGCGCGTAGACGCCGTCGATCGCGCCGTCCGGCCCGAGCACGCGCAGCCGGTCGTCCACGGAGAGCGTGCGGGCCGAGTCGTCCACGCCCAGGCTGGCCACGCCCAGCCCCGCCAGGTCCACCCGGCGCCCGGCCGCCACCAGCAGCCGCTCCGCCGTGACGGCCGAGCCGTCCGACAGGGTCACGGTGAAGCCGTCGTCGTCGTGCCCCACCCGGGCCGCGCCGACGCCGGTGCGCACGGTGATGCCCTCGCGGGAGAACACGTCGGCCAGCAGCTCGCCGGCGGCCGGCTCCTCGAGCCCGAGCAGCCGGGGCGAGGGCTCCACCACCGTGACCCGCACGCCGAAGCGCGCCATCACCTGCGCCAGCTCGCAGCCGATGGCGCCGCCGCCCAGCACGACGCAGGAGCGCGGCAGCACCGGGCTCTCCACGAACTCGTGGTTGGTCCAGTACGGCGTGCCGGCCAGCCCCTCGATCGGCGGGCGGGCCGGGGCCGAGCCGGTGCCCAGCACCACGGCCGTCGTCGCGGTGACGACGACGTCCTCGCCCTCCGGGGTGCTGACCACCACGGTGCGCGGGCCGTCGAGCCGGCCGCGACCGCGCACGAACGTCGCGCCCTTGCCCTCGAGCCGCTCCACGGCGACCCGGTCGTCCCAGTGGTCGGTCGCGACGTCGGCGATCCAGGCGTGCACGGGCGCCCAGTCCGGCACCACGGTGGCCGTGCCGGCCAGCCCGTCAACCCGGCGCGCCTCGGCCAGCGCGCCAGCGGCACGCACCATCCGCTTGCTCGGGACGCAGCCCCAGTAGGGGCACTCCCCGCCCACCAGGCCGTCGTCGACGGCGACCACCGGGACGCCGGCGGCGGCGAGGTCCTCGGCCACCTGCCCGCCACCCGGTCCGAGCCCGACGACCACGACGGAGGTGCTCAGAGTCCGCATGCCCCCACCCTGGGGTGCGCGGGGCCGGCGCGCCAGACGCCGGCGACGCGCGTTCGCAGTCCGGTGACCCGGCTCAGCGGGGGGCGCGGGCCCGGGTGGTCCACAGGAAGCGCAGGCCGAGCACCGGCAGCACCAGCGGCACGAAGAGGTAGTCGAGCCCGTACCAGTACCAGACGCTGTGCACGCCCTTGCCCGTGACGGTGTCGACGAAGGTCTCCGGGTGCACCAGGCTCCACGTGCCCACGACCAGGACGCCGGCCAGCTCGACGAGCATCCCGACGAGAGCGACGCGCCGCCACGCGGGGGTGTCGCGCACGAGCGCCACCGTGATCACGCAGTAGACGACGGCGGCGAAGGCCGAGAGCAGGTAGGGCACCGGCGCCTGGCCGAACTTGGTGAGCAGCTCGTAGAGCGAGCGCGCCGTGGCGGCCACGGCGAGCACGGCGTAGACGACGATGAGCGCCCGGCCGGGGCCGTGCCGGGTGGAGCCCGGCGTGCCCTCCTCGACCGGGGCCGCGCCGTCGACGGGCTCAGCCACCGCCCACCCCCGGGGTCCCGGTCCAGACCTGCTCGAGGCGCAGCACGAGCACGGGCACCACGAGCGCGGCCACCGCCACGACGCCCCCGCCCCAGCGGCCGGGCTCGGCGGCCCCCCACCAGGCGGCGCCGGGCGCCGCGGCGAGGGTCACCGCGAGGTAGGCGAGGAACACGACCGGGTCGGCGGGCGCGGTGCCGCCGGCCCAGGCGACGGCGCAGGCCACCGTGAGCCACACGACCGCCACCTCGACGACGCCGACCAGCGCGTAGACCCACACGGGCAGCCGGCGCGAGAGCGCGGCGTAGACCGCGGCCACGAGGGCGAGCACGAGCGCCAGCACGATCACGACGTTGCCGGGCAGCGACGCCGGCCAGTCGGAGGCGGCCAGCGCGGACGACGTCACGGCGCGATTGTCCACCGCGGCGCCGGCGCCGGCGCGACCGCCCCCTGCCGGCCGGCCGGTCGTCGTCCGGCTCAGCCGAGGGCCAGCAGGGCCCCGGCCACGATCGCGGTGGCCATCCCGACCTTCTGGAGCGGGTGCAGCCGCTCGGCCAGCACGTAGCGCGCCAGCAGCACGGTCGCCGCCGGGTAGAGCGAGCCGAGCACCGCCACCACCGAGAGCAGGCCGGTCTGGGTCGCCACCAGGTAGAGGGCGTTGGCCCCGACGTCGAGCGTCCCGGCGGCGATCGCCTGGATGCGCACGGTGCGCCCCGCGGGCAGGAACGGGCCGCCACGGCGCGCCACCACCACCAGCCCCATGAGCGCGAGCAGCACGGTGGAGACCGCGCGCGAGAACACCACCGGCCACAGCCCCGCGTCCGAGGGCGCCTGCGCGATGACGGCGAAGAACACCCCGATGCCCACGCCCGCGCCGACGGCGAGCAGCAGGGCGCGCGGGGTCAGCCGCTGGTGGCGGGCGTCGTCGGTGGGCGCGGGCGGCTCGAGCCCCACCGTCACGATCGCGACCACGGCCAGCGCCATCCCGACGTAGGCGGCCGCGCCCGGTCGCTCGCCGTGCACGAGCCCCACGAGCACGGGGATCGCCGCGCCGAGCACGGCGGAGACCGGCGACACCACGCCCATCGGCCCGAGCGTGAGCGCGGCGTAGAGCAGCAGGATCCCGAGCGAGCCGGTCACCCCGGACACCACGCCCGGCAGGACGGACCCGGACACGCTCCCGCCCACGAGGAGCGCCACCGGCAGCACGACGACGAGGCCCGCGGGGGTGGTGAGCGCCAGCGTGCGCAGGGGCGTGGACCGCCGCGACGCCAGCCCGCCGGTGAAGTCCGCGACGCCCCACACGGCGGCGGACAGCAGGGCGAGGAGGGCGGGCACGGCGCCAGTCCAGCACAGCGCCCGGCGGCCGTGACCGGCCCGGGCGGCGCGCGCCGTCCCGCCCGCGCGCCGGTCCGGCGGGGCCGGGGCGGACGGCGCGGAGCGGGCGCGGGGAATGTTCCGGCCGGACCGGCTGCTGGGACCGGTGCGGCACCGGCAGACTGCGCACCACGGCGGAGCACCGGCGGCACCGGGGAGGTCGGATGGCGCAGACCGACGGCGGGGCCGCCTGGCGCACCCGCTGGGTGCGCGGGCACGACACCCCGCTGCGCCGGTTCCTGCGCACCGAGAGCGGCGGCGCGGCGGTGCTGCTCGGCGCCACCGTCCTCGCGCTCGTGTGGGCCAACGCGGCCCCCGACGGCTACGCGTCGTTCTGGGGCACCGAGGTGTCGGTCGAGGTCGGTGGCCACGGCATCGCGATGTCCGCGCGCGAGTGGGTCAACAGCGGGCTCATGACGTTCTTCTTCTTCGTCGTCGGCCTCGAGGCCCGGCGCGAGCTCGACGTCGGCGAGCTGCGCGAGCGGCGGCGCGTGCTGCTCCCGGTCGCCGCCGGCCTCGGCGGCATGCTCGCCGCGGTGCTGGTCTACCTCGCGGTGGGCGCGGGCAGCGGCGTGGCGCACGGCTGGGGCGTCGCGATGTCGACCGACACGGCGTTCGCGCTCGGCATGCTCGCGCTGGTGGGGCCGCGCTTCCCCGAGGCGCTGCGCACCTTCCTGCTCACCGTCGTCGTGGTGGACGACGTGCTCTCGCTCGTGGTCATCGCCACGGTGTACACGACCGACATCGAGGGCCTGCCGCTGCTCGTGGCCGCGCTGCTGTTCTCCCTCGTGATCGCGCTGCTGCGGCTGCGGGTGCGGTCCGGGCTGGTCTACCTCGTGCTCGGCGTGGCCACGTGGGTGGCGCTGCACAACAGCGGCGTCGACCCCGTGGTGGTGGGCCTGGCCATGGGGCTGCTCACCTACGCCGGGCCGGCGGCGCGGACCAGCCTCGAGACCGCCACCGACCTGTTCCGCGACTTCCGCGAGCAGCCCACACCGGAGCTCGCGCGCACCGCGCGCGCCGGGATGGACGCCGCCCTCTCGCCCAACGAGCGCCTCCAGGTGGCCTTCCACCCCTGGACGAGCTACGTCGTGGTGCCGCTGTTCGCGGTCGCCAACACCGGCATCCCCGTGCGTCCGGACTTCCTGGCCGAGGCCTACCGGTCTCCGCTCACGTGGGCCGTCGTCGTGGCCTACGTCGTCGGCAAGCCGCTGGGCGTGTTCTCGGTGTCGTGGCTGGTGACCCGGCTCTCCCGCGGGCGGGTCGCCCCGCCGGTGGGCTGGGTCGCGGTGCTCGGCGGCGGCGCCATCGCGGGCATCGGCTTCACCGTGAGCCTGCTCATCGCCACCCTCGCCTTCGACGGTGCCGCCCTCGACGAGGCCAAGCTCGGGATCCTCACCGCCGCGACCGCAGCGGCGGCGGTCACGTGGCTGATCTTCCGGGTCGCCGCCGCGCTGCCGGCCGCGCGCAGCGCACGGCTGCTGCTGGGCTCCGCGGACTCCATCGTCGACCTGCTCGACCCGGTGGACCCGCAGCGCGACCACGTCCGCGGGCCGGAGGAGTCGCCGGTGACCGTGGTGGAGTACGGCGACTTCGAGTGCCCCTATTGCGGGCAGGCCGAGCCGGTGGTGCGCGAGCTGCTCGCCGGGCACGGCGACATCCGGTACGTGTGGCGCCACCTGCCCCTCCACGACGTGCACCCCCACGCGCAGCTCGCCGCCGAGGCCTCCGAGGCGGCCGCGCGCCAGGGCGCGTTCTGGGAGATGCACGACCGCCTCCTCGCCCACCAGGACCGGCTGCGCCTCGACGACCTCATCGAGCACGCCCGCGTGCTCGGGCTCGACACCGGCCGCTTCGCCGAGGACCTGCTCGCCCACGTCGACGAGGCCCGCGTGGCCGAGGACCTCGACAGCGCGGACGCCAGCGGCGTCGCCGGGACGCCGACGTTCTTCATCAACGGCCGGCGCCACCACGGCGCCTTCGACATCGAGACGCTCTCCGAGGCGGTCCGCCTGGCCAAGGCGCGGGCGCTGGCCGGGGCCCGCTGAGCACCCGCGGCGAGCGCCGGCCGTGACCGTGCCGACGCGATGGGTGACGTGGCGATCCTCACGGCCGCAGGCGGTTCCGGGCCCACCGCCGGCCGCGCGTCCGGACGCGGCCGCGGCGTAGCGTCGTGGGTGGCGGAGTCGGCTCCGACCCCGCCCGGCGTCCCGTCGGAGGGGGCAGCCATGACGACCACAGCGGAGCGCACCCGGGCCACGACCCGGCCCGCCTTCCGCCTCACCTTCGCCCTCGTCGAGAGCTTCGTGCTCGTCGGCGCCGTCGTGGGCGTGCTGCAGCTGTGGACCGGGAGCTTCGCGCCCCCGGTGTCGGACCTGCAGCCGCTCGGCCTGCACGACTGGAAGCTGCCGGCGGCGTGGCTGTTCTTCTCGGTCGCGATCCCGTCGTCGATGGCCGTGTCCGCGGCACTCGTGCGGCTGCCCCGGACCCCGGAGATCGTCCTCGTGGCGAGCGCGCTGCTGCTCGTCGAGGTCACCGTGCAGATCCCGTTCGTCGGCCCGAGCGTGCTCCAGGCCGTGATGGGGTCCATCGCGATCCTGCTCGGAACCCTGGCCTGGCTCGCGCGCCGCGGCGGCACCTGGCGCGCCCAGCTCGACTAGGCCGTCTCCACGACGCCTGCCGGCTCCGCGTCCGCGCGCGGCGACGCGTGGTCGTCGAGGTCGCGCAGGGACCGGACCTGCGAGCGCAGCAGGATCGCCGGCCCGAGCCAGGCCACCACCGCCGCCGCCCAGAGGGCCCCGCGCGCGCCGACGACGCCTGCGGCCAGACCGGCCGTCACCGAGCCCACGGGGATCGCACCCCAGGAGACGAAGCGGACGGTGGCCATCACCCGCGGGAGCAGCTCGGGCGGCGTCGCGGTCATCCGGTAGGTGCGCGTGCTGATGCTCACGAGCGCCACGCTCGCGGCGAACCCGATGTTGCCGAGCGCGAACAGCACGAGCGCCGCGAGCCCGGCCCCTGCAGGGATCACGAGGGCGAAGACGGCGGTGCCCACGGAGGCCAGCACGCTGGCGCGGGCCGTGCCGAGGGCGCCGGTGATGCGGGGCGTCGCCGCGGCGCCCAGCAGCGCGCCGACGCCCTCCGCGGCGAGCAGGACGCCGACCAGCACGGGCGGCGCGTCCTGCACGCGCAGCAGGTACACGGCGAACAGCGCCATCTGCGCACCGCACACGAAGTTGATGACCGTGGCGTCCCACATGAACGGCGCCATCACGGGGTGGCGGCTCACGAAGTGCCAGCCCTCGCGGATCATCTGCCGCACCGGCGGCCAGACCGGCGGTGCGGCGACCTCCCGGGCCGGCAGGCTGCGCAGCAGCGCCGCCGAGATCAGGTAGCTCACGGCGTCCGCGCCGAGGGCCGCCGCCGCACCGGTCAGCTGCACCAGCAGTCCTCCGAGCGCGGGGCCGCCGAGCGACGACGCCGCGTGCGTGCCGGACATCAGGCTGTTGCGGCGCTGCATCTCCTCCTTCGGCACGATGCTCGGAAGGAAGGTCGAGTTGCTGACGTCGAACAGCACGGTCGCGAAGCTGACCACGAGGGCCGTGACGACGAGGTGGGCGAAGGTGAGGTGGCCGGCCCACCACGCGAGCGGCACGGAGGCGAGCGCTGCCGCGCGCAGCAGGTCCATCGCGACCTGCGTCCCCCTCAGCGGCAGCCGCTGGGCGAGCACGCCGGCCGGGAGGCCGATGACGAGCCAGGCGACGAATCCGGCGGCCGTGAGCAGCCCCACCTGCTGGGGGCTCGCCTGGAGCAGGGTGAGGGCCGCGATGGGGAGGGCGACGACGGTGACCGCCGACCCGGTCGCGCTGATGGTCCCCGCCGCCCAGTACGTCCAGAACACCCGGTGCACGTCGCGCCCCCCGTCCGTTTACAATCTGAACTGACCCTAGCGGGGTCCGATCCCTGGCGGAAGGACCTCCCACCTGCTGAGGTGACCCGGTGAAGTACACGGACCTGGCCGACGCCGACTGCGGCATCGCCCAGGCGCTCGGCGTGGTGGGCGACTGGTGGACCCTGCTCGTGGTCCGCGACGTCGCCGGCGGCGTCACCCGCTTCGACGCCCTCCAGCGCGAGCTCGGGGTGAGCCGCAAGACGCTGACGGACCGCCTCGCCGCCCTGGTGGCCGCCGGCGTACTGCGGCGCGAGGCCTACTCCGAGCATCCGCCGCGCTACGACTACCGGCTCACGGCTGCGGGCGAGGGGCTGCTCCCCGTGCTCATCGCCCTGCAGGACTGGGGCGACCGGTACGTGCTCGGCGACGGCAGCCTCACCGCGAGCGGCGCGCCGACCTCGGCCGACGCGCGCCGGGCGCAGGCGCTGGTCGGGCAGGAGGTGCCGGCCGTGAGCCTGACGGGTCACGACGCCCGCGCCACCGACCCGTGCCCGGAAGGCGCATGGACCGTCCTGTACTGCTTCCCCGGCGCGTTCGCGCCCGGCTCCGACGGCTACCCGCCGGGCTGGAGCACGATCCCCGGCACCACGGGGTGCACGCTCGAGTCGAGGACCTACGCGCGCCGCCACGCGGCGTTCGCGCGGCGCGGCGTCGCGGTCGTCGGCGTCAGCACCCAGCGCCCCGACCAGCTCGCCGCGTTCGTCGCGAGCGAGGAGCTGCCCTTCCCGCTGCTGTCCGACGCCGACCTCCGCCTGACCGCGGCGCTGCGCCTGCCCTCGTTCCGGGCCTCAGGGGTGGAACGGCTCAAGCGGCTCACCCTGCTGGTGGACCCGGGCCGCGTCGTGCGGCACGTGCAGTACCCGATCACCGACCCCGCAGGGTCCGTCGCCGAGATGCTCGACGTCGCGACCACGCTCGCCTCGGCCTAGCGCGCCGGCTCGGAGGGCCGGTACGACGAAGGGCGGCCCGTGGGCCGCCCTGTCGGTGAGTGTGCGCGAGGGGGGAGTTGAACCCCCACACCCTTTCGGGTACACGGACCTGAACCGTGCGCGTCTGCCTATTCCGCCACTCGCGCGCGCCGGAGAAGGCTAACACGCGGGAAGGGCCTGTTTCGCCGGGCGTTCCCGCAGGTCACCGCCCGCCCCGGCGTCGCGACGGCGGGCCGGGGCGCCGCTCCCGGTTACGATCATCGTGCCGTGCGCCATACGCCGCGGCACCGGACGAGGGAGGCAGCGTGGGTCTGCTCGACCGCTTCGAGCAGCGGCTCGACCGCATGGTCAACGGTGCCTTCGCGCGCGCCTTCAAGGCGGAGGTCCAGCCCGTCGAGATCGCCTCGGCGATGCAGCGCGAGATGGACGAGCGCGCGGCCGTGGTCAGCCGCGGTCGCACCGTCGTCCCGAACGCCTTCGTCATCGAGCTCAGCCCGCACGACCACGAGCGCCTCTCCGTCTACGCCTCCACCCTCACCGACGAGCTCGCCGGCATGGTGCGGGAGTACGCCGAGGAGCAGCGCTACACCTTCGTGGGCGGTCCCGTGGTCGAGCTCGGCCTCGACCCCGAGCTCGAGACCGGCCTGTTCCGGGTGCACAGCGAGGCCAAGGCGGAGGTCGCGTCCGTGCCGCCCCCCGCGCGCCCCGCGGCCGCGGCGGCGCCGCAGGTCGGCCAGCCGCGCCTCGTGGCCTCCGACGACCTGGCCCACCCGCTCACCCGGGCGGTCACCCGGCTCGGGCGCGGCACCGACGTCGACATCCGGGTCGACGACCCTGGTGTCTCGCGCCACCACGCCGAGATCCTGCTCGGCCGCGAGGTCGTCCTGCGCGACCTCGACTCCACCAACGGCACCTACGTCGACGGCGTGCAGGTCGGGGAGACCGTGCTGCACGACGGCTCGGTCGTCCAGCTCGGGGGCACCCGGCTGACGTTCCGGGCGGGGTGAGCCCGGGGTGTCCGAGCTCGTCCTGACCCTGCTGCGCCTGGGCTTCCTGGTGCTGCTGTGGTCGCTCGTGCTCGTGACCGTCGTCGTCCTGCGCCGCGACCTGCGCGCCCCCCGCGACGCCCGGCCGCTCGTCGCCGCGCCCGTGCCGCGCACCTCCGGCCGTCCGGCCAAGGCCGCCAAGCCCCGCACGGAGAAGCCGGCGAAGCCCTCGCGCACCGGGCCGCGCTCCCTCGTCGTCGTCGAGGGCCCGCTGGCGGGCACGGTGATCCCGCTCGGCACCGCCGACGTCACCCTCGGCCGGGCGCCCGACTCCACCCTCGTGCTCGACGACGACTACGCCAGCAACAACCACTCGCGGATCAGCCAGGTCAACGGCAGCTGGGTGGTGACCGACCTCGGCAGCACCAACGGCACCTGGGTCGACCGCGCGCGGATATCCACCCCCACGCCGCTGGCCGTGGGCCAGCAGCTCAAGGTGGGCCGCACCGTCCTCGAGCTGCGGCGCTGACATGTCCCTCATGCTGCGCTCCGCCGCGCGCTCCGACGTCGGGCTCGTCCGCGCGGGCAACGAGGACTCCGGCTACGCCGGCGACTCGCTGCTCGTCGTCGCCGACGGCATGGGCGGGCACGCCGCCGGCGAGCTCGCCTCGGCCACGGCCATCGCCACGATGTCCGAGATGGAGACCGCGGGCCTCGACGACTCGGCCGCGCTCGAGCGGCTCTCCGAGGCCGTGGTCACCACCAGCGAGCGCATCGCCGACGTCGTCGCCGCCCACCCCGAGTTCGCCGGCATGGGCACCACCCTCACCGCCCTGGCCTGGCTCGGCGGCGACCCGGCCCGCGTCGCGGTGCTCCACGTCGGCGACTCGCGCGCCTACCTGCTGCGCGACGGCGTCCTCACCCAGGTGACCCGCGACCACACCTACGTGCAGACCCTCATCGACTCCGGCCGCATCGCGCCGGAGGAGGCGCACACGCACCCGCGGCGCAATCTGCTCATGCGCGCCATCGACGGCGTCCACCCGGCCGAGCCGGACGTGTCCGTGCGCGAGGCGCGCGAGGGCGACCGCTACCTGGTGTGCAGCGACGGGCTCTCCGGCTTCGTCGACGACGCGCACATGCACGACCTGCTGGGCCTCGCCGACCCGGTCGCCGCCGTCACGGCGCTCGTCGACGCCGCCCTCGAGGCCGGGGCCCCGGACAACGTCACCTGCGTGGTGGCCGACGTCGTCTCCGGCGAGGACGACGGCGAGGCCGAGGCGCCGGTGGTCGTGGGGGCGGCGGGGGAGCCGCGCAACCGCGAGCGCCTGCCGGGGCTGGAGTTCCCGGCCGACGCCCAGCCCGACCCGCGCACCGTGCTGCGCCTGGGCACCTCCTCGGCCGGCGGCGACGACTCGGTGGCGGGGCTCGCGGAGGTCTACCGCGAGGAGCAGCGCGCCCCCCGGCGCGTGCGCTGGGGCGTGGTCGCGGCGGTCGTCGCGGTGCTCGTCGTCCTCGCCGCCGTCGTGGCCGTCACCCGCACCTGGGCCGGCAACCAGTTCTACGTCGGCACCGACAGCGGCTACGTCGCGATCTTCCGCGGCGTGCCCGGCGACCTCGGGCCCGTCAGCCTGCACTCGGTCGAGGAGCGCACCACCCTCACCGTGGACTCGCTGCCGGACTTCGAGGCCTCGCAGGTGCAGGGCACCATCGCCGCGGACTCGCTGGCCTCCGCCCAGCAGATCGTCCAGCGCCTGTCCGAGCGGGCCGCGCAGTGCGCGGCGACCCCCTCGACGCCGGGCTGCCCGGACACCGCCGGCTCCACCGACTCCACCGCGCCGCCGCTGACCTCCTCGGCCCCGGCGTCCCCGTCGCCGACCGGCTCGGCGTCGCCGTGAGCACCGCCACCGCACCGGCCCGCGCCGACGTCCCCCGCTACCGCCAGCCCACGCGCCGCTGGGCGGAGGCGGGGCTGCTGGTGGGCGCCTTCGTCGTGGGGGCCGCGGCCTACGTGCAGGTCGACCTCGCGATCCTCGGCGAGCTCGCCTCCGACACCGTCCCCGTGCTGTGCGCGATCGCCGCCCTGCTGCTCGTGGTGCACGTGGCGATCCGCTATCTCGCGCCCTACGCGGACCCGATCATCGTCCCCGCGGTGGCGACGCTGAACATCCTCGGCCTCACGATGATCCACCGGCTCGACCTCGCGGACCTCCAGCGCGCGCAGCGCAACGGCGACCCCGCGCCCTCGCCCGACGTCTACACCCAGCTCACCTGGACGGCGCTGGGCATCCTGCTCGCGATCGCCGTGCTCGTGGTGCTGCGCGACCACCGGATCCTCCAGCGCTACACCTACACCGCGATGTTCGCCGGCCTCGTGCTGCTGCTGCTCCCCCTCGCGCCGCTCATCGGCGCCACGGTCAACGGGGCCACGCTGTGGATCCGCGTGGCCGGGCTCAGCTTCCAGCCCGGCGAGCTGGCCAAGATCCTGCTCACGATCTTCTTCGCCGGCTACCTCACCGTCACGCGGGACTCCCTCGCCCTCGTGCGCACGAAGGTGCTCGGCGTCGGGCTGCCGCGCGGGCGCGATCTCGGCCCGCTGTTCGTCGCGTGGTTCATCTCCCTCGGCGTGCTCGTCTTCGAGCGCGACCTCGGCACCTCGCTGCTGTTCTTCGGGCTGTTCGTCGCGCTGCTCTACGTCGCCACCCAGCGGCGCAGCTGGCTGGTGCTGGGCGCCGTGCTGTTCATCGTCGGCGCCGTGGCCGCCTACTTCGCCTTCGGCCACGTGCGCCTGCGCGTCGACGTCTGGCTGCACCCGTTCGCCGACGAGGCCGACACCAGCTACCAGATCGCGCAGTCGCTCTACGGCTTCGCCAGCGGCGGCATGTTCGGCTCCGGCCTCGGCCAGGGCTACCCGCAGCTCGTGCCCTACGCCAAGAGCGACTTCATCGTGTCGGCCTTCGGCGAGGAGCTCGGACTCATCGGCCTGGTCGCGATGCTCGTGCTCTACGGCGTCATCGTCGAGCGCGGGCTGCGCACCGCCATCGCCTGCCGCGACGTGTTCGGCTCGCTGCTCGCCGCCGGCCTCTCGATCTCTCTAGGGCTCCAGGTGTTCGTGGTGGTCGGCGGCGTGAGCCGGCTGATCCCGCTCACCGGCCTCACCACCCCGTTCCTCGCGCAGGGCGGCTCTTCGCTCGTGGCCAACTGGATCGCCATCGGCCTGCTGATGCGCATCAGCGACACCGCCCGGCGCCCGGACGAGGCGGAGGCGGTCGCGCTCACCGACGCCCCCACGCAGGTGGTGGGCCGGTGATCCGCTCATTGCGCCGCCTCTCGCTGGTGCTCGGCGTGCTCCTCGTCGCGCTCCTGGCCAACCTGACCTACCTCCAGTACTTCGCGGCCGCCGACATCCGCGCGCAGAGCGGCAACAGCCGCGTGCTGCTCGAGGAGTACTCGCGCGAGCGCGGCCCGATCCTGCTGGGCTCCACCGCGATCGCGTCGTCGATCCCCACCAAGGACCAGCTCAAGTACCTGCGGCAGTACTCCAACGGCGCGCTCTACGCGCCGGCCACGGGCTTCTACTCGGTGGTCTACGGCGCGACCGGCATCGAGCGCACCGAGGACGCCGTGCTCGCCGGCTCCGACGACCGCTTCTTCGTCGACCGCGTGCAGCAGCTGTTCGCCGGGCGCGGCGTGCGCGGCGGCGCCGTGCGGCTCACGCTCGACCCGGCCGCGCAGAAGGCCGCCTACGACGGGCTCGCCGGGCGCACCGGCGCGGTCGCCGCGATCGACCCCCGCACCGGCGCGATCCTCGCGCTGGTGTCCTCGCCGTCGTTCGACCCCAACAAGCTGTCCAGCCACGACGTCGCCGGCATCCGCACGGCCTACAACGCCTACCTCAAGGACCCCGGCCAGCCGATGCTCAACCGGCCGCTGGTCATGACCCTGCCGCCGGGGTCCACCTTCAAGCTCGTCACCGCCGCGGCCGCGCTCGAGTCCGGCCGCTACACGCCGAGCACCGTGGTGCCGGGCCCGGCCAAGCTGAAGCTGCCGGACACCACGCGCGAGCTCAACAACTGGTCCGGCACGGCGTGCGGCCCGGGCAACAAGACCACGCTGGCCAACGCCCTGGCGATCTCGTGCAACACCGCGTTCGCCTCGATCGGGCTCGACCTCGGTGCCGACGCGATCCGCACGCAGGCGGAGAAGTTCGGCTTCGGCACCTCCTTCGAGGTTCCGCTGCGCGCGGCGGCGTCGCGCTTCCCCGCCGACCCGGACCTGCCGCAGACGGCGATGAGCGCCATCGGGCAGTACGACGTCGCGGCCACCGCGCTCCAGATGGCGATGGTGGGCGCCGGCATCGCCGACAACGGCCAGGTGATGTCGCCCTACCTCGTCTCGCAGACCCTCTCGCCGGACCTCGCGGTGCTCGCCAACGCCGAGCCCACGCCGTTCGCGCAGGCGATGTCGCCGGCCAACGCCTCCGCCCTGCTCGGGATGATGGTCGGCGTCGTCGACCACGGCACGGGATCCAACGCCCGCATCCCCGGCGTGGTCGTCGGCGGTAAGACCGGCACCGCGCAGCAGGCGCCCGGGCAGCCGCCGCACGCGTGGTTCGTGGGAGTGGCGCCCGCGGACCGTCCCGGCGCCGCGCAGGTCGCGGTCGCGGTCGTCCTGCAGAACGGCGGCGGCGCGGCGGAGGTCAGCGGCAACAAGCTCGCCGCGCCGATCGCGCGGGCTGTGATGGAAGCGATCCTGACGTCATGATGGGCCAGCACCACGAGCCGGCAGCACCGTCGGCGCGCGAGGAGGAACGGTGAGCGAGGACATCCGCCGGCTCGGCGACCGCTACGAGCTCGGCGAGGTGATCGGGCGCGGCGGCATGGCCGAGGTGTTCGAGGGGCGCGACCTGCGCCTCGGGCGGCGCGTCGCCGTGAAGATCCTGCGCCCCGACCTCGCCCGCGACCCCAGCTTCCAGGCCCGGTTCCGCCGCGAGGCGCAGAGCGCCGCGTCGCTCAACCACCCCAACGTCGTGGCCGTCTACGACACCGGCGAGGACGTGCTCGCCGACGCCGAGGGCGCCACCGGCGAGGTCGTGCCCTACATCGTCATGGAGTACGTCGACGGCATGACGCTGCGCCAGCTCATGGCCAGCGGCCGCCGGCTGCTGCCCGAGCGGGCGCTGGAGATCGCCTCCGGCACCCTGGCCGCGCTCGACTACAGCCACCGCCACGGCATCGTGCACCGCGACATCAAGCCGGCCAACGTGATGCTCACCCGCGGCGGCGACGTCAAGGTGATGGACTTCGGGATCGCCCGCGCGCTCGCCGACTCCGGCCAGACCATGACCCAGCAGTCGGCCGTGCTCGGCACCGCGCACTACCTGTCCCCCGAGCAGGCGCGCGGCGAGGTGGTCGACAGCCGCAGCGACCTGTACTCCACCGGCTGCCTGCTCTACGAGCTGCTCACCAGCCGGCCCCCGTTCACCGGCGAGTCGCCGGTCTCGATCGCCTACCAGCACGTGAGCGAGGCAGCCGTGCCGCCCTCGCAGCTCGACCCCGGCATCACGCCGGAGATCGACACGATCGTGCTCACCGCCCTCGCCAAGAACCCGGCCGACCGCTACCAGACCGCGGCCGAGATGCGCGCGGACGTCGAGCGCGCGATGGCCGGGATGCCGGTCACCGCGGCGATCGCGCCGATCGCGCCGCAGGAGACCGCGGTGCTCGCGCCGGTGGCCGGGCCCCTCCCGGTGGGCTCCGCCGAGCGGCCGGCGAAGAACCGCAGCCCGTGGTTCTGGATCCTGCTCACGGTGGGCGTCATCGCGGTGCTCGTCGGCGCGCTGCTCGTGGGCCGGGCCATCTTCGGCACCCCGGCCGTGCAGCAGGTGCAGGTGCCCGACCTGCGCGGCCTCACCATCGACCAGGCGCAGACGGCGCTCTCGCAGCAGGGCCTGCTGCTCGGCCAGCAGACGCCGCAGACCTCGCCGGACCGACCCAAGGACACGATCATCTCCCAGGACCCGCTCGACGGTCAGACCGTCGACCAGGGCAGGCGGGTCGACGTCGTGGTGTCCACGGGCAAGGAGCAGGCCACGGTGCCGCAGCTCGTCGGCCTCACCTCGCAGGACGACGCGCGCGCGGCGCTGGTGGCCAACGGGCTGCTGCTCGGCAAGGTGACGCAGGTGTCCTCCGACCAGCCGGCCGGCGCGGTCGTGGCGCAGTCCGTGCCGCCCAACTCCCAGGTGGACGCCGGGTCGTCGGTGGACATCTCGGTGTCCGACGGCAAGACCACGGTGCCCAGCGTGGTCGGCGAGACCGAGGCGCAGGCGCGCAGCGACCTCATCAACGCCGGCTTCGAGCCCAACGTCACCACCCAGGAGACCTCGAGCGCCGCGCCCGGCACGGTGCTGGCCCAGTCGCCCCAGGGCGGCACCCAGGCGGTGAAGGGCACGCTGGTGACCATCACCGTGGCCAAGGCACCCCCGACGCCGACGCCGACCCCCACGCCCACCCCGACGCCCACCGACACCGTTACCCCGGCCGCCAGCCCGACGACGACCTGACCGGGGCACGGCCCCGCCGATGCGGCGCGGGCCGCGGAGTCAGCGGCCGACGACCGGGGCCAGGCCCGCGCTGCGGGCGACGGCCTCGGCGTCGCCGCAGGCACCGAGCCAGTTGGCGAGCATGCGGTGCCCGCCCTCGGTGAGCACGCTCTCGGGGTGGAACTGCACGCCCTCGACGGCGTGCGTGCGGTGGCGCAGGCCCATCATGACGCCGGAGTCGGTGCGGGCGGTCACCTCGAGCTCGGCCGGCACGGTCGCGGGCTCGACCGCCAGCGAGTGGTAGCGGGTCGCCGTGAACGGGTCCGGCAGTCCGGCGAAGACGCCGAGGCCGTCGTGGTGCACCAGGCTGGTCTTGCCGTGCAGCAGCTCGGGGGCGCGGCCCACCGTCGCGCCGTACGCCTCGGCGATCGCCTGGTGCCCGAGGCAGACGCCGAACAGCGGCACCTGCCCGGCCAGCTCGCGGACCATCGCCAGGCACACGCCCGCCTGCGCCGGGGTGCCGGGGCCGGGGGAGAGCAGCACGCCGTCGTAGGCGCGCCCCTCGTCGGGTGTCACCGCGTCGTTGCGCCGCACGTCCACCTGCGCGCCGAGCTGGCCGAGGTACTGCACGAGGTTGAAGACGAACGAGTCGTAGTTGTCGACGACGAGGATGCGGGCGCTCACACCGTGCATGATCCCCCACCACGGGGCCCCCGCTCGACCGGGATCTCCCCGCCCGCGTCCGGGGCCGGCGGCGTCAGGGCGCGCTGCCTGGCGTCGCCGGCGCGCCGGCCGGCGCCTGGTCGACGGTGACGTCGTTGAACGGCAGCCGGGGCTCGAGCCAGGGGAACACCACGGTGAACAGCAGGGCCACCACGGCGAGCAGCAGCACGACGGCCTCGAGCACGCGCACCGGGGTGGGGCCGGGCAGCCGGCGCCACAGCCACGCGTACATGCGGTGCCTCCTCCTCTGCGTGCTGCCGTGGTGCTGGTCGCGGTCGGTCGTGCGGTGCCGGGCGGGTCGCCGGCTCAGGCCGCCGGGTCGATCCCGTCCGGGGGTGGCTGGTCGGTCGGGCTGGTGGCGCTCAGCGTGCCCCACCAGGCCCAGCGCCCGGTGGACCCGTAGCGCGGGGTGCAGGTGGTCATCGTGAGGAGCCGCTCCGTCGGGGTGGCCCCGGGCTTGCCCGGCACCGGGTCGACCACCCACACGTCGCTGGGCGAGAGCCCCGGGTCGTCGTGGGTGAGCGTGTAGACGTACCACGTGGTGCGGGTCTGCACGTAGACCTTGTCGCCGGCGCGCAGGTCCGGGAAGTTCGCGAACGGCTCGTCGTGCGTCGAGCGGTGCGCCGCGATGGCGAAGTTGCCCACCTGCCCGGGCATCGAGGTCACCGTGTAGTGGCCGGCGCCCTGCGCGAGCACGTCGCGGCCGGTGCCCTGCAGGATTGGCAGGCCCCACACCTTGTCGTGCAGCCGGGGGATGTAGAGCAGGGCGAACCCGGTGCCGATCACCGGGGGCGTCACCGCTGACGGATCGGGGGAGGCGGAGGAGGCGGGGGCCGGGGCGTGCCCGGCCTGCCGCCAGCCCGCGGTGATCTGGTCGCGCGCGACCGCGATCGCCTGCGCGCTGGTGACGTTGGTCCACCACAGCTGGTACACGACGAGGAGCAGCAGCAGCACCCCGACGGTGATGAGCACCTCGCCGAGCCCGCGCACCACGGCGCGGCCGCGCGAGGACGGCGCCCCGGGCCCGCTCGCCCCGTCCGCGTCGGACGCCGGCACGCCGGTGGCCGGGGCGTCCGGGTCGACGGCGGGATCGTGCACGTGACCACGGTACGGGGCCGACGCCGGCCGCCGGGCCGGGGGACGGGCCGGCGACGGGTACCCTGGTCGGGACGAACCGCCGCGAGAGCCGGCGCGACCCCGGGTCCGCCGCGACATCCCCCGAGAGGTGCCCCGTGCCCGAGTCCCGGGTCCGACGCAAGAAGAACTACACCCCGCCCTCCACCGCGCCCGCGCCGCAGAGGTTCGGCTCGGCGTCCTGGTGGGCCCCGGTCATGGTCACGTTCTTCGTCCTGGGCCTGGCCTGGATCGTCGTCTACTACATCGCCCCGGACCTGCCGCCGTGGAGCCTGCTCGGCTGGTGGAACGTCGTCGTCGGCTTCGCGCTCATCATCGTGGGCTTCGCGATGTCGACCCGCTGGCGCTGAGCCCGCCGGCTCACGCCGGCACCGATCGCACCCACGGCCCCCTCCTGCGGGAGGGGGCCGTCGCACGTCCGGGCGGCATGTCGGCGGCGGCACGAGCCTGCGCCGACTTACACGGCTGTCATTCGTCCCCAGCTGTGGACACGCCTGTGGACAACTCAAGGCGCCGTGCGGGGACCCGCTGTGGGCAGCCGGCTCAGAGCAGCTCGAGGATCGTCGCGTTGGCCATCCCGCCGCCCTCGCACATGGTCTGCAGGCCGTAGCGGATGCCGTCCTGGCGCATGCGGTGCACCAGGGTCGTCATGAGCCGGGCGCCGGAGCCGCCGAGCGGGTGCCCGAGCGCGATGGCGCCGCCGCGGGCGTTGGTGAGCTTGGGGTCCGCGCCGGTCTCGGCGTACCACGCGGCCAGCACCGAGGCGAAGGCCTCGTTGACCTCGAACGCGCCGATGTCGGACAGCGCGAGGCCGGAGCGCTCGAGCGCCTTGGCCGTGGCCGGGATGGGGCCGGTGAGCATGATCACCGGGTCGACGCCGGCGAGCACCGCGGTGTGGATGCGGGCGATCGGCGTGAGGCCGAGCTCGCGGGCGCGCTCGGAGGTCATGAGCAGCAGCGCGGCCGAGCCGTCGGAGATCTGCGAGGAGTTCCCGGCGGTCACCACGCCGTCCTCGCGGAAGGCCGGGCGCAGCGAGGCCAGCTTCTCCAGCGAGGTCTCCCGGCGGATCCCCTCGTCGGCGGCGACCTCGCCGACGGGCACGATCTCGTCGGCGAACAGCCCGCCGTCGGTGGCCGCGGCCGCGCGCTCGTGGGAGGCGAGGGCGATCTCGTCGAGCTCCTGGCGCGAGAGCGACCAGCGCTCGGCGATCATCTCGGCCGAGATTCCCTGCGGCACCAGGGTGTCGCCGTAGCGCGCCAGCATCCGCGACGGGAACGGCCCGTCGCCGCCGACCATGTTGGAGAACATGGGCACGCGCGACATCGACTCGACCCCGCCGGCCACCACCACGTCGTACTGCCCGGCGACGAGCCCGGCCGCGGCGAAGTGCACGGCCTGCTGGCTCGAGCCGCACTGCCGGTCCAGCGTGGTGCCGGGCACGGACTCCGGGAAGCCGGCCGCGAGCACCGAGTTGCGCGCGATGTTCGCGCCCTGCTCGCCCACCTGCGACACCGCGCCCCAGATGACGTCGTCGACCAGCGCGGGGTCGACCCCGGCCCGCTCCACGAGGTGGGAGAGCACGTGGGCGGACAGGTCGCCCGGGTGCACCCCCGAGAGTGACTTGCCGGGCTTGCCGACGCCGACCGGCGTGCGGACTGCCTCGACGATGACGGCGTCGCGCTGGCTCATAGGGGCCTCCCGAGGACGGCGGGCGCACCCGCGGCGTTCTCGCACGCTAACCCCGGCCGCCCCCCGTCGCCCACCCGGGTGCCGGACGCGCCGCGTGCGCTCGGACGCCGGTCGGGACCCGGTCAGGGGCCGGTCACGCCGCCGAGGATCCCGGCGAACTGCGCGGTGATCGCGGCGTCGCGCTGCAGCGTGGCGACGACGAGCAGCGCCAGCACGAGCGCGACGCCTGCCACCTGCACCGGCACGCGGATGCGCGCGGGCGCGTAGGCGAACAGGCCGCCGAGCACGGCCCCGGTCACCAGGCCGCCGAGGTGGGCGCGCCAGTCGATGCTCGGCAGCACGAACCCGATGACGACGTTGAGCACGATGATCCACAGGAACGGGCGCAGGTCGAGGTCGAGCTTGCGCGCCACGACGACGGCCGCGCCCATGAGGCCGAAGATCGCCCCGCTGGCGCCCACGCCCACGATGTTGGGCGGCGAGAACCAGAACGAGGCCACCGAGCCGCCGAGGCCGGCGACGAGGTAGAGCACGCCGTAGCGCACGTGGCCGAGCAGCAGCTCGAGCTGAGGACCGATGATCCACAGCGCCAGCATGTTGAAGGCGATGTGGGTGAGGCTGCCGTGCAGGAACATCGCCGTCAGCAGCCGGTAGTACTGGTCGTAGAGGGCGACGCCGAAGGGCCACAGCGAGTAGTCGGCCGTGGCGGTGTCCAGGCCGGTCGAGGGGTCGGTGGGCGCGGCCAGGGTGAGCGCGTAGACGGCGACGTTGAGCGCGATGAGCGTGAAGGTGACGTAGGGCCGGGCCACCGCGCGCGCGCCGAGCCGGGTGACGACTGGGCGCACCTCGGCCCGGCCCTCGGCCACGCACTCCGGGCACTGGAAGCCCACGGAGGCGCTGATCATGCAGTCCGGGCAGATCGGCCGCTCGCAGCGGGTGCACCGGATGTAGGTCTCGCGCCCCGGGTGCCGGTAGCAGACCGGGACGGGCGTGTCCGCGGGGCCGGTCGGCTCAGGCGTCGACACTCTCGACCGTGACGCTCGAGATGACCACCGGCTCCTTGGGCCGGTCCATCGCACCGGTGGGCACCGCGGCGATCGCGTCGACGACGGCCCGGCTCGGGGCGTCGGCCACCTCGCCGAAGATCGTGTGCTTGCGGTTGAGGTGCGGCGTGGGCACCACGGTGATGAAGAACTGCGAGCCGTTGGTGCCCGGCCCGGCGTTGGCCATCGCGAGCAGGTAGGGCCGGTCGAACTGGAGCTCGGGGTGGATCTCGTCGGCGAAGGTGTAGCCCGGGCCGCCGGTGCCGGTGCCGAGCGGGTCGCCGCCCTGGATCATGAAGCCGGAGATCACCCGGTGGAAGACCACGCCGTCGTAGAGCGGGGCGGTGGACGCCGCGCCGGTGCGCGGGTCGCGCCACTCCTGCGAGCCGTCGGCGAGACCGACGAAGTTGCGCACCGTCTTGGGCGCGTGGTTCGGGAACAGCTCGAGTCGGATGTCGCCGTGGTTGGTGTGCAGCGTCGCGTAGGTGGTCACCTCGGCATCCTCCCATGCGGGCCCCGCTGCGCGAACCGACAGTGGGCCGCAGCGGCGTCCCGGGCCCGGCGGGTCAGTCGCGCGCGAGCAGCCCGGCGAGCTCCTCGGCGAGGACGTCGAGCACCTGCGGGCGCAGCCACACGCGGGTCATGCTGTGGTCGACGCCGGGCACCTCGCGCACGCGCAGCGAGCCGCGCGCCTCGAGCAGCGCGGTGCGCCGGCCGAGCCGGTCGCGCAGGTACTCCACGCCGTCGTCGCCCTCGGCGAAGACCAGGCTGACCGGCACGCGCCGCTCGGCGAGCTCGTCGAGCCAGACCCCGGCCGGCGGCCGCTGCCCGGCCTCGTCGGCGCGGTCCCACTCCCCAGCCGCGCAGCGGCGCCGGATGTCGGCGATCTCGTCGCGACGCCGCTCGCGCGTCGTGGACATGAGGGCCTCGATCGGGTCGCCGCGCTGCCAGTACAGCTGCGCGTTGAGCGCCAGCACGGCGTCCGTGGGCTCGCGGCGGGCCACGTCGAGCGAGACCCAGGCGCCGGCGCACAGGCCGGAGAGCACCACCCGCTCGTAGCCCGCCCGGCGCAGCGCCGCGGCCGCCTCCCGGGCGTCCTCGCCGTGGTGCTCGTCGTAGGGGCGGCCGCTGGCGGCATCGAGGTGCGGGCTCTCGCCCCACCCGCGGAAGTCCACCCGGACGACGTCCTGCCCGCGCAGCGCGAGCTCGCGGGCGAACTCCACCCAGGCGCGACCCGGGCCGTGGCGCGGGTCGGACCCGCTGTCGAGCAGCAGGAGCACGTCGCGCGAGCGGGCCGGCCCGTGGGTGAGCACAGCGGCCAGCCGGTGCTCGCCCAGCGCCACGGCCTCCTCGACCACCTCGCCGCCTGCCCACGGGATCCGCGCCACGGGCTCGCCGGGCGGCTCGACGCCGGGGTCGGCGGGCACCGCGGGCTCCGCCCGGGCGAACCAGGCCAGGATCGCGTCCACCGCCTCGACGCCCACCTCGGCGTCCTCGCTCGGCCGGTCGAGGAACCGGTCGTGCCCGGGGGTCGCCCGGTGCTCGACGTCGGCGCCGGTGGCGCGCAGCGCGTCGGCGAGCGCGTCCTGCGGGTGGACGTCGTCGCGGTCGAGCACGAGGGCGTGCGCGACGCCGGCGGGCGCGAGCGCGGCGAGGTCCAGGGCGGCCAGCCCCTCGAGCATCGGGGCGGGGAAGGTCCAGCCGCCCACCACCACCGAGCCCTCGGGCAGGCCGACGCCGTCGGGCACCGGGGTGCCGATGAGCGACAGCTCGCGCCGGTAGCGGCGACCGGCCGCGGCCGCCCAGAGCACGAGGGCGTCCACCGGCTCGCGACCCGCGGCGAGCTCCGCGATCGCGGCGCCCGCGCGCAGCCCCACGAGCGAGAGCCGCTCGGCCCCGGCCGCCCGCAGGGCGGCGAGCACCTCGGCCAGGGCGGCGGCGAGCTGCTCGGGGGTGGCGCGTCCGGTCTCCCCGCCGGCGTCGCCGGTGCCCGGGAGGTCGACGCGCACCGCGAGGTGCCCGGCCTCGGCCAGGCCCTCGGCCAGCGCGCGCAGCGTGCGGTGCGACGTCGAGGACTCGTAGCCCAGCGCGGGCACGAGCACCGCCACCGAGCCGGTGGGCACTGCCGGCACGGACACCTGGAGCGCCACGACGCCGAGCGACGTGCTCGCCCACAGGGCCACGGGCTCGCGGGTCGGCATGACTCCCACCCTAGGCAGCGCGCGAGCGGGACGCCTCGGTCGAGCGGCCGGTCGGGCCGCGACGGACGCACGGCCCGGGACGGGTGGAGGGGTGGAGGCTAGGGGACTCGAACCCCTGACTTCTGCCTTGCAAAGGCAGCGCTCTACCAGCTGAGCTAAGCCCCCCGGCGCGGGCGCGGGGCGCTCAGCGCAGGTCGGGTGCGGAGGTCGCCTCGGTCCAGAGGTCCTGCTCGGCCTGCGAGGCCGCGACCTGGCGGTAGATCACGTAGCCCGCGGCGGCGAGCGCGGCGAGCACGAGGAGCTTCTTCACGGTTCCTGCCTCCCGGCGTCACGCGGGTGCTGGGCCTGGATCGGACGGTGGGCCTAGATGGACTTGAACCATCGACCTCTTCCTTATCAGGGAAGCGCTCTAACCGAGCTGAGCTATAGGCCCGTGGTGCCGGAGCAGGGTACCCCAGGGCCGCCGACCCGCCCAAACCGTCCCCCGGCGTCCGCACCGGGGCACCGGACGGAGTCCGGGGCCGTGACCTGCGGGGTCAGGCGTCCTCGGAGAGGGTCACCTCGACCCCGCCGGTGAGCCCGACGGAGAGGTTGTAGAGGAACGCGAAGAGCGTCGCGAGCGCGGACCACAGCACGATCTCGATCGCCGTGAGCACCAGCGCCACGCCCATCACGCGGCTGAAGCCCACGAGCGCGAGGAAGTCGAACGACGTGGTGCCCGAGCCGGCGATGTCGTTGACGGTGCGCCCGATGGTGGAGAACACCTGGGTGACGTCGAGGGTCCACCACAGCAGCGCCGTGGCGACGAGCAGCACGATGCCGATGGACACCGAGAGCATGAACGCGGTCTTCATGACCGACCACGGGTCGAGCCGCGTGACCAGCAGGCGGGCCCGGCGCGGGCCGCTCGGCCGGGCGGCCGGGGCGGCCACCGTGGCGGCGGCGGCGCCCGAGCCGGAGCGGGCGTCGGCGACGGCCGCGGGGCGCGCGGCCGGGGGCACGCTCACCGGGTCGACGGTGCGCGCGGCCGGGGGCCGGCCGGCGGCGGGCTCGGGCGGGGCCGCGGGCCGGGCCGGCGCCGAGGCGCCGTCGGTCGTCGGCGTGGCACCGGGCTTGGCCGGCTTGGCCTGCGCCGGCTTGGGCCCGGCGGGCTTGGCGGCAGCGGGCTTGGCCGGGGACGGTGCGGCCGGGCGCTCGTCGTCGGGCGCGGTCACCACGGGGTGCTCGCGGGTCTCGTCGGGCGCGTCCGTCGTCGACGTCGCACCCGACCCGCCGCCGGCGGGTCCGGTCCCCGTCGGGCGCGACACGTTCGGTTCGGTGGCCACCGATGCCGCTCCTTAGCCCTCGGTCCCAGGGTGCGTGCCGGCCTCCGGGTCGGAGACCTCGTCGTTCACGGTAACCGAATCCCCGCTCGCCGCAGCCTCGGGGACCGCCGAAGACCCGGGCGCGTCGCCCGCGTCGCCCGCGTCGGCCCCGCCGGGGGCGCCGTCCACGGGCTCGTCGCCGTCGGCGTCGTCGTCGTCACCCGCCTCGCCGCGGGCCACCGCGACGATGGCGTTGTCGGCGCCGACGTCCATGAGCGAGACGCCCATGGTGTCGCGGCCGGTGGCCCGGATCTCGGCCACCCGGGTGCGGATCACCACGCCGTCCGCCGCGATCGCGTACACCTCGTCGTCCTCGGCGGCCACGAGCGCGCCCACCAGCGAGCCGCGCTGCTCCACGAGCTTCATCGCGATGACGCCGTAGATGCCGCGACCCTTGGGCGTCCACTCGTCGACGGGCGTGCGCTTGGCGTAGCCGCCGTCGGTGACGGTGACGACGTAGGACCCCGGCACCACGGTGTCCATGGCGAGCAGCTCGTCGCCCTCGCGGAACCGCATGCCGATGACGCCGGACGTGGCGCGGCCCATCGGGCGCAGCGTGGCGTCGTCGGCGGTGAACCGCGCCGACATCCCCTTGCGGCTCACCAGCAGCAGGTCCGAGTCGTCGTCCACGAGCTGCGCGCTGATGAGCTCGTCGCCGTCGTGCAGGTTGATCGCGATCACGCCGCCGCTGCGGTTGGAGTCGAACTCCGCGAGCCGGGTCTTCTTGACCATGCCCTCGCGCGTGGCGAGCACGAGGTAGGCGGCCTGCTCGTAGTCGCGCACGTCGAGCACCTGCGCGATCTGCTCCTCCGGCTGGAAGGCGAGCAGGTTCGCGACGTGCTGGCCCTTGGCGTCGCGCCCGGAGTCCGGCAGCTCGTAGGCCTTCGCGCGGTACACCCGGCCCTTGTTGGTGAAGAAGAGCAGGTAGTGGTGGGTGGTGGTGACGAAGAAGTGCTCGACGACGTCGTCGCTGCGCAGCGACGCGCCGCGCACGCCCTTGCCGCCGCGGCGCTGCGCCCGGTAGAGGTCGGTGCGGGTGCGCTTGGCGTAGCCGCCGCGGGTGATCGTGACGACGACGTCGTCCTCGGCGATGAGGTCCTCGTCGGTGACCTCGCCGTCCCACGGGATGATCGTGCTGCGCCGCTCGTCGGCGTACTTCGAGGTGATCTCCGCGAGCTCCTCGCTGACGATGCTGCGCTGGCGCGCCTCGCTGGCGAGGATGTCGTTGTAGTCGGCGATGCGGGCCTGCAGCTCGTCGTACTCGTCGATGATCTTCTGCCGCTCGAGGGCGGCGAGGCGACGCAGCTGCATGTCGAGGATGGCCGTGGCCTGGACCTCGTCGACCTCGAGCAGCGCCATGAGGCCGGTGCGCGCGTCGTCGACCGTCTCGCTCGCGCGGATGAGCGCGATGACCTCGTCGAGCGCGTCGAGCGCCTTGAGGTAGCCGAGCAGGATGTGCGCGCGCTCCTCGGCCTTGCGCAGGCGGTAGCGGGTGCGTCGCTGGATGACCTCGATCTGGTGGGCGAGCCAGTGCCGCACGAACCCGTCGAGGGTGAGCATGCGGGGCACGCCGTCGACGAGCGCGATCATGTTGCAGGAGAAGTTGTCCTGCAGCGCCGTGTGCTTGAAGAGGTTGTTGAGCACCACCTTCGCCACGGCGTCGCGCTTGAGCTCGACCACCAGGCGCATGCCGGTGCGCGAGGAGGAGTCGTCGCGCACGTCGGAGATGCCGGCGATCTTGCCCTCGTTGGCGAGCTCGGCGATGCGGAGCAGGAGGTTGTCGGGGTTGACCTGGTAGGGCAGCTCGGTGACGACGAGCATCGTGCGGCCGCGGTGGTCCTCCTCGACCTCGACCGCGGCGCGCATCATGACCGAGCCGCGACCGGTGCGGTAGGCGTCCTCGATCCCCTTGCGGCCCACGATGAGCCCGCCGGTGGGGAAGTCCGGACCCTTGATCCGCTCGAGCAGCGCCTCGAGCAGCTCCTCGCGGCTCGCGTCCGGGTGGGCCAGCGCCCACTGCGCGCCCTCGGCCACCTCGCCGAGGTTGTGCGGCGGGATGTTGGTGGCCATGCCCACCGCGATGCCGGCGCTGCCGTTGACGAGCAGGTTGGGGAACCGGCTCGGGAGGATCACCGGCTCCTGCGTGCGCCCGTCGTAGTTGGGGGCGAAGTCGACGGTCTCCTCGTCGATGTCGCGCACCATCTCCATCGCCAGCGGCGCCATGCGCGCCTCGGTGTAGCGCATGGCCGCGGCGGGGTCGTTGCCCGGCGAGCCGAAGTTGCCCTGGCCGGAGACGAGCGGGTAGCGCAGCGACCACGGCTGGGCGAGGCGCACGAGGGTGTCGTAGATCGAGGAGTCGCCGTGCGGGTGGTACTGGCCCATGACGTCGCCGACGATGCGCGAGCACTTGGAGAACTGGCGGTCGGGGCGGTATCCGCCGTCGAACATCGCGTAGAGCACGCGGCGGTGCACCGGCTTGAGGCCGTCGCGGACGTCGGGCAGCGCGCGCGACACGATGACCGACATGGCGTAGTCCATGTAGGAGCGCTGCATCTCGACCTGGAGGTCGACCGCCTCGATCCGGGGGCTGAACTCCTCGGACCCGGTGGTGGTGTCGATGTCGTCAGGCATGCTCGTCCTTCGTCGTACGTCGGAAGCTCGGACCGCTCGGCGTACGAGCCGTCAGATGTCGAGGAAGCGGATGTCGCGGGCGTTGCGCTGGATGAACGCGCGCCGGCTCTCGACGTCCTCGCCCATGAGCACGCTGAACATCTCGTCGGCCTGGGCCGCGTCGTCGATGGTGACCTGGAGCAGCACGCGGCGCTCGGGGTCCATCGTGGTCTCCCACAGCTCGTCGGCGTTCATCTCGCCGAGGCCCTTGTAGCGCTGGACGTTGTCGTCCTTGCCGAGCTTCTTGCCCTGCTCGAGGCCGAGCTTGATCAGCGCGTCGCGCTCGCGGTCGGAGTAGGCGTAGCCCGGCTCCTCGCGCTGCCACTTGATCTTGTAGAGCGGCGGCTGGGAGAGGAAGACGTGGCCCTGCTCGACCAGGGGCCGCATGAAGCGGAACAGCAGCGTGAGCAGCAGCGTGGTGATGTGCTGGCCGTCGACGTCGGCGTCGGCCATGAGCACGATCTTGCCGTAGCGCAGCTTGGCGATGTCGAAGTCGTCGTGCACCCCGGTGCCGAACGCGGAGATCAGCGCCTGCACCTCGTTGTTCTGGAGGACGCGGTCGATGCGCGCCTTCTCGACGTTGAGGATCTTGCCGCGGATCGGGAGGATCGCCTGCGTGCGCGGGTCGCGGCCGCTGCGCGCCGAGCCGCCGGCCGAGTCGCCCTCGACGATGAACACCTCGCACTCGTCGGGGTCGGTCGACGAGCAGTCGATGAGCTTGCCGGGCAGGCCGGCACCACCCATGAGCCCCTTGCGGTTGCGCGCCAGGTCGCGCGCCTTGCGCGCGGCGATGCGCGCGGACGCCGCCTGGACGGCCTTGCGCGCGATGTCCTTGCCCTCGCTGGGGTTCGCCTCGAACCACGCGCCGAGCTGGTCGTTGACCAGCCGCTGCACGAAGGTCTTGGCCTCGGTGTTGCCGAGCTTCGCCTTGGTCTGGCCCTCGAACTGCGGCTCGCCGAGCTTCACCGACACGATGGCCACGAGACCCTCGCGGATGTCCTCGCCGGAGAGGTTGGCGTCCTTCTCCTTGAGCACGCCCCACTCGCGCGCGAACTTGTTCACCAGCGTGGTGAGCGCCGCGCGGAAGCCCTCCTCGTGCGTGCCGCCCTCGATCGTGTTGATCGTGTTGGCGAAGGTGTAGACCGACTCGGAGTAGCCGCTGTTCCACTGCAGCGCGACCTCCGCGCTGATGAGCCGCTCGGTGTCCTCGGACTCCACGTGGATCACGTGCTGGTGGGCCGGGCCCTTGGTGGCGTTGAGGTGGCGGACGAAGTCGGCGATGCCGCCCTCGTAGTGGTAGCTGATCCGGCGCGGCGCGGCCTCGACCTCCTCGGCCTCCGCCTCGGCCAGGTCGGTCGTGGCCGGCTCGGGGGCGCGCTCGTCGACGAGGGTGAGGGTGAGGCCCTTGTTGAGGAAGGCCATCTCCTGGAAGCGGCGCGCGAGCGTGGTGAAGTCGTAGTGCGTGGTCTCGAAGATGGTGTCGTCGGCCCAGAACGTGACGATGGTGCCGGTCTCGTCGGTGGGCTCGCCCGTGGTCAGCGGCGCGACGGGCGCGCCGTGGTCGAACGAGATCCGGTGGACGAACCCGTCGCGGCGCACCTCGACGTCGACCCGGGTGGACAGCGCGTTGACCACCGAGACGCCGACGCCGTGCAGGCCGCCGGACACCGCGTACCCGCCGCCGCCGAACTTGCCGCCGGCGTGCAGCACGGTGAGCACGACCTCGACCGCGGGCTTGCCCTCGACCGGGTGGATGTCGACGGGGATCCCGCGCCCGTTGTCGACGACGCGGACGCCGCCGTCGGCGAGCAGGGTGACCTCGATGTGGTCGCAGTAGCCGGCCAGCGCCTCGTCGACGGAGTTGTCGACGACCTCGTAGACGAGGTGGTGCAGGCCGCGCTCGCCGGTGGAGCCGATGTACATGCCGGGCCGCTTGCGCACCGCGTCGAGTCCCTCGAGGACGGTGATGTTGCTCGCGTCGTAGGACACGCAGTGACCCCTGTCGTCGTGCGCGCGCCGCACGGGCGCGCTGCCAGCCGTGCCGTCCGGGCCCCGAGGGGCCGGTCGCCGGGAGGACCCGGGACGTGCGACCGGCCGGGGCGCAGGCATGCGACGCGGCGGCGGTGCGGACCGCGACCGTGGGGGTCGCGCGACCGGACCGGAACCGCCTGCCGGAGCCCCGGAGAACCGGCCCTCATCCTACCGTGAGCGGCGCCCTGGGCCGCTCCGGACACCCTCCGTGAGTGGGGATATGTCGGCGGGGTCCCGGCGCCTGTGGGCGGGGCGGGTGCGGCGTCCAGCACGGGTCGGCCCGGCGGTGACGCTCCCGGCGGGGCGAGCCTAGCCGGGGAGGGCCCCACCCGGGTGCGGGTTGCGGCGGCCGGGGGTCGGACGGGAGGCGTCAGCCGTAGGTGTCGCGCGGGCCCCGGCCCTTCACGTGCAGCCGCCCGTGCCGCCAGGAGGGCGCCGCCGGGCCGAGCACGCTGATGTCGCGCACCGCGCCGGCGCCGAGCTCGGCGTCGATGCGGGTGCGCAGCGTGGGGAGCATGTACTGCAGCGTGGTGGCCCAGGCGCTGGAGTCCGCGCGCAGCACGAGCAGCAGCCCGCGCCCGTCGGGCGCGGGCTCGAAGGTCTCCACCCGCACGTGCTCGGCGACGTCCGGCCCCACGATCTCCGCCCAGCGGCCGGTGAGGCCCCCGGCCGCGGTCGGCTGCTCCCAGCCGCGCTCGCGCAGCAGCCGCTGCACCGAGTCGCCGAGGGTGAGCGGGTCGCGCCCGTCCGGCCGGGCGCCGCTGCGCTGCTCGCGGTCCTCGGGACGACGCCGGGCCCCCGGGCGCGCGGCGGCACCGGCGGCGCGGCTGGCCGCCCGGGCCCGCGCCAGCGCCTCCTTCGCCGCGTCCGCACCGGTGGGGCCCGCCGTGTCCGCGCCGTCCGTGCCGGTCGCGGCGTCGGTGGCGTCCGCGGCGTCC
This sequence comes from Frankiales bacterium, assembly GCA_016125335.1. Lineage (NCBI taxonomy): Bacteria > Bacillati > Actinomycetota > Actinomycetes > Frankiales > Frankiales bacterium. The sequence goes on from WGLY01000017.1 coordinate 183,919, forward strand.
GTGCCGGAAGGTTCCTCGCGCTCAGTCACGGCGCACCGTGCCCTCGGCCACCGTCACCCGGTCGCCGTCCAGCGCGGCGGGCACGTCGGCCTCGACCGCCGCGGTCACCAGCACCTGCTCGGCGGAGGACACCAGCGCGGCGAGCCGGTCTCGGCGCCCGGCGTCGAGCTCGGAGAAGACGTCGTCGAGCACGAGCACCGGCTCGGCCGACTCCGAGCCGTCGCTGCGCAGCAGCTCGTACGACGCGAGCCGCAGGGCGAGGGCGAACGACCACGACTCCCCATGGGAGGCATAGCCTTTCGCCGGCCGGGGGCCGAGCGCCAGCACGAGGTCGTCGCGGTGCGGGCCCACGAGCGAGACCCCGCGGTCGAGCTCGTCGCGGCGGCGCTCCTCGATCCGGGCGGCCATCACCTCTGCGAGCACCGCACGGTCCGGCGGCAGCGCTGAGACGCCGTCCGGGGCGGCGGGACCGGCGCCCAGCGACGAGGAGTACTCGAGGCCGGCCGGCCCGGCCCCCGCGCTCACCGCGTCGTAGGCGGATGCGACGAGCGGGCCGAGGGCGCCCACGAGCTCGATCCGGGCCGCGAGCAGCTCGGCCCCGGCTGCCACGAGGTGGGAGTCCCACACCTCGAGGGTGTGCATCACCTCGGCCGCCGACGATCCGCCCCGGCGCGCGCCGTAGGCGGTCTTGAGCAGGGCGTTGCGCTGCTTGAGGACGCGCTCGTAGTCCGCGCGCACCCCGGCCATGCGCGGTGCGCGGGCCACCACGAGGTCGTCGAGGAACCGGCGCCGCTCGGACGGGTCGCCCTTCACCAGGGCGAGGTCCTCGGGGGCGAAGAGGACCGTGCGCAGCAGGCCGAGCACCTCGCGCGGGCGCGGCACGGGAGAGCGGTTGATGCGCGCGCGGTTGGCCCGGCCGGGGTTGATCTCGATCTCCACCAGCGCCGAGCGCACGTCGCGCGTGATCGCGGCGCGCACGACGGCGCGCTCGGCGCCGGTGCGCACCAGCGGGGCGTCGGTGGCGACCCGGTGGCTGCCCAGCGTGGCGACGTAGCCGAGGGCCTCGACCAGGTTCGTCTTGCCCTGGCCGTTACGGCCGAGGAACGAGGTGACGCCGGGCCGCAGCTCGAGGTCGACCTGGGCGTAGCTGCGGAAGTCGGTGAGCGAGAGGGCGGTGACGTGCACGTGGTCGGCAGGCTCGGGTGGCTGGCGCGTCAGCCCGAGAGGCGGACCGGCATGAGCAGGTAGCGGTAGGTGGAGCCCGAGTCGCCGCCGGGCGTGAGCACCGCCGGGCGGGTGGAGGAGGTGAACGACAGACGGGTGGAGGCGTCGTCGAGCGCCCCGAGCCCGTCGAGCAGGTACTGCGGGTTGAACGCGATCTCGATCGGGTCGCCGTCGATCGAGCACTCCACCGCCTCGCTGGCCTGGGCCTCGTCGCCGGCGCCCGCGCGCAGCTCGACCTCGCCGTCGGAGAACGCCAGGCGCACCGGGGTGTTGCGCTCGGCCACCAGGGCGACGCGCTTGACGGCGTCGACGAGGGACGCGGTCTCGACGATGGCCACGGACGCCGACTCGCTGGGCAGCAGCGCGCGGTACTTGGGGAACTCGCCGTCGAGCAGGCGCGAGGTGGTGCGCCGGCCGTCGCCCTCGAACCCCATGAGCCCGTCGCCCGCGCCGGAGCTGGCCAGCGCGAGGTGGACGGAGTCGCAGTGGCCGAGCGACTTCGCGGTCTCGGCGAGGGTGCGGGCCGGGATGAGCGCGGTGGCGTCGAGGCCGGCGTGCTCGGGGCTCCAGGTGAACTCGCGCACGGCGAGCCGGTAGCGGTCGGTGGCGGCCAGCGTGATCGTGGAGTCGGCGATCTCGACGCGGATGCCGGTGAGCGTGGGCAGCGTGTCGTCGCGCCCGGCGGCCACGGCCACCTGGGCCACGGCCGCCGCGAACACCGAGCCCTCGACCGAGCCCGAGGAGCCCGGCATGTCCGGCAGCGTGGGGTAGTCCTCGACCGGCAGCGTGGGGAGCGTGAACGACGAGCGGCCGCAGCGCACCTCGACCCGGCTGCCCTCCGAGGTGAGCGTGACCGGGGCCGCCGGCAGGGCGCGGGCGATGTCGGCGAGCAGCCGGCCGGACACCAGCACCCGCCCCGGCTCGTCGACGTCGGCCGGCACCGCCACGCGGGCGGACACCTCGTAGTCGAAGCTCGAGAGCGTGAGGCCGCCGGGGGCGGCGTCGACCAGGAGCCCGGCCAGCATCGGCATCGACGGGCGCGAGGGCAGGGTGCGCGCCGCCCACGCCACGGCTTCGGCGAGGACGTCGCGCTCGAGCCGGAACTTCACGTCGGGTCTCTCCTGTCGGTGACGGGACCTGCGGGCCGTGCGAGGACCCGGACTCGCGCGCGGGCGCGTCGTGCCGGTCGTCGTACGCGGGGGTCATGCTTCCACGCACCACCCACCCGCGGACAGACGGCACCCCGAGGCGGTGGGCGCGTCGGCGGGAACCGGGGGCGCGGGCACCACCGCGGGAGGACGCCGCACGCCCGCGACCGGGACGCCCGAGCCGGGTCCGGCGGTGCCGCTGGGCCGGGTGGGTGAGGCGACGACGCCGGTGGGCGAGGGCGACCACGCAGGGTGTCGGGGGAGCCGGGTCGGGCGGTGGACCGGTGCCCGCGCGGGGCTCCGCCCCCAGGCCGGCACCGCCGGTCCACAGGTCGGGGCGGGGTGGAGGCTCGTGGAGGAACTCCTGGTGTTCTTACTCCCGTGGTCGTCATAGGGGCTGGGGATCCTGTGGACAACCCGCGTCGGCGCAGGTCGCACGGCGCGTCGTCGTCCCGGCCGGGCTGTGGACCGCCGTGGGGACACCCGGGGGCGACGGGGGACGGCGGCCCGCACGGGCGGCCGGTCCGGCGTGCGTCCCCGGTCGTCCACGGCGTCGCCCGCAGGTTGTCCACGGCGTCGTCCCCAGCCGACCCTCGAGGTCGTCCCCAGGGTTATCCACAGGTTGTGAACGCAGCCGGTGACGACCGGCCGGGGGGCGGTGACGGCGTGTGTCCGGCCGCGGACCGCGCGGGACGTCGCGCCCGGGACCTGCGGAGCCGGGGCGGATCGGTGCGGGACGGGGGTCAGGCCTGGCGCGCGGTGCTCTTGATGCGCGCGGTGAGGTCGGTGACCTGGTTGTAGAGCGAGCGACGCTCGGCCATGAGCTGGCGGATCTTGCGGTCGGCGTGCATCACGGTGGTGTGGTCGCGGCCGCCGAAGGCCTGGCCGATCTTGGGCAGCGAGAGGTCGGTGAGCTCCCGGCACAGGTACATCGCGATCTGGCGCGCCGTGACGAGCACCCGCGAGCGCGAGGAGCCGCAGAGGTCGTCGACCGAGACGCCGAAGTAGGCGGCCGTCTGCATCATGATGATCGACGAGGTGATCTCGGGGCCGGCCTGGTCGGTGATGAGGTCCTTGAGCACGACCTCGGCGAGGGGGAGGTCGACCGGCTGGCGGTTGAGGCTCGCGAACGCGGTGACGCGGATGAGGGCGCCCTCGAGCTCGCGGATGTTGGTCGAGATCTTCGAGGCGATGAACTCGAGGACCTCAGGCGGGGCGGAGAGCCGCTCCTGCGCGGACTTCTTGCGCAGGATGGCGATGCGGGTCTCGAGGTCGGGCGGCTGCACGTCGGTGATGAGGCCCCACTCGAACCGCGAGCGCATGCGGTCCTCGAAGTCCTGCAGCTGCTTGGGCGGCAGGTCGCTGGTGACCACGATCTGCTTGTTCGCGTTGTGCAGCGTGTTGAACGTGTGGAAGAACTCCTCCTGCGTCTGCACCTTGCCCGACAGGAACTGGATGTCGTCGACGAGCAGGACGTCGACGTCGCGGTAGCGGCGCTGGAACGCCGCGGCCTTGTCGTCGCGGATGGAGTTGATGAACTCGTTGGTGAACTCCTCGGAGCTCACGTAGCGCACCCTCGACCCCGCGTAGAGGGTGCGGGCGTAGTGGCCGATGGCGTGCAGCAGGTGGGTCTTGCCGAGGCCGGACTCCCCGTAGACGAACAGCGGGTTGTAGGCCTTCGCCGGCTGCTCGGCCACCGCGACGGCGGCCGCGTGGGCGAACCGGTTGCTCGAGCCGATGACGAAGGTGTCGAAGGTGTACTTGGGGTTGAGCCTGCTGGTCTCCTCGCCGCGGGTGCCGGGCGAGCCGGTGCCCGGACGGACCGGGTCGGGCGCGGGGGGCACCGGGGCCGGCGCGACGGCCGGGGGCGGGGTCGTGAGCACCGGCGGCGGCGCGGCCGGGCCGGGCGCGGGCTCGGGCTCGACGACGTCGGCGTAGGTGGAGTCGGCGAGGTCGTCGGTGGCGTCCTCGTCGAGGGCGGGCGCGATCGCCGGGTCGACCGTGACCGCGATGCGCACCTCGCGCCCGACGGTGCGCGAGAGCGCGTCGACCACGAGCGGGCGCAGCTTGCTCTCGAGCACGTCCTTGGTGAACTCGTTGGGCGCGGCGACCAGCGCGGTGTCCTCGATGAGGGCCAGCGGCCGGGTGAGCGAGACGAACGCGCGCTGCTGGGGGGTCATGCCGGTGTCGCCCAGCGAGTCCAGCGCCCGGGACCAGACGTCGGTGAGGTCCAGGTCGTCGTCGGCCATCGGCTCGTGCCCCCTCGGGTGGTTCGCGCGGGTCCTGGTGGACCCCGGGGCATCCACACGCTCGTCCACAGGTGTGGAACGGGTGGATCCTCGGCGTCGTCGCAGGTCAGAGGTGGTGTGACCCACCTGTCGATCGGTCGTGCACCGCCCGGGCCCGCGGCACTGGGTCGCGACGGTAGTGCGGAGTCTGCGGCGCTGGCCACGGGTTGTCCACAGGCAGGGGCCGGAGTCTGCCACGATCGGCGGTGATTGTCCGCGTGTCGCTGCCCGGCCGTCCGCCACGGCCGCGGGACACTGCTCGATTGCCGCGGCGCGGGCGTGGGAGCGTGCCCGACGTCGAGGGCGGTTTGACCCCCCCGCGGCGTCCCCCGTACCGTGGACGCGCCGACGTCCGTCCTCCCGCCGGGTGCACCGCTGTGCACGAGGCGGGCGACGTGTCGGCGGCCTCCGCCGCGTGCCGACGACCCGATCGCCGGCGTCCGGTGGCGGCCGGCCGGACCCCCGGCCCGCTGCGCCCGATCCCGCTCGACCTCCGCCCCCGGCGGACGCACGCCCGGACCGGATTCCGGTCCCCCACGCCTGACCAGGCACCCCTGGTCCCTGCACGGTTCGGAGCCGACCGATGAGCAAGCGCACGTACCAGCCGAACAACCGCCGCCGGGCGAAGACCCACGGGTTCCGCCTGCGCATGCGCACCCGCGCCGGCCGCGCGATCCTCTCGGCCCGCCGCCGCAAGGGCCGCGCCGAGCTGTCGGCCTGACGGTCCCGGAGCACCGGGCCGTGCTGCCGCGCAGCGCGCGGTTGCGGCGCAGCCAGGACGTGAGCGGGACGGTCCGCCGCGGTGCGCGGGCCGGCCGGCCCCTCCTCGTCGTCCACCTCGACCTCGGGGACCCCGCGGCGGGTCCCCTCGAGGCCGACGCCGGCCGTCCGCGCGACCTCGCACCCGAGCACCCCTCCCGCCCCGGGCCCGGACCGCGGGCGGCCTTCGTCGTGGGCCGGGGCGTCGGCGGCTCCGTGGTGCGCCACCGGGTCGCCCGCCGGCTGCGCCACCTCGTCGCGCCCCGCCTCGCCGCGCTGCCCGAGGGCAGCCGCCTCGTGGTGCGCGCCCTGCCGCCGGCGGCCACGGCGAGCTCCGCGGCGCTGGCCGCCGACCTCGACAGCGCCCTCGAGGCGGCGCGTCGGCGCGGCACCCGGAGCCGTCAGCCGGCCGCGGCTGCGGCGGGGACACCGTCATGACGCCGCTCCGGGCGGTGCGCCGGGCCCTCGACGCGACCGTCGGCCGCGTCCTGCGCTGGCTGCTCACCGGCCTCATCGTGGGGTACCGGACCTTCCTGTCCCCGCTGCTGGGTCCGCGCTGCCGCTTCTACCCGAGCTGCTCGGCGTACGGCCTCGAGGCGATCTCGGTGCACGGCGCGGCGAAGGGCACGGCGCTGACCGTGGCCCGGATCTGCCGCTGCAACCCCTGGAACGCCGGCGGCGTCGACCACGTGCCGCCGCGCGGACGGTGGCGGCCGGACCCCTACATCTCGCTCGAGTCCGCGTCAGGCGGGTCCGGCGCGAGCACCCCCGGGCCCGACGCCGGCGGGCCGACCGCGCCCGACGCCGGCACGCGGGCGCCGGCCCCCGACCAGCCCGGAGCCGGGACACCGGCCGGGACCCTCCCCCCGACCCACGACCGGAGCGTCGCGTGACCCTCAACCCGTTGTCCTGGCTCGAGTCGATCGTGAGCTGGATCCTGGTCCAGTTCCACGTCGTCTTCGGGGCGCTGCTCGGCCAAGACTCCGGCTGGGCGTGGGCGCTGTCGATCGTCGGCCTGGTCATCGTCATCCGGATCGCGCTGATCCCGCTGTTCGTGCGCCAGATCAAGAGCCAGCGCAACCTGCAGATCCTCCAGCCGAGGATGAAGGAGATCCAGGCCAAGTACGCCGGGGACCGCGAGCGCCAGAGCCAGGAGATGATGGCGCTCTACAAGGAGACGGGGACCAACCCGCTCGCGAGCTGCCTGCCGATCCTGGCGCAGGCGCCGATCTTCTTCGCCCTGTTCCGGGTGCTCAACTACGGCGTCGCCAAGGGCATCCCGTACGGGGTCATGACCCAGGAGCAGGTCGACTCGGCCTACCACTCCACGATCTTCGGCGTGCCGCTGTGGGCCACGTTCACCGGTGCCGACCTCACCCCGAACCAGGCCGCGACGCACGTCGTCACCGCGGTGCTCATCGTCCTCATGACGATCACCACCTTCACCACGCAGCGCCAGCTCATCGTGAAGAACACCGCGCGCGACAACCCGATGGCCCAGCAGCAGCGCATCCTGCTGTACGTCTTCCCGATCTTCTTCGCCGTGACCGGCATCAACTTCCCGGTCGGCGTCCTCATCTACTGGCTCACCACCAACCTGTGGTCGATGGGCCAGCAGTTCTACGTCATCCGGAACAACCCCCAGCCCGGCACCCCGGCGTACACCGCGTGGGAGGAGCGCCAGGCGGCGCGCCGGGCGCGACGCCACGGCGGCGTCGACCCCGAGGCCATCGCGCCGCCGCCGGCCGCCCCGCAGCCGCGCCAGCAGCCGCAGCGGCAGACCCGCAGCCAGCGCAAGAAGCAGGGCGGGTCGGCCCCCACCCCACCCCGGACCGACGGCGACGCCGGCGCCGACCCGCAGACCTGACCCCACGGCCACGACGTTTCCCGGGAAACATCCGCGCCGCGCTCCCGCCCGCCCGCCCCGCCGTTTCCCGTGAAACGGCCCCCGACCACAGCACCGCCCGGTGCCCCACGGAGAGACGACCCACGCCATGACTGAGAGCACCCCCGCGACCGAGCCCGAGACGATCGCCCCCGACCCCACCGACGGGGACGCCGCCGCGCCGGCCGAGGCCACCACGGGCCGTCCCGCCCGCGCCGGGCGTGGATCCGGCTCGGTCGGGCACCTCGAGCAGGAGGGCGACATCGCCGCCGACTACCTCGAGGGCCTGCTCGACATCGCCGACCTCGACGGCGACATCGACATGGACGTCGAGGGCGACCGCGCGCTCGTGAGCATCGTCGGCGGCGACGTCGAGCACCTCGTGGGCGACCGCGGCGAGGTCCTCGACGCGCTCCAGGAGCTCACCCGCCTCGCCGTGACCCGGGAGACGGGGGAGCGCTCGCGGCTCATGCTCGACATCGCCGGCCACCGGGCGGCCCGCCGCGAGGCCCTCGCGGCCCTCGGTGCCGAGGCCGCTGCGCGCGCCACGAGCACCGGGGAGCCGGTGCGGCTCGAGCCGATGACCCCGTTCGAGCGCAAGGTGGTCCACGACGCCGTGGCCGCCGCCGGGCTGACCAGCGAGTCCGAGGGCGTCGAGCCGCGCCGCTACGTCGTCGTCCTGCCCGGGTCCTGACCCGGGACGGACGGTGAGCGACGCCGGCGCGCGACCGGAGGGCGGCCCGCCCCCCGGCGCCCCGGCGCGCCCGGCCGAGGCCGTCCCCGTGGGGGAGGAGGCCGGGGTGCGCGACCGCCTGCTCGCCCGGTACCCCGACGCCGCGGCCGGCCTCACCGCCTACGTGGACCTGCTCGGGGACGCCGGGGTCGTGCGCGGCCTCATCGGCCCGCGCGAGGTGCCGCGGCTGTGGAGCCGCCACGTGGCCAACTGCGCGGTGCTCGAGGAGCTGGTGCCCCCGGGGGCCGAGGTGGCCGACGTGGGCTCCGGGGCCGGGCTGCCCGGCCTGCCGCTCGCGCTGGTGCGCCCGGACCTGCGGCTCGTGCTCGTGGAGCCCCTGCTGCGCCGCACGACGTTCCTGTCCGAGGCGGTGGACCGGCTCGGGCTCGGCGAGCGGGTGCAGGTGCGCCGCGGCCGGGCCGAGGACGCCCAGCTCGCGGTCGACGTCGTCACCGCCCGGGCGGTGGCGCCGCTGGACCGCCTGGCCGGCTGGACCTTGCCCCTGGCGCGCGTCGGGGGCACGCTGCTCGCGCTCAAGGGGGAGGGCGCGGCCGAGGAGGTCGCCGCCTCGGCGGCGGCGCTCGAGCGCCTCGGCGGCGGCCAGACCGAGGTACTGCACTGCGGGGCCGGCGTCGTCGAGCCCCCCACCACGGTGGTGCGGGTGGTCCGGCTGCGGGCCGGACGGCGCAAGGGGGGCCGATGAGCGGCGAGCACGGCGCCACGGGGATCCCGCTCTCTGAGCGCGCGACGACGGTGCCCGGGCTGGGCTGGCCGCGGGGGGTCGCCCCGATGCCGCCGGCCGGGCGCCCGGGCGGCCTGGGCTGGCCCGTGGCGTCCGCCACCGTCCCCGGCCCGTTCCAGCGGGGCACGAGCAACGACGAGGAGAGCGCGTGAGCGCCGACGACACCCCTCTCGCGACCGCCGCGGAGGCGGCCGTCCAGGTCCGCACGCGCCGCTTCGGCGAGCAGCTGCCGCGCCCGCTGCGCACCCGCGTGCTCACCGTGGCCAACCAGAAGGGCGGCGTCGGCAAGACCACCTCGACGGTGAACCTCGCCGCGGCCCTGGCGCTGCAGGGCCTCGCGGTGCTCGTGATCGACCTCGACCCGCAGGGCAACGCCTCGACCGCGCTCTCGATCGAGCACCACAGCGGCACCCCGAGCGTGTACGACGTGCTCATCGACGGCGCGCCGTTCGTCGACGTGGTGCGGCCGGTGCCGGAGATCGAGGGCCTGTGGTGCGCGCCGGCCACCCTCGACCTCGCCGGGGCCGAGATCGAGCTGGTGCCCATGGTGGCCCGCGAGCACCGCCTGCGCCGGGCGGTGGCCGGCTACCTCGCCGAGCACACCGCGCGCCACGGCCGGCTCGACTACGTGCTCGTCGACTGCCCGCCCAGCCTCGGCCTGCTCACCCTCAACGCGCTGGTGGCCGCCGACGAGGTGCTCATCCCGATCCAGTGCGAGTACTACGCGCTCGAGGGCCTCGGTCAGCTGATCCGCACGGTCGAGCTGGTCAGCGAGCAGCTCAACCCCGCGCTGCACGTCTCGACGATCCTGCTCACGATGTACGACGCCCGCACCCGCCTGGCCGCGCAGGTGGCCGACGAGGTCCGCAGCCACTTCGGCCCCGCCGTGCTCGACACCGCCATCCCACGGTCCGTGCGCGTCTCGGAGGCGCCGTCCTACGGGCAGACGGTGCTCACCTACGACCCCGGCAGCAGCGGGGCGCTGTCCTACCTCGAGGCCGCCCGCGAGCTCGCCCGGCAGCCCGCGGCGACGGGTCAGCCGGCCGACCCGGCGGGCTGACCCGCTCCGGGGTCGGCCCCGTCCCGCCCCGGGTGGACCGATCGACGCCGCAGCCGCGGTGGCAGAGGCGGTGGAGCACCGCAGCAGCGGGGGACGGGCCGTCCCCACGCCCGCCCGCCGCCGGGAGGTAGGGTCGGGCCGCGACCGGCAGACCCAGGAGGAGCGCACGTGAACCAGAAGCGCGGGCTCGGCCGCGGGCTCGGGGCCCTGATCCCCACGGCCACCCGCGAGGAGCCGCCCGCCGAGGCCGCCGGCCCCGCCGTGGTCACCGTCGACGCGACCCACCCCGCGCCCCCGGCCGACCCCCACGGGCAGGAGGGCCTGGCCCCGGTGGCCGGCGTCCGCTACGCCGAGGTGGCGCTCGACGACGTGCGCCCCAACCCCCGCCAGCCCCGCACCGTCTTCGACGAGGAGGCCCTCGCCGAGCTGGTCCACTCGATCCGCGAGATCGGCCTGCTCCAGCCGATCGTGGTGCGCCCGGTCGCCGAGCCGGGCGGCCCGCGCTACGAGCTCGTCGCGGGCGAGCGGCGCTGGCGGGCCGCGCGCGAGGCGGGCCTGGACCCGATCCCCGCGATCGTGCGGGAGACCGCCGACGACGACCTGCTGCGCGACGCCCTGCTGGAGAACCTGCACCGCTCGCAGCTCAACGCGCTGGAGGAGGCCGCGGCCTACCAGCAGATGCTCGAGGACTTCGGCTGCACCCAGGAGGTGCTCGCCGCCCGCATCGGGCGCAGCCGGCCGCAGGTGAGCAACACGCTGCGGCTGCTGCGCCTGCCGGCACCGGTGCAGCGCCGGGTGGCGGCGGGCGTGCTCAGCGCCGGCCACGCCCGCGCGCTGCTCTCGCTCGACGACCCGGCCGCGATGGACGCCATGGCGACGCGCATCGTCGCCGAGGGGCTCTCGGTGCGCGCGGTCGAGGAGATCGTGGCGGTGGGGGAGGCCGACGGACGCGAGCGCGCCCGGGTGGCCCGGCCCCGCCGGCCGCAGGCGCCGGGGCTGTCCGACATCGCCGACCGGCTCTCCGACCGGCTCGAGACCCGCGTGCGCGTGGAGGCGGGGCGCTCCAAGGGCCGCGTGACGATCGAGTTCGCGACGCTCGACGACCTCCGCCGCATCGTCGACCTCATCGACGGCGAGCAGCACACATCCTGACATCCCTTGCGCCGCAAGGGATGTCGAGCCGAACAGGTGTCAGGAGCGGGACACGGCGAGCTCCACCAAGCGGGCCGTGAGCGCGCCGAGGTCGGTGCCGGAGGCCGCCACCGACTGCGGGAACGTCGAGGTCTCGGTCATGCCCGGCGCGACGTTCACCTCGAGGAACCACGGCTCGCCGTCGGCGTCGACGATGAGGTCGGCCCGCGAGAGGTCGCGCAGCCCCAGCGTCGTGTGCACGGTGACGCCGGCCGCCGCGACGCGCGCGAGCACGTCGTCGGGCAGGCGGGCCGGCACGAAGAACTCGGTGGCCCCGGCGGTGTAGCGCGCGCCGTAGTCGTAGACGCCGCCGTCGGCCACCACCTCCACCACGGGCAGGGCGCGCGGTCCGGAGCCGTCGTCGACCACCGACACCGCCACCTCGGTGCCGGCCACGAAGCTCTGGAGGTAGGCGGTGTCGCCGTAGGCGAACGCCGCGACCATCGCGGCGGGCAGGTCCGCGGCGTCGGTGACGATCGAGGTGCCCAGCGACGACCCGCCACGAGTGGGCCGCACCACGAGCGGCAGGCCGAGCCGCGACACCACCGCGTCGAGCACCGGGCCGGCACCGAGCTCGCGGAAGGTCGTGTGCGGCAAGGACATCGAGACGGGCACCCGCACGCCGGCCTGAGCCACGAGGGAGGCCGCCACGGGCTTGTCGAACGCGCGGCGGCAGGCGTCCGGCCCGGATCCCACGAAGGGGATGCCGAGCGCGGCGATCACGTCGCGGACGGCGCCGTCCTCGCCGGCCGCCCCGTGCAGCAGCGGCACGACGCAGGCCGGGCGGTCCGCCGACAGCGCGGGGAGCAGGGCGGCGTCGACGTCGAGCACCTCCGCCTCGGCCCCGGTGGCGCGCAGCGCCTCGGCCACGCGGCGTCCCGAGCGCAGCGAGACGTCGCGCTCGGCCGAGAGCCCGCCGGCCAGGACGACGACGCGCCCCACCCCGGCAGCCGGCGTACCGGTCATGTCCTCACACCCCTTGTCCCGCAACGCATCTCGGCTTCGGCTCCCCGTGCACTCACGCCAGGTCCGGCGACGGCGACGCCGGCCCCTCCCGCTCGGGCGCCGACCGCGGCGAGCCGAACGTCGTCGCCACCTCGAGCTCGGCCTCGATGACGCCGGCGAGCCGACGGACGCCCTCGCGGATCCGGTCGGGCTCCGGGTAGCAGTAGGACAGCCGCAGCGACTCGCGTCCCTGGCCGTCGGCGAAGAACCCGGTGCCCGGCACGTAGGCGACCAGCGCCGACACCGCGCGGGGCAGCATCGCGGTGGCGTCGAGCCCCTCGGGCAGCGTGACCCAGCTGTAGAAGCCGCCCGCGGGCACGGTCCACCGGGTGCCCGCCGGCATGAGGGTGGCCAGCGACTCGAGCAGCGCGTCGCGTCGCTCGCGGTAGACCTCGCGGAAGACCTTGACCTGGTCGAACCACGGCGACGTGGCGAGGTACTCCGAGGTCGTGAGCTGGGCGAAGTTCGAGGGGCACAGCGTGGCGGTCTCGTTGGCCAGCACCAGCTTCTCGCGCACTCCGTGCGGGGCCACGGCCCAGCCCACGCGCAGCCCGGCCGCGATGGTCTTCGAGAACGTGCCGAGGTAGACCACGGACTCGGCCTCGTCGGCCCGGATGGCGCGCGGCACGGAGCCGTCGAAGCCCAGCAGGCCGTAGGGGTCGTCCTCGAGCAGCAGCAGCCCGGCCGAGCGCACGACGTCGAGCACCTCGGCCCGCCGGGCCGGTCCCTGGGTGACGCCGGCGGGGTTGTGGAACGAGGGGATCGTGTAGACGAGCTTCACCCGCCGGCCCTCGGCGCGCACCGCGGCGATGGCCTCGCGCAGCGCGTCGGGCCGCATGCCCTCCTCGTCCATGGGCACGTGCACCACCTCGCACTGGTAGGCGGAGAACACGCCCAGCGCCGTCACGTAGGTGGGCGCCTCGACCAGCACGACGTCGCCGGGGTCGCAGAACACCCGCACCACGAGGTCGAGCGCCATCTGCGAGCCGGCGGTGACCACGATGTCGTCGGGGTGCGCGCTCACGCCGACCGGCGCCATCACCTCGAGGATCTGCTCGCGCAGGGTGACGTCGCCCTGGCCGGAGCCGTACTGCAGCGCCACGGCGCCGCGGTCGCGCAGCAGCCGGGCGACGGTGTCGGCGAGGGAGTCGAGCGGCAGCGCGGAGACGTAGGGCATGCCGCCGGCCAGCGAGACCACCTCGGGCCGGGAGGCGACCGCGAACAGCGCCCGGACCTGCGAGGCGGTGAGCCCGCGGGTGCGGGCGGCGTAGGCGTCGACCCACGGGTCGAGCCTCGTGCCGTGGACCTGGTGCGGCGTCGGATCCATCGTCCCCATGCTCCCGTCGAGGACCCGGCCGGGTCCACGAGGCGCGTACGGCGGAGACGACGACGCTGTCGCGGGTGCCGTACGGCGATGCTGTGCGCCTACGATGCCGGATGAGGGGTAGGTGGTGTCATGCGGGTTGTCCGTTGGGTCCTCGTGCTGCTCCTCCTCGGTCTCGTGGCGGGCTTCGTGGCAGGTCTGCTGCGCCCGCACCGCGAGGAGCTCCCGCGACCGGTGACGGGCTGAGGACGCCCTCGTGGCCGTCCCCCGGCGCCTCGCCCCGCTGACGCGGGACTCCCTCGACGAGCTGCCCTCGCCGTGCCGCTCCTGCGTGCGCTGGGAGCTCGACGCGGTGGCCCGCGGCCGGGCCGAGGCCGAGCGCGCCACGGAGGAGGCCAAGGCCTCCTGGCTGTCCGCCACGCTGCTCGACTGGGGCTCGTGCGGCCAGGTCGCGCGCGTCGACGGCGAGGTCGTCGGCTACGCGCTCTACGCGCCCCCGGCGTACCTGCCCGGCCTCATGGCCTACCCCACCGCGCCCGTCTCGCCGGACGCCGTCGCCCTCGCCGCGCTGCGGGTCGAGCCCGAGCACGCCGACCGCGGGCTGGCCCGGATGCTCGTGCAGGGGATGGCCGCCGACCTCGCCCGCCGCGGCGTGCGCGCCGTGGAGGCCGTCGCGTCGGCCGACGGCGAGGCGGCCTGCCTCGTGCCGGCCGACTTCCTGCTGGCGGTGGGCTTCACCACCGTGCGCAGCCACCCCCGCACCCCGCGGCTGCGCCTGGACCTGCGGTCCACCGCCTGGCGCGAGGACGTCGTGGAGGCCGCTCTCGAGCGGCTGCTCGGCCGCCGTCGCACGATGGGCGCCCTGCACCGCGAGGACCCCACCGCGTGAGCGACGCCGTCCCCGAGCAGCCGGGTCCGCACGACTCGTCGCTGCCTCGGCCTCCCGCCGCGCGCCCGCGCGGGCGCGCGGCCGCACCGGCCGAGCCGTCGGAGTTCGCCGTACGGGCGGTGCAGCGCTCGGTCACCGCGTGGCTCGTGCTCGGGCTGTGGCTGGTGATGACCCTGCTGTGGGGCGGCGCGGTGCTGCTCGCGCCGGTGGTCGTCGCCGTGCTCGTGGTGCTGGCGGTGGGAGCCGTGCGCGACGCCCGCCGCGGTCGCGACAGCGACGGGCGGCTGCCCACCCTGGCGTGGTCCGGTGCGGTGGCGACGGCGGTGCTGGCCGGCGTCGCCGTGCTGGTCGCCGCCTACGGCCTGGCGTTCCTCGGCTGGCTGGTCCTCGGCGGCGGCACCGGTTCCTGAGCCGGGAGAGCCCCGACGGCGCGATGCCGACGGCCCGGGGTCAGGCCTCGGCGGGCACGGGGGCGAAGAAGCGGACGACGGCGGCCGAGATGCCCTCGGCCACGGCGTCGCGGAACCCGGGGTCGGACAGCCGGGCTGCGTCGCGAGGGTTGGACAGGTAGCCGCACTCGATGCGCACGGCCGGCATGCGGGTCATGCGCAGCAGGTCCCAGGTCTTCGCGTGGGTGCGGCAGTCGGTGAGGTCGGTCCGCGCGCAGATCTCCTCCTGCACCATGTCGGCGACGCGGTGGCCGAGGGTGGAGCCCGCGCCGGAGACCGGGTCGCCGAAGTAGAACGTGGCGCAGCCGCCGGGCACGGGCGACTCGACCGAGTCGGCGTGCAGCGAGAGCACGAGGTCGGCGGCGGTGTCGTTGGCGAAGGCGGCGCGCTCGGCCTCCTCGGGGGCGTGGCTGCTGTCCGGCGAGCGGGTGAGCAGCACCTGCACGCCGATGGCGGCCAGGCGGCCCTCCACCCGCAGGGCGAGGTCGCCGGCCACCGTGGCCTCCGACAGCTCGCCGTGGCGCCGGCCGTCGTCGAGTCCGCCGTGGCCCGGGTCGATGACGACGACCTTGTCGGCCACGCCGCTGCACAGCGCCTCGAGCGCGTGCAGCTCGCGCAGCACGGAGGCCGTGCCCCCGCCGCTCATCGTGCGGCCGAGGCGGCCCAGCGCGCGGAAGGTCTCGGGACCGCAGGTGCCGTCAGGGTCCACACCCACGCTGCGCTGGAACTCGCGCAGCGCGGTGTCGGTGCGCACGCCGAACACGCCGTCCACCCGCCCGAGGTCGAACCCGAGCCCGGCCAGGCGCCGCTGCAGCGCGAGCACGTCGTCCCCCGCGACGACGTGCCCGGGGCTGTAGGACAGCACCCGGTCGCCCAGCGACCAGCGGGCCTCCTCGAGGCGGCGGAAGGTCTGGCCCCCGACGACGCCGTCGACGGTGAGACCGCGCTCCTGCTGGAAGCAGCGGACCGCGGCGTCGACGGTGTCGTCGAAGCGCGCGTGCAGGGGGTCGGTGGCGGGGTCGTGCTCGGTGAGCAGGCCGAGCCGTCCGAGCCGGTCGCGGATCTCGGCGACCGCCGTGCCGGTGTCCCCCCGCCGGATGGCGGGCGCGTTCACGCGAGGGTCTACAGGAACTCGGCCAGGTCGGCGAGCAGGGCCGCCTTGGGCTTGGCGCCGACGATCTGCTTCACGAGGCGCCCGCCCTGGTAGACGTTCATCGTCGGCAGGGACAGGATCCGCTCGCTCGCCGCCGTCTGCGGGTTCTCGTCGACGTTGAACTTGGCGACGGTGATCTTCTCGGGGTGCGCGGCGGCGATCTCCTCGAGGATCGGGCTGACCATCTTGCACGGCCCGCACCACTCGGCCCAGAAGTCGACCAGGACCGGCTTCTCGGACAGCAGTACCTCGTCGGTGAAGGTCGCGTCGGTCACGATCTTGGCGGCGCCCATGCGGCGTTCCTTTCCCTCGTGGGGCTCGTGGGGCTGGCGGTGCGGGTGGTGCCGGGCCGGGCCCGGTGCGGGTCGGCCCCACCGTACGACGCCTCGCCGACGATGGTGCCATGCGCCGCCCGGGGGCGGCGGCGTCGGCTCAGGCCAGGGTCTGCAGCGCGTCGTGGGTGAGCTCGGCGGCCTCGAGGTTGGCCAGGAAGCGCTCGGCGTCCAGGGCGGCCGCGCAGCCGGACCCGGCGGCGGTGATGGCCTGGCGGTAGGTGTGGTCGACCAGGTCGCCGCAGGCGAAGACGCCCTCGAGGCTGGTGCGGGTGGAACGGCCCTCGACCAGCACGTAGCCCTCGGCGTCGAGGTCGACCTGGCCGCGCACGAGCTCCGAGCGGGGGTCGTGGCCGATGGCCACGAACAGCCCGGTGGCCTCCTGCGTGCGGGTCTCGCCGGTGACCGTGTCGCGCAGCACCAGGCCGGTCACCTTGTCGGCGCCCTGCACCTCGACGACCTCGGAGTTCCACGCGAAGCGCATCTTGTCGTTGGCGAAGGCGCGCTCCTGCATGATCTTGCTCGCGCGCAGGGTGTCGCGGCGGTGCACCAGGGTCACCGACCGCGCGAAGCGGGTGAGGAACGTGGCCTCCTCGAGCGCGGAGTCGCCACCGCCGACCACCACGATGTCCTGCTCGCGGAAGAAGAAGCCGTCGCACGTGGCGCACCACGAGACCCCGTGGCCGGACAGGCGCTTCTCGCCGTCGACGCCGAGCTCGCGGTAGCCCGAGCCCATCGCGAGGATGACGGTGCGCGCCTGGTAGGTGACGCCGTCGGCGGTGACGGACTTGACCGGGCCGGTGAGGTCGACGTCGGTGACGTCCTGGGTGACGAGCTCCGCGCCGAAGCGCTCGGCCTGGGCCCGCATGGTCTGCATGAGCTCCGGGCCGACGATCCCCTCGGCGAAGCCGGGGAAGTTCTCGACCTCGGTGGTGTTCATGAGCGCGCCGCCCCAGGAGATCTCGCCCTCGAAGACGAGCGGGGCGAGCTGCGCACGCGCGGCGTAGATGGCGGCCGTGTAGCCCGCGGGGCCGGAGCCGATGATGATCACGTTGCGGACGTCGCTCACGGGGGGCCTCTCGACGGGCGGGACTCGGGCGTCCCGGTGGTGCGGGTGGTCGTGCAGTACGCCGGCTGCGGGCGCATCTGCGTGAACGATCCTAGGCCGCAGCGCATTCCGATCCGAGCCGAGCGGGCGGCCCGCGCGGGTGGCCCGCCGGCCGTGGCGGGTCAGCCCGCCGGGATCGTCGTGTACTCGTAGACCAGGGGCGTCGTGGCGTCGCACCCGGGGTGCAGCACGAACACGTCGAGCACCGTGGCGTCCTCCGGGTCCGGGACGACCACGACGTCGGCCGGCTTGCCCTCGAACGTGCCGTGGTCGACCACCACGGCGGTGGCGCCGGGCAGGCCGAGGCCGACCAGGCAGGCCGGCAGGGTGCCGGCCGTCAGCGGCGCGGCCGAGCCCGACGCGGGGGCGGAGGAGTCGGCGCCGAAGGCGGCCTTGGACGACGACGTCGCGGACTCCGGCGCCACGGCGGGCGCGGAGGCGTCCGACGGCGCCGCGGCCGGGCTCTGCGCGCCCGCCGCCGCAGGGCTGGCCGCGGTGCGGGCGCCGGCCACCAGCGAGGTCACCTGGCTGCGCAGGGTGGCCGGGGCGTAGGCGGTGTCGCTGGAGCTCATGACGGTGGGCGGCTGCCCCCCGGCCACGGTGGTGACGGCGCCGGAGTCGGCGGAGCCGTGGGTGAGCCCGGGCCGGGCGATCAGCGCGAACCCGCCGGCGAACAGCAGGATCGCGGCGGCCGCCCCGCTCGACCAGCCGAGCACCCCGAGGTTGCGCCGCCGGCGCGCCGCGGCGTCGAGCGGCAGCACCGTGGCGGTGTCCTCCTGCTGCGCGCCGCCGTCGCCGGTGCCGCCCCGTCCGGCCGGGTCGTCGGCCCCGTCGGTGCTCGCGGTGGCGGTGCCCGGGCCACCTGCGGCGTCGGCGTGGCGGCGCTCCTGGTCGAGCACCGCGTCGAGGCGGCGCACGACGTCGTCCGGCGCGGGCAGGTCGTCCGGGCCGAGCATCCCGAGCAGGGACCGCACGTGGGCGTCCTGATCCGGGGTCGCCTCCGGGCCGGGGGTGCTCGCGTCGTCGGCGGGGCGGGCCTCGTCGGTCATGCGGGCTCACCTCCCGGTGGCGGGTCGAGGGTCGCGGCCGGGTCGGGCGCCGGCCGGGGCTGCGGTGATGGGACGCCGCCCGGGTCGTCGGGGTTCCGCAGGCCCGCGAGGGCGACGGCGAGCCGCGCGCGACCGCGCGAGCACCGGCTCTTCACCGTGCCCTCCGGGACGCCGAGCAGCGCGGCCGCCTCGCTCACCGGCAGGCCCTCGACGTCGACGAGCACGATCGCCGCGCGCTGGTCGTCGGGCAGGGCGCGCAGCGCGCGGTCGATCTCCATCCGCAGCTCGAGGCGGTCGAGGTCGTCGCGCGGGTCGGCGATGCCGTGCGCGCCGGTGTCGCCGTCCTCGGCGGGCAGCGGCACGGTGGGCCGGGCCCGGCGCCGGCGCATGCGGTCCAGGCAGGCGTTGACCACCACGCGGTGCAGCCAGGTGGTGACCGCCGCCTCGCCGCGGAACGACCCGGCGTTGCGGAAGGCGGAGACCAGGGCGTCCTGGAGCGCGTCGGCCGCGTCCTCCGGGTCGCCCGTGGTGCGCAGCGCCACGGCCCACAGCCGGTCGCGGTGACGCCGGACCAGCTCGGGGAACGCCTCGGCGTCGCCGGCCACGTGGGCGGCGAGGAGGGCGGCGTCGTCCGGGCCGGGGCCCGGCGACCCCGGGGCAGCGACGTCCTCGGTCATGGCGCGGTCAGCCTACGGCGCGCCGGGCCGCCGGTACGCGAGCCACGACCGGGCGCGCGGGGGCCGGCGCGGCGGACGGCGGCGCGGCGCGCGTGGGGTGCGGGGAGGGCCCGGGCTCAGCCGAGCACCTGGACGTCGGCGATGCCGCCCTGGAAGCCCACCGCGGCCGCGGGCAGGCGGGTGAGGAAGACGACCAGGTAGCGCGTGGTGACCGGCGTCGGGACCCGGATCGTGAGCTGGTTGCCGGCGCCCTTGCTCGTGGCCATCTTCGTGAACGTCGTGATCGGCTTGGCCGGGTCGCTGGTGGCGTAGAGGACGAGGTCCGTGCCGTTGCCCACGAGGCGCAGCTTGATGCCCGACACCGGGCGGGCGATCCCGAGGTCGAGGCTGATGCCCACGCCGCGCTTGGAGCCCATCGTGGGGCTCGAGTAGTGGATGGTCGTCCAGGCGGTGGCCGGGTCCTTGTCGATCGCGTACTTCAGCTGGCCGGGGTTCTCCGACTTGTTGCCGTACGGGTCGTAGTCGTTGGCCTTGATCACCGGCAGCACCTGGTCGCCGGTGACCACCGGCGGCGCGGAGGTGGGCGAGGCGGAGGTCGGCGCGGTAGCCGTGGGCGCGTCCGTGCGCGGGGTGGTGAGGGGGTCGCCGCCGTAGCCGAGCACCATCGTGGCGCCGAGCAGCGCGAGGCCCACCGCGCTGAGCATCGCCAGCACGACGCCGACCACCCGCACCACGGTGCGCCCCCGTCCGCGCACCGCCGGCGCGGTGACCGGGATCGCGAGGGCCGAGGACAGGTCCGCGGTGCACTCCTCGGCGCTGGTGTAGTGCGCGAGGCCCTTGGGCGGGGTCGCCGTCTGCAGCGCGCGGGCGGCGATGAGGTCGAGGTCGGCCGGCACGTCGGCCACCACGAGCCCGGGGGACGGCGTGCGCCCGCCCGGCAGCGGCGGCACGCCGGGCAAGGGGTCGGACCCGGCGCGCGCTGGCCAGCGCCCGGTGAGGCCGGCGAAGAGCACCGCGCCGACGGCGTGGACGTCGGCGAGGCGCGGCTCGAGGTCCGGCTCGACGCCGTAGAGCGCCTGGTCGACGCCGAGCCCGCGCACCCGGACCTCCCCGGCGTCGGTGATGATCACCGAGCGCGGCCGCACCCGGCCGTGGGTGACCCCCGCCGCGTGCGCGGCGCCGAGGTAGCGCGAGACCTCGAGGGCGAGGGCCGCGGCGTCGACGGGCGGCAGCGGGTCGCCGCCGCGGGCGGCGAGGGTCTCGCCCAGCGTGGTGCCGGTGATCCACTCGGTGACGACGACGAGGCACCCGCACCCCGGGTCCTCCACGATGTCGAGCACGGGCACGGCCCGGCGGTCGCTCACCGTCGAGGCGGCGATCGCGGCGTCGCGCAGCCGCGCGCAGGTGGGGCTCTCCAGCGGGGTGAGGCGCACGCTGACCGGGCGGTGCAGCCGCTCGTCGGTGGCCCGCCACAGCGTGGAGCCGTCGGCGTCGGCCACGCGGTCGACGAGCCGGTAGCGGCCGAGCACGAGGTCGTCGGGCGCCGGGACGGGGCGCGGGCCGGCCTGCCTCGTGTCGGACATGGTCACCAGGGTAGGTCCGGGTGGTCCGCCGCCCGGTGACCCCCGCCCCGACGCGGCGTCAGATCGGGCGAACCGCGCCGATGAGGCCGTTGAGGTACACCGAGGCCACCTCGACGTGCCCGCCGGTGTGCGGGGCCTGGATCATCAGCCCGTGGCCGATGTAGAGGGCCACGTGGTGGATCGACCCGGGGTTGGACAGGTCGTAGGCCCAGAAGAGCAGGTCGCCCGGCTGCAGCTGCGCCAGCGGGACGTGGACGCCGATCTTCCACTGCTCGCGCGAGGTGCGCGGCAGGTCGCGCCCGGCGGCGCTGAACACCCGCACCATGAGGCTCGAGCAGTCGAACCCGACCGTGCTCGTGGCCGCGCAGGTGCCGTCGGCGAGGCGGCCGTCGTCGGGTGCCAGCGAGGAGCACCAGCCGGTGGACGGGCCGGAGCGCCCGCCGCCGCCCGCGGAGTACGGCGTCCCCAGCCAGCGCCGGGCGTCGGTGATCGCCCCGACCGCCCACGGCGTCGCGGGGTTCGCGCTCGCCTCGGCGATCGCGCGGTCGACGGCGCTGTACGCGTCGGCCGGGACGGTCACCGTCGACCACGGCAGCGTCCCGCGGTAGGCGGCGGCCGCCGCGGCCGCGGCCCGGGCCTCGGCGGCCGCCCGCTCCTGGTCGACCAGCCGGCGCACGGTGGCGTCGGCGTCGGCGAGCGCCGCCACCGCCTGGGCGTGCAGGTCGGCCGCGCGCCGGGCGATGGCCAGCGCCTTGTCCTCGAGCGCCCGGCGGCGGGCGGTGAGCAGGGCGAGGTCCGCGCGGGTCGCGGTCGCCTGGGCCACGGCGTCCTGCGCGACGGAGGTGGCGACGATGTCGCCCTGCACCACCGAGCGGACCGCGTTGATGCGGTCCAGCACGTCGGAGATGTCCTGGCCGTCGAGGATGCTCGCGTAGATCGCGCTCGGGCCGCCGGTCATGTACATCTGGCGGGCCGCGGCGTCGGTGCGCGCGGCCGCGGCGGCCGCGTCCTGGCGGGTCGCGTCCACCTGCCCCTCGGCCAGGATGAGCCGGGTCACCAGGTCGCCGAGCTCGGTGTTGACGGCGCCGTAGTCCTCGGCCGCGGCCTCGGACTCGGCCTCGAGCCGGTCCACCTTGGCGCGCAGCACGTCGGCGGCCGCCCGGGCCTTGGCCAGGTCGGTGTCGGCGCTGGCCCGGCCGCTGCCGCCGAGGTTGCCGCCGGCCACGAGGGCGAGGGCCACCAGCGCGGTGACGACCAGCCGCCGGCGCCCGGGGCGGGCGGGCGCGGTGCTCACAGGGGGTCGCTCGCGGTCGAGTCGGCCTGCGCGACGACGTAGTTCTTGAGCCCCGGGACGTAGGAGGTCACCAGGGTGTGCGCGTCGCGCCGCAGCTCGACGAACCAGGCGTTGCGGCGCCCGTCGGGCGTCGTGGTCGGCCCCTGCCGCACGACGACGTCCCCGTGCTCCTGGGCGAAGGCGCTCACGGCGGCGTAGGCCGCGGACTGCCGCCCGGTGGCGTGCAGCGCGTCGCTGCCGGCGCGAGCGGCCGTGGCGGCGTCGTCGCGGACCCGGTACTGCCCCACGAGCACCGAGAACGAGTCGTAGCCCACCACGCCGAGGATCCCCAGCACGAGCACGAGCTTGACCAGGCTCGTCACCAGGACCACGCCCGCGTCGGAGCGCAGGCGGCGCGGGTGCGCCGTCACACGGGTGCTCGACCGGACAGTTGCCACGCAGGAGACGTCGGCGCGCCGAGAGCCGCGCTTGAGCCGCGCGGGGCCTGCGACAGCCCCGGAGTCGCCCGGGCGGAGCAGCGCGGGCGCCGCCGGTCGCGCGACCTCAGCGCCCGCGGCCCAGCCGGCGGCGCAGCAGGGCGAGGGCCTCGGTGACCTCGCCGATGCGCAGCAGGGTGGCCGCGCCGAGGTAGGTCATGAGGCCCAGGGAGCCCACGACGGCGATGTCGGCCAGCGCGTGCAGCCGCCCGGTGCCGGTGAGCGCGCCGCCGACCAGCCGCTGGACGGCGACCATCACGACCAGCATGGCGGCCCCGGCGAGCGCCATGCGGGCCAGCGCCCCGACCGTGCGCCGGGTCTGGAGCCCGCCGAGCCGGCGGGAGAGCACCCGCCAGGCGAGCACGAGCGTGAGCCAGTACGACAGCGAGTAGCCCAGGGCCAGGGCCAGCAGCCCGAACGAGGCGTCGGACACGCTCGTGGCCCACCGGAACAGCGGGTAGGCGAACGCCAGGTAGAGCACGTTGAGCACCACGGTGACCCAGAACGCGGTGAGGGTCAGCTCGAGGGCGTACCAGCCCCGCAGCACGATGTAGTACAGCGTGAAGGGCAGCAGGCCGAGGGCGAGCACGGAGGCGACGCTGCCGGTGAGCTCGGCCTCCGCCGCGCTGGTGGCGCCGTAGCCGAGGAGCAGCAGGCCGGCCTGGGTGCCGAGCACCACCAGGCCCACGGCCGAGGGGACGATGAGCGCGGACACCGACCGCATGCCGCCGGCGATGTCGGCCGCGAGCCCGGTGTAGTCGTGGGCGTGCGCCGCCCGGCTCATGCGCGGCAGCAGCGCCGCGACCACCGACACGGTGATCACCGAGTGCGGCAGCACGAAGATCAGGTGGGCGTTGGTGTACGACGTGAGGCCGCCGGCGGTGGTGCCGTTCTGCTGGGCCACGATGTTGGCGGTGGTGGCCAGCCGCACGATCACGACGTAGGCGAGCTGGTTCACCAGCACCAGCGCGATGGTCCAGAAGGCCAGGCCGCCGGCGGTCGACAGGCCCGCGCCGCGCCAGTCGAAGCGCGGCCGCCACACGTAGCGCGCCCGCACCAGCACCGGCACCAGCACGAGCGCCTGCACCGCGACGCCGAGGGTGGTGCCGATGCCGAGCAGCGCCACCTGCCCGGGCGGGATCGTGGTGGCGCCCAGGCGCGCCGGCCCGGCCACGACGATGAACAGCAGGAACGTCGCGATGGCCACGACGTTGTTGGCCAGCGGCGCGAACATGGGGGCGCCGAAGCGGCCGCGCGCGTTGAGCACCTGCGAGAACATCGTGTAGACGCCGTAGAAGAAGATCTGCGGCAGGCAGAACCGGGCGAACGCCGTCGCGAGGTCGACGTCGCTGGCCGACGCCGACGAGCTGGCGTAGATGCCGACGATCCACGGGGCGATCACGACCGCCACCACCGACACCACGAGCAGCGCGGTGCCCACGAGGGTGATGAGCCGGTCGGCGTAGGCCTGGCCGTCGTCGCCGTCGTCCTTCATGTGCCGGACGAGCTCGGGGATGAAGACCGCGTTGAGCGCGCCGCCGATCACGAGGATGTAGACGACGTTGGGCAGCGTGTTGCCGAGGCTGAACGCGTCGGACACGATCCCGGCGCCGAGGGCCGAGGCGAGCGCGACGCCGCGCAGCACGCCGCCGAGCCGCGAGGCGACGGTGCCCACGCCCATGACGGCGCTCGAGCGCAGCACGCTCGAGCTCGAGCCCGCGGGGACGGACTCCGACGTCGCGTCCGCGCCGCCGTCGGAGGCGACGTCGCCCGCGAGCTCCTCGCCCAGGCTCTCGGCGAGCTCCCCGCGGGCGTCGCCGCCGGGGTCGCGCGGGGCGGCGCCGGCCGCGGGCACGCCGCCGTCGGCGTCAGGCATTCGTGCCCTCCTCCCCGGTGCCGGGCCCGTCGGCCGCTGCCGCGGACGGGCGACGCCGGCGCACGAAGTTGATGCCGAGCAGCACCACGAGCACCCCGAACAGCCCGCCCACGACCCACTGGGCCGCGCGCGCGTACGCCGCGGAGCGCACCTCGGTCCGGGTGATGCTGCCGAAGCGCTGCCCCTCGGGCGTCACGAGCATGATGTCGACCGAGACCGACCCCGTCCCGAGGACGCGCGCGGTGACCTCGAGGGTCTGCTTCTCCCCCGGCTCGATGGTGATCGGCGGGACGTCGGTGGCCACGAACCGGGTGGATGGCGTCCCGGTGAGCCGCACGCCCACGCGGGCGGGCCGGTCGAGGTCGTTGGCGACGGTGACCGGGATGACGCCGGAGTCCCCGGGCAGGGTCACCGGCGCGCGCGAGAGCACGTGCACCTGCTCCACCTGCGCGTCGATCTGCGAGCGCACCCCGCCGAGCAGCCGGGCGCCCACCACGCGGTCCGAGCGCCAGGCGCTGGACTCGGTGCGGGTGAGGGCCTCCTCGTAGCCGGCCGTGCTCGTCGCGGCGGTGTCGGGCGCGACGTCGCGCAGGCCGGCGAGGGTGGAGCGGGTGCCGGACACGGCGGCCAGGTAGCCGGGCGGCAGCTCGGCGTCCCTCGCCGCGGCGGGGTAGTCGGCCCGGGCCCGCGGGGTGTCGCTGGCCGGGGTGGCCGTGAGGGTGGCGAGGGACTCGGGTCGCTCCCAGGGCGAGGCGGCGAGCGCGGCGACGAGGTCGCGCGTGGCGTGGCCCACCGGCGACCACCGGGTGTCCGGCGCGATCACGAGGGTGCGCGGGGTGCCGGGCAGCTCGAGCGTGGTCATCGCGATCTCGGCGAGCGTGGCCTGGCGGCGCACCACGGGGTTGCGCGTGGTCGGGTCGCCGCGCCGCCCCGGGGCCGCGACCAGGTCGGACACCGTGGCGTCGGCGACCGCGGCGCGCAGCGGCGAGCCGCCGGTGGCGAGGTCGACCGAACCGGACGGCGTGTAGCCGACGGCCGGCGAGGGCGGCAGCGCCGTCGACGAGAGCACCACCACGCGGGAGCCGGCCGCCCGCAGCACGTCGAGCGTGCCGTCGTCGGCCAGGCCGCCGGCCGGCCACGCCAGCCCGCCGCCCACCGGCGTGCTGAGCAGGGCGGGGAGCACGTCGCGCGCCGTGGTTGCCGCGAGGGCGATGTCGACGTCGAGGCCGGCCCGGTGCAGGGCCACGACGTCGGGGTCGGCGTAGGCCGACGCCGTCACCTCGGCCGTGGCGGTCAGCGTCTGGAGCCGGCGCAGCCACTCCGCCGCGTCGTGCGCGCCGGTGCCCGGCTTCTCGGTGCCGTCGGGGGCGCGCACGACGTAGCCGTCGGCCATGTCCTGGAGCGACTGCACGAGGGCCGGGTCGATCACCCACGACACCGCGCTCGGGGCCGTCTCGGCGGCGTCGAGCAGGTGGCTGAGGCGCCCGGTGGGCGCCACCTCGGTGGCGAGGTGGTCGTCGAGGAAGACGCCGTCCTGCAGGCGCGAGGGGGCCGAGGTGAGCGGGAAGAGCCACACCACCGGCGTGGGGCTCACCTGCCCGGGGTCCGGGAACCAGGGCAGGAACGCGCGGGTGAGGCCGGTCTGCACCTCGCCCTGCGAGGACCCGGCGACGGTGCCCAGCGACTCCACCACGAGCACCACCACCTCGGGGGTGTGCTCGGGCAGGCCGAGGGAGTCCAGGGCCACGTGCAGGGTGAAGCGGCGGGCCTGCCCCGGGGCGAGGGTGTCGGCCACCGCCGTGCGGGTGGCCTCGACCGCGATGCCGGTGCGGCCGGCGTCGCCGGCGAGGATCTGCGGGATCTCGGCGCGGGCGCGCACCGGCGTGGGCGACAGGCGCAGGCGCACCGCGACGCCGCTGACCTCGCTGCTCGAGGTGTTGCGCACCACCCCCTGGATCACCAGGGTGTCGCCGGGCGCGGGCACCACCGGCTCCAGCGAGGTCAGCGAGACCGGCACCGGGTCGCTCGCGGCGGCCGCGCGGGCCACGACGGGCGCGCCCGCGGGGTGCACGGCGGCCGGGTGCGCCGCGGCGGCGCGCGGGGCGAGCGGGACGGCGACGGCGAGCGCCGCCGCGAGCACCGCCCCCACCGCTGCCCGCGCGCCGAGCCGCGCGGGGCGCCGGCTCATCCGGCGGTGCCGGTGGGGCCGGGCCCGGCGTCGCCGTCGTGCGCGGCGAGCAGGCCGTCGACCTGGGCGATCAGCCGGCGCTCGTCGGCGTAGGCGAGCACCCCGGTGACCTCGCCGAGCGGCACCCAGGCCACCTCGACGACCTCGACGTCCTCGTCGCTGAGCTCGCCGCCGCAGGCCTCGAGCAGGAAGTGGTGCACCGTCTTGTGCACGCGGCGCTGGTCGGCGACGAACCAGAAGTCGATCACGCCGAGGGGCGCGAGCACCCGGCCGCGGATGCCGGTCTCCTCCTCGACCTCCCGCACCGCGGCGTCCTCGGGGGTCTCGCCGGGCTCGATGTGGCCCTTGGGCAGCGACCACACGAGGCGCCCGCGCCGGTCGTGCCGGGCGATCAGGGCCGCTCGGGCCACCGGCCCGGAGCGGTCCACCACGAGGCCGCCGGCGCTGGTCTCGTCGACGCGCTGGAGCCGGCCCGAGCCGGCCGGCGGGCCCGACCTGCCCCCCGCGGGGGGCGCGGGACGGGGGACCTCGGGCATACGGCGAGGATAGCCGCGCCCCGGGACGCCTAGGCTGTCGCGACGTGCCCACCGACCCCGCCACGCCCGCCGGCCGCGGCGACCTCGACCCCGGCCGCGCGCTCGCCGCGCTCGCCGAGGCCGCGGGGCCCGCGCTGGAGCTCGGCCGCCGGTTCGCCGCGGCCGGGAACGAGGCGGCGCTGGTGGGCGGACCGGTGCGCGACGCCCTGCTCGGCCGTCCGATCACCGACCTCGACCTGACCACCGACGCGCGCCCCGAGCGCGTGCTGGAGGTGGTGCGCGGCTGGGCCGACGCCGTGTGGGAGGTCGGCATCAAGTTCGGCACCGTGGGCGTGCGCAAGGGCGACCACATGCTCGAGGTGACGACGTACCGGGCCGAGGTCTACGACCGCGGCTCGCGCAAGCCCGAGGTCACCTACGGCGACTCGCTCGCCGCCGACCTCGTGCGCCGCGACTTCACCGTCAACGCGATGGCCGTCACCCTGCCCGGGCTGGAGCTGGTCGACCTGCACCACGGCGTCGACGACCTGCGTGCGGGGGTGCTGCGCACGCCCGGGCCGCCCGAGGTCTCGTTCGGCGACGACCCCCTGCGCATGATGCGCGCGGCCCGGTTCGCCGCCACCCTCGGCCTCGCGGTGGCGCCCGAGGTCGTGGAGGCCATGTCCGCGATGTACGGCCGGCTGGCCATCGTGTCGGCCGAGCGCGTGCGCGACGAGCTGGTCAAGCTCGTGCTCGGCGCCGATCCGCGGGCGGGGCTGACCCTGCTGGTGGGCACCGGGCTGGCCTCGCTCGTGCTGCCCGAGCTGCCGGCGCTCGCGCTCGAGGTCGACGAGCACCACCGCCACAAGGACGTCTACGAGCACACCCTCACCGTGCTCGAGCGGGCGATCGACCTCGAGACCTCGCACGAGCCGGTGTCCGGTCCGGACTTCGTGCTGCGCTTCGCCGCGCTCATGCACGACGTCGGCAAGCCGCGCACCCGCCGCTTCGAGGACGACGGCCGCGTCTCGTTCCACCACCACGAGGCGGTGGGCGCGCGGATGACGCGCAAGCGCATGGAGACGCTGCGCTTCTCCCACGACGAGATCGACGCGGTCTCACGGCTGGTGGAGCTGCACCTGCGCTTCCACGGCTACGGCGACGGCGAGTGGACCGACAGCGCCGTGCGCCGCTACGTCCGCGACGCCGGCGACCTGCTGCCGCGGCTGCACAAGCTCACCCGGGCGGACTGCACCACGCGCAACCGGCGCAAGGCCGAGCGCCTCGCCCGCACCTACGACGAGCTCGAGGAGCGCATCGCCCGGCTCTCGGAGCAGGAGGAGCTCGCCGCGATCCGGCCCGCCCTCGACGGCAACCGCATCATGGCGGTGCTCGGCATCCCGCCCGGCCGCGACGTGGGCGCGGCGTACTCGATGCTGCTCGAGCTGCGGCTCGACCGCGGGCCGATGAGCGAGGAGGACGCCGAGGCCGCCCTGCTGGCGTGGTGGGCCGAGCGCGGCGGCGCCCAGCAGGCCGACGCGTAGCGGTCAGGTCTCGTCGAGCTCGGACCGCGACGAGCGCAGCATGTCCAGCAGCCGGGCCTGCTGCGCGGGTGCCGGCAGCGAGGGCGGCGCCCCGGGCGCCAGCACGTCGTCGTCCGGGCCGCGCAGCCACCGGGCCACTCGGTCCTCGCCGTCGGTGAGCGCGGGGGCGAGCGCGGCGCAGGCGACCACGAGGAACGCGAAGCCGACGAACCAGGTGACCATCGACATCGCGACGCCGATGAAGCCGAACTGCGCGACGTTGCCGGCCAGGACCCGCGGCATCCACACGCTCGCGGCCACGGCGTACAGGCTCGCCCCCACCCCGGTGAGCACCGCGGTGGGCAGCAGCGGCCGCCAGCGGACCTCGCCGCGCAGCATGACGTGGGCGGTCCACCACCACATCAGGGTGGACAGCACGAGCCCGAGCACGAGCGCGGTGGCGGTGCCCGGCGGTCCGGTGACGATCCGCGCGACGGAGCCGATCAGCGCGAGGAAGGCGAGGATCCCGCCGAGCCAGAGCAGGCCGCGCCGCTTGTCGCGCAGGCCGCCGCGGCTCGGGCGGCGCCAGGCGCGCAGGTAGACGCGCTGCACCGCCGTGGCGAACGACACCGCGTAGAGCAGCGTCAGCACCGCGCCGAGCACGCCGGTTGCCGAGCGGATCTGCTCGGGCGCGGCCAGCGCGCCCTGCACGAGGGCGAGGCTCTCGTCGGTGAAGCCGAAGCGGGTCTCGAGCGAGGAGGTGATCGCCGCGCGCACGCGGTCCGGGCTCAGGGCCGCGGCCACCACCATCAGCGGGAAGAGCGAGACGAACGACTTCGCGGCCAGCGCCACCGAGCGGTCGACGAACTCCATCTCGAGCAGGCGCTGCCACAGCCGGCCCACCACGGTGGAGTCGGCCCAGGCGGCCAGCCGGCGCGAGCCGTCCTCGAGCCGACTGCGCCAGCCCGGCACCTGCGGCCGCTCGCTCATCGTGCGGGGCGCGACGGGTCAGGCGTGCGTGACGTCGACCGCGACGTCGCCGTCGGCCGGGGAGTCGCCGGCCTCGCCCGCCGCCACGGCCGCGAGGTGGGCGGTGCCCGCGGCGGCGAGCACCTCGACGAGCACCAGCGCGAGCAGGGCCACCACCGTGGTCCAGAGCACGAGCGAGCCGGTGATCTGGTCCGAGGCGAGCAGGACCACGGTGGCGACCACCCCGATCGCCAGCCACCAGAACTTCCGCGTGCGGGCGATCGGCACGCCGGCGCGCCCGAGGGCCGTGGCGCCGACCTGCTCGCCCGCGCCGCCGATGCCGCGCGTGGCCAGCGCGCGGGTGGAGCGCGCCGCCGAGGTGCCCGAGAACAGCCAGCCCAGCACCACCAGCACGACCGCGAGCGCGAACGCCGCCCGCACCGCGGTGAGCAGGTAGGCGGTGAGGATCGTGTAGAACGCCTGCTGCGCCACGGCGAACGGCGTGCCGGCCAGCGTGAGGTCGAGCTGGTTCTGGCCGATCGCCATCCCCAGCCGCACCACCAGGGCCCCGAGGAGCAGCGCCACTCCCACCGCGAGCACCATCCGGGCGCGGCGCCGCGACACGAGCACCGCCACGACGAACATCACCGCGACCACGTAGACCAGCCACGCGGAGATCGGCTGGGCGACGGCGTAGATCGAGCGCGCGGTCCGCAGCTGCGGCGACGTGAGCAGCACGATCTGCCGGTCGGCGGCGGAGGGCACCGGCACGTTGGCGGCGAAGGTGAGACCACGGTCGACCAGGCGCTGCTTGACCGCCTCGATGAGGTCGCCGGTGTCGAGCACCACCTGGTCGCCCTGGATGGTCACCGGGCCGCTGGGATCGGACGACAGCGCCGCCACGAGGGCCTGCTGCGTGGCTCTGTTGAGGGCCACCCACAGGCTGCTGAACTGGTCGCTGGCCAGGATGTTCTGCACCTGGGTGGCGATGAAGTTGTTGACGCCGATGGCGATGGGCCCGGCCAGCGGCTGGAGCCGCGGGGTGTCGCTGAGCAGGTCGGACACCCGGGTCTGCGCGTCGAGCTGCTTCACCAGCGCGTTGGTGATGACGTCGCCGACCGCGAGGCGGATGGTCGGGTCCTCCGACAGCGGCGCCACCGTGGCGACGTAGCGCTCGGTGTCGACGAGCGTGCGCTGGGCCCAGAAGGCGCTCAGCGCGAGGGGGAACAGCAGAGCGGCGATCACGAGCAGCACCCACGCCGTCACACCGCGCCCGTCGACGCGTCGTCGGCCGCCCGACTGTGCCGCCTCGAGCTCGGCGATGCGCGCCTGCAGCGCTGCCACGTCCTCGGTCGCCATGACGCCTCCTCGGGGATCCGGGGCCGAGACTAGGGGCTGCGCGGGGGCGAGGAGATGCCGACGGCGAGGGTCGGGGACTAGGTCCCCTCACCCCCGGGACCGCCGGCCACGGGGCCGACCGCGGCCGGGTCGACGGCGTACGACGTGGCCGGGTCGCGCCGGTCGGAGGTGAGCGCCCACCAGGCGCCGAGCACGGCCAGCGCGGCCATCGCGGCGGCCAGCGCGGGTGCGCGGCCGTCGGGCGGGGCGGCGAACGCCGCGGCGGTGAGCCCGAGCACGATCGCCACGTTGACGCCGACGTCGTAGAGCGCGAACACGCGGCCGCGGCGGTCGTCGTCGACGTCCTCCTGCACGATCGTGTCCGAGCAGACCTTGACCGCCTGGCCGGCGAAGCCCACGAACAGCCCCTCCACGACCAGCCCGGGCAGGCTCGCCGTGGCGACGCCGGCGGCGCCCACCACGACCCCCACCACCAGGGCGAGGGCCGACCAGCGCACGGCGCCGACCAGCCGCGAGGCGCGCGGCGTGGCCACCGCGCCGAGGAACGCGCCGAGGCCCGCCGCGGCGGTGGCGACGGTGAGCGCGCCGATCGCGGCCTCCGCGTCGTCCGGGTGCAGGGTGCCGCGCACCTGCAGGACGGTGAGGGCGACGGCGATGCCGAACACCACGCGGTGCACCATCACCAGGCCGATCGCGCGCGCGGCCGGACGGCGCTCCCGCAGGTGGCGCAGGCCCTCCACCATGCCCGCGGCGACGTTGCGCACCGTGTCGGCCTCGGCGTCCTCGTCCGGGCCGAGCGAGGCGGGGGCGAGCCGGGCGGCCACAGCGGCGGCCAGCACATAGGTGGCCAGGGCGCACACGAGGACGACCACCGAGCCGCGGTCGCCCCCGCCGGCGAGCTCGCGCACGCCCACGCCGGCCAGGCCGCCGACCACGGAGGCGACGGTGCCCGCGGTGGGTGCCAGTGCGTTGCCCGTGACGAGGTAGCGGTCGGCCACGACGTGCGGCAGCCCGGCCGACAGCGACGCGAGGATGAACCGGTTGACGCCGAGCACCACGAGCACCGCCACCGCGAGCGTGGCGTCGCTGCTCCCGCCGGCGACCACGAGGCAGAGCCCCACGACGAGCACGGCCCGCAGCAGGTTCGCGCGCACCAGGATCGTGCGTCGCCACCAGCGGTCGATGAGCACGCCGACGAACGGCCCGATCAGCGAGTAGGGCAGCAGCAGCACGGCGAAGGCGACGGCCACCGCGGCCGCCGTGGGCTGCCGCTCGGGGGAGAACAGCACGAACGTCGCGAGCGAGGCCTGGAGCAGCCCGTCTCCGAGCTGACCGGTCAGCCGGGTGCCCAGCAGCAGGCGGAAGCCGCGGACGCCGAGGACCGCGCGCAGTCCCACGCCTCCGTCAGCCACGCCGCGACGCTACCCGCCGCGGTGCGGGGCCCGACCGCCGCCCGGACGCACGGAGGCCGGGCCCGTGCGGGCCCGGCCTCCGGTGGAGCTGCGACGTGCGCGGCGTCGTCAGCGCTCGATCTCGCCGGCGATGAACGCCTCGACGGCGCGCTTGGCGTCGTCGTCGGTGTACTGCACCGGCGGGCTCTTCATGAAGTACGACGCGGCCGAGAGGATCGGGCCGCCGATGCCGCGGTCCTTGGCGATCTTCGCGGCGCGCAGCGCGTCGATGATGATGCCGGCGGAGTTGGGCGAGTCCCACACCTCGAGCTTGTACTCGAGCGAGAGCGGCACGTCGCCGAAGTTGCGGCCCTCGAGGCGGACGAACGCCCACTTGCGGTCGTCGAGCCAGGCGACGTAGTCCGACGGGCCGATGTGGACGTTGCGCGGGGCGATCTCGTCGCGCAGCTGCGAGGTGACCGACTGGGTCTTGGAGATCTTCTTGGACTCCAGGCGCTCGCGCTCGAGCATGTTCATGAAGTCCATGTTGCCGCCGACGTTGAGCTGGTAGGTGCGGTCGACGGTGACGCCGCGGTCCTCGAACAGCTTCGCCAGCACGCGGTGCGTGATCGTCGCGCCCACCTGGGACTTGATGTCGTCGCCCACGATCGGGACGCCGGCGTCGGTGAACTTCTGCGCCCACTCGGGGGTGCCGGCGATGAAGACCGGCAGCGCGTTGACGAACGCGACCTTGGCGTCGATGGCGCACTGCGCGTAGAACTTCGCGGCGTCCTCGGAGCCGACGGGCAGGTAGCACACGAGCACGTCGGCCTGCGCCTCGCGCAGGGCGGCGACGACGTCGACCGGCTCGAGCTCGGACTCGGTGACCATCTCGCGGTAGTACTTGCCGAGCCCGTCGAGGGTGTGGCCGCGCTGCACGGTGACGCCGGTGGGCGGCACGTCGCAGATCTTGATCGTGTTGTTCTGGCTCGCGCCGATGGCGTCGGCGAGGTCGAGGCCGACCTTCTTGCCGTCGACGTCGAACGCGGCGACGAACTCGACGTCGCGCACGTGGTAGTCGCCGAACTGCACGTGCATGAGCCCGGGGACCTTCGACGCCGGGTCGGCGTCCTTGTAGTACTCGACGCCCTGGACGAGCGACGCGGCGCAGTTGCCGACGCCGACGATGGCTACGCGTACCGAACCCATGGGATTCCTCTCTCAGACACCGTGGGCGGTCGGCAGGCTGCCGGCCCCGGACGTGGTGGTGGTGACGGGGCGACCAGGCTGGGTGCCCGGCGCCGTGGTGCGGGTGGTGCTGGTGGCGCGGTCGCCGGACGTCGGTCCGGCCTGCTCGGGGGCCCGCTCGGGGACGCGGCGCTCGCTGGCGATGAGCTCGTCGAGCCAGCGGACCTCGCGCTCCACGCTCTCGAGGCCGTGCTGCTGGAGCTCGAGGGTGTAGCCGTCGAGGCGCTCGCGGGTGCGGGCCAGCGAGGAGCGCAGCGCGTCGAGGCGCTCCTCGAGCCGGGAACGCCGGCCCTCGAGGATGCGCATGCGCACCGAGGCCTCGGTGCGGCCGAAGAAGGCGAGGCGGACGCCGAAGCGGTCGTCCTCCCAGGTGTCGGGACCGGCGTCGCCGATGAGCTCCTGGAAGTGCTCCTTGCCCTCGGCGGTGAGGCGGTAGACGATCCGCGCGCGCTTGCCGGTCTTGCCCGGGCGCTGCGTGGCGTCGGCGTCCTCGACCAGCCAGCCGCGGGCGACGAGGTCCTTGAGGCAGGGGTAGAGCGAGCCGTAGGAGATGGCGTGGAACGTGCCGAGCACGCCGGAGAGCCGCTTGCGCAGCTCGTAGCCGTGCATGGGCGACTCCTGCAGCAGGCCGAGCACGGCGAGCTCGAGCAGCTCGCTGCGCCTGCTGGCCGCCACCGCGTGCTCCCCTCGTCCGTCGTCGCCCCGCCGCGCCTCGCGCGCCGATGTATCGGGCTGATATAGCGGGGACTCTAACCCGGGGGTGAACGACAGGCAAACCCGGCGGCCCGCGTCCGCCGAGCCGCTGTCGGCGCCGGTCGGGGGCGCCGGCGCGACCGTAGGCTCGTGGCGTGCCCGCCCCGCGCCAGAGCAGCCACCGGGCGACCCGCGTCCGCGGGCCGCGCCCGAGCGAGCCTGCGCGCGCCCCGCTGCCCGAGCCCGAGGACGTCGCCGACCCGGCCCGGCCGCGCTCGGTGGTCGACCACGGCCTGGCCTGCCGCGGGGTGGTCGAGCGCATCCGCGCCGGTGACGCCTTCGCCCGCGAGGAGCACTGCGACGCCGACCCCTACCTGCTGCGGGCCGCCCGTCACCACGGCGAGGCCACGGAGCGGCCGTGCCCGCTGTGCGGGCCGGCGCACGAGCTCGTGCACGTCACGTACGTGTTCGGCGACGAGCTCGGCCCCTACTCGGGCCGGGTGCGCTCCTCGCCGGAGCTGCCCGTCATGGCCTACGAGCACGGACACTTCCGGGTGTACGTGGTGGAGGTGTGCACGGCCTGCGGCTGGAACCACCTCACGCTCACCTACGTGCTCGGCGACGGCGTGCCGCGCCGCCCGCCCCGGGCCCCCTCCGACCTGCTCGACTGACGCCCGGGCGGGCCCGCCGCGGTACCTGCGCCGGGGAGAGCGTCGTCACAGCGGGGTTCGACCCGGGACCCGCAGGGCATGAGACGCGGGCCACACGACGCCGATTCACAGGTGCGCAGCGAAACCTGGGACCGTCGTCGTACGTCGCACTCGATGCGGACCGGGCTGCCCGAGCACCCGGCCGGCGCCGTGATCACGGCGTGGACCAGGAGGAAGCCCGTGCGGATCGACTACCCGCGCCGGGGCCGCACCGGCGTGCGGCAATGGCTGCCGTCGTGGCGTCAGCTGCTGGCGCTCACGACCCTGGGCGTCGTCGTCGTGATCGGCGGCTTCCTGCTCGCGGTCGCCCGTACGACGGTCCCCTCGCCCAACGACATCGCGACGGCGCAGACCACGATCGTCTACTGGAACGACGGCACCACCGAGCTCGGCCGCCTCGGCGACGCCAACCGCATCAGCATCCCGCTCGAGCAGGTGCCGCTGAACACCCAGCACGCGGTGCTCGCCGCGGAGGACCGCGAGTTCTACGACGAGGGCGGCTTCTCGCCCAAGGGCGTCGTGCGCGCGATCTGGAACAACCTGTCCGGCGGCGACCTCCAGGGCGGGTCGACGATCACCCAGCAGTACGCGAAGAACGCCTTCCTCACCCAGGAGCGCACGCTCTCGCGCAAGGCGCAGGAGCTCATCCTCGCGGTCAAGCTCGACACCTCGGTGTCGAAGGACGAGATCCTCGGCGACTACCTCAACACCATCTACTTCGGCCGCGGCGCCTACGGGATCGAGACCGCGGCGCAGCAGTACTTCGGGGTCTCGGCGTCGAAGCTCAACCTCGGCCAGTCCGCGGCGCTGGCCGCGATCATCCGCTCGCCCGGCGGCTACGCGCCCGAGACCCACATGGACAAGCTCAAGGGCCGCTGGCAGTACGTGATCGACGGGATGCTCGAGAAGGGCTGGATCACGCAGGGCCAGCACGATGCGGTGAAGTTCCCCAAGTTCATCAAGCAGCGGACCACCGAGCGCTTCGCCGGCACCACCGGATACCTGCTCCAGGCGGTGCGCCAGGCGCTGCTCGCGCAGGGCATCACCGAGGACGAGATCAACAGCGGCGGCCTGCGGGTGGTGACCACCTTCGACCAGAAGGCGCAGCAGGCGGCCGTCGACGCCGTGAAGACCGCCGGGCCCACCACCGGCACGTCGGGCCTCCGGATCGGCCTGGCGGCCGTGCGGCCGGGCACCGGCGAGGTGGTCGCGATGTACGGCGGCCCCGACTACCTGCACAACTCCATCAACAACGCCACGCAGGCCCTCGGCCAGGCCGGGTCGACGTTCAAGCCGTTCGCGCTCGCCGCCGCCGTCGAGCAGGGCGTGAGCCTCGAGTCCAAGTGGAACGGCAACAACGGCGTCATGGTCGACGGCTACCGCGTCGTCAACTACGGCGACGAGTCGCTCGGCCGGATCTCCCTGCTGCGCGGCACCGAGCTGTCGGTCAACTCCGTCTACGTCGCCCTCTCGAGCCAGATCGGCTACGACAAGGTGGTCGACGCCGCGGTGCGCGCGGGGATCCCGGCGGACACCCCTGCCCTCACACCCGTGCGCACGGTGGCGCTCGGCGTGGCCTCGCCGCACGTCATCGACCTCGCCGACGCCTACGCGACGTTCGCGGCGCGGGGCGTGCAGGTGAGCCCCTCGGTGCTCAAGGAGGTGCGGGGCGGCAACGGCGGCATCCTGTTCCAGCTGAACCCGACGCCGAAGCAGGCGTTCTCCGCGGACACGGCCGACACCGTCAACTACGCGCTGCAGAAGGTGGTCACCAACGGCACCGGGCGCACCGCGCTCGCGCTCGGCCGCCCGGCGGCCGGCAAGACCGGCACCACCAACGACAACAAGTCGGCGCTCTTCGCCGGCTACACGCCGGACCTCGCCGCCGCGGTCATGTTCGTGCGCGACGGCAAGGACGGCCTGCCGGTCTCGCTCTCCGGCGTCGGCGGCCTCTCCACGGTGACCGGCGGCTCCTTCCCCGCCGCGATCTGGACCGCGTTCATGAAGGGCGCGCTCGACGGGACGCCGGTGTCGCAGTTCGCGCCGCCCACCAACCTGCCCACCGCCACGCCGACGCCGACCGCGACCGCCTCGCCCACGGTCACCGCGACCCCGACGCCGACCGCGACGCCCACGGACTCCGCGACGCCGACGGACACCGCGACGCCCACGGACACGGCCAGCCCCACGGGCTCGGCGAGCCCGACCGGCTCGGCCACCCCCACGGGCTCCCCGAGCCCCACCGGCTCGGCCTCCGGGGGTGGCGGCGCGGGCGCCACAGGCGCCGCCGCCTCCCCCTAGCGCCCCCGACGCGATGTCACTGGTGGAACGGTCGCTTCCCGGCCCGGGAGACGACCGTTCCACCAGTGACGTGCGGCCCGGACGGGAACGGTGCGCGGGGGCCGGTGCGTCGTAGGGCACGATGAGCCCCGTGCCCGAGCCCGACGTCGTGCTGCCCTCCGACAGCGACCCGGTGGTCTACGCCGCCACCGAGCGGTTCGGCGGCGCCGCGGGGTTCCACCGCGGCCGCCTCGACGGCTTCTGGACCCCGCTGCGCGTGCTCGTGCTGCTCGCGACGATCGCGTTCCTGCTCGGCTACGTCCTCAAGATGCCGTGCCACGCGGAGGGCTGGGGCGGCGACGCCCGCTACACGCACCTCTGCTACTCCGACATCCCCTACCTCTACGAGCTGCGGGGCTTCGCCGACGGCTGGCTGCCCTACCTGCAGACCGGCGACGGGCAGGGGCCGGCGCTGGAGTACCCGGTGCTCACCGGCGCCTTCATGCAGGTCGCCTCGATGCTCACCGGGCACTCGGGCACGGCGTCGGTCCGCTCGCTGGAGTTCTTCGACTGGAACGCGCTGCTGCTCTTCGGGTGCTTCCTCGTCACCGTCGTCGCCACCGCGCTGACCGTGCGGCGCCGTCCCTGGGACGCCGCCCTGGTGGCCCTCGCGCCCGGCATGATCCTGTGCGCCCTCATCAACTGGGACCTGCTCGCCGTGGCGCTCACGGCGCTGTCGATGCTCGCCTGGTCGCGCTCGAGACCCGGGTGGTCCGGCGTGCTGCTCGGGCTCGCGATCGCGGCGAAGTTCTACCCCGTGCTGCTGCTCGGCCCGCTGCTGGTGCTCGCCCTGCGCTCCGGCCGGTGGCGCGCCCTCGGCACGGCGGCAGGCGGCGCGGCCGGGGCCTGGCTGCTCGTCAACGTGCCGATCTACCTGGCCAACCCGGCGGGCTGGTCGGAGTTCTACACGTTCTCCTCCGACCGCGGCGCCGACTGGGGCTCGCTCTGGTACGCGCTTCAGGTGGTGGGCCTCCCGGTGCCGGAGGGCTCGCTCAACCTCGTCGCCGCGACGCTG
This sequence comes from Frankiales bacterium, assembly GCA_016125335.1. Taxonomy (NCBI): domain Bacteria; kingdom Bacillati; phylum Actinomycetota; class Actinomycetes; order Frankiales; species Frankiales bacterium. The sequence goes on from WGLY01000017.1 coordinate 222,115, forward strand.
CTCGGCGTGCTGTGCCTGGGCATCGCGGCGCTCGCCCTCACCGCGCGGGACCGGCCGCGCTACGCGCAGCTGGCCTTCCTCGTGGTGGCGGCGTTCTGCATCACCAACAAGGTGTACTCGCCGCAGTACGTCCTGTGGCTGATCCCGCTGGCCGCGATGGCCCGCCCGCGGTGGCGCGACTTCCTCGTCTGGCAGACCGGCGAGGTGCTCTACTTCGCCGCTATCTGGTGGTTCCTCCAGCAGTACGGCACCGACGCCAAGGGGCTGCCGCAGCCGGCGTACGTCCTCGCGATCGTGGTGCACGTCGTCGCGACGCTGTACTTCGCCGCCATGGTGGTGCGCGACATCCTGCGGCCCGAGCACGACCCGGTGCGCAGCGACGGCCACCTCGACCACACCGACGACCCCGGGGGCGGCCCGTTCGACGGGGCTCCCGACGTCGTCGTGCTGCGCCGCCGCAGCGAGCGCGGGCCGGGGGCCCACGGCGGCGGCCCCGGCGGACCGGGCGGCCCCGGCGGCCCGAAGGGTCCCGACGGTCCCGACGGCGCTGGCGACGGACCGGCCGGCGTCGCCCTCCCGGTGCCCGGCCGGCCCGCGGAGGGCCCGGCCGACGACGACGTCGACGGCGTGCCCGTGGGCGCGCTCGACGAGCTGTTCTCCCGGCCCCCGGGCCGGCACTCCGGCTGACCGGGGGCCCGGCCCAGGCCGCGCCGGACCCCGCGACCGACGGACGCGACCGGGGCTCGGTCCGCGCCGGGTCAGTCCAGGCCGAGCACGCGGTCGGCGTGCAGCGTGGTCATCCGGACGTCGACGTCGACCTGCTCGCCCACCTCCGGCAGCGCCGTGCCGGCGGGCAGCCGCAGCAGCGAGACGTGCATGTGCGGCGGCTCGGCGAACCAGCGCTGGGCCCCGCCCACGTGGAACGGCGAGAGCGCCCGCCCGGCGGCGTCGAGCAGCCCGGTGCCCGCCACGACGGCGCGCTGCCGCCAGGACGCCGCCGGCGAGGGCGCCTCGAGCGCGATGCCGTGGGCCGTGCCGCCGCCCACGACCACCACCGCTCCGGCCCGCCCGGCCCGCCGCTGCCGGTAGCCGCTGGCCTGGCCGCGCACCACCTCGTGCACGGCGAGCACGGTGCCGCGCACCGCCAGCGCGCCGCGGTCGCCGAGCCAGAGCCGGGTGCCGATGCGGGCGTAGAGGGCCACGTCCGGCACCGCCGCGCGCAGCGCCGCGAGCTCGGCGTCGTCGAGGTGGCTCACCCACAGGGCGGCGGCGCTCGTGAGTGCGGTCACGGCCTCCGCGTCCGGGTCGCCCGCGCGCAGCCGGTCGGACAGGTCGGCGGCGGCGCGCACCCAGCCGAGCGCCCACGCGTGCGCCTCGGTGACGCGCGCCGTGGCGCCGGGCGGCGGCGCCGGGGCCACCCCCGCGTCGTGCCAGCGCGCCCCCGGCACGGAGCGGTGGTCGAGGTGCGGGGCGGCGAGGGGCAGGTGCAGCGCGAGCCCCTCCAGACGCACGCGCCCGGCGGCCAGCGCGTCGCGGGTGGACGGCGCCTCCAGGAGGTCGGCCAGCTCGGCGTCGGTGAGCCCGAACCGGCCCATCGAGGTGAGCGCCTCGAGCACCACCCGCACCGGGCCGGGCCCGGCGGCGACGGCGTCCCACGCCTCGCGCGAGGACACCGTGCGCAGCACGCGGTCGGCGTAGGGCGCGTGCGCCACCTCGACCCAGGCCGCGCCCGCCACGGTGTCGCGCGGGTCGAACGGGGTGAGCACGAGGATGTCGCCGTCGTGGGCGCCGGCCACCTCGGCCACCTCGAACACCGTGCCGACGGCGATCCGCGTGAGCCCGAGCCGGCCCGCCTCCCGCGCGAGGCGCGCGTTGCCCAGCCCGTAGCCGTTGCCCTTCGCCACGGGCACGAGGTCGCCGAGGTGCACGTGGGGGCGCCCGGCGGCGGGGTCGGCGTGCACCGTGGAGCCGACCGCCCGGCGCACGTCGTCGCGGGTGCGCTCGGTGTGCGCGCGCCAGCGCGGCGCGTCGACGTACAGGCTCAGGGTCATGCGCCCAACCTAGGGGGACGCCGGACCCGCACGCCCCGCCTCGGGCGGGTCAGCGGCGGCTGAGGTAGGCGTCCACCGCGCGCGCCATGATCGGGCGCAGCCGCAGGTCCCACTCGCCGAGGTACTCCAGCGCGTGGCCCCCGGTGCCCAGCTTGAACTGGATGAGGCCGAAGAGGTCGTCGTCGGGGTCGAGGGTGTCGCTGATCCCGCGCAGGTCGTACACGCGGCAGCCGGCGGCGAGCGAGTCGCGGATCATCGCCCACTGCACCGCGTTGGACGGGCGCACCTCGCGCCCCGCGCTCGAGGACGCGCCGTAGGAGTACCAGGCGTGCGCGCCGACGCGGACCAGCGTCGTGGCCGCCAGCACCCGGCCCTCGTGACGGGCCAGGTAGAGCGTGATGCGCTCCGGGTCCTCCTCGCGCATGGCGTGCCACATGCGCTGGAAGTAGGGCAGGCCGCGCGGGGTGAACCCGTCGCGCGCGGCCGTCTCGACGTACACCTCGTGGAAGGCGGGCAGGTCGTCGTAGCCGCCGTGGACCACCTCGACGCCGGCCTTCTCGGCCTTCTTGATGTTGCGCCGCCACAGCTGGTTGAACCCGGCCAGGACGTCGTCCTCGGTACGGCCGGCCAGCGGGACCTGGAACACGTAGCGCGGCTGGACGTCGCCGAAGCCGGCCCCGATGTCGGCCTTCTGCGTCCACCCCAGCGCGCGCAGCCGCTCGGCCACGGCCTCCGCCTGCGGGTGGGTCTCGTCGGCGGGCACGTCGCGCAGCCGGCGCGCCGACCCCTCGGCGATCGCGTCCTTGAGGGTGCCGGCGTCCCAGCGGCGCACTGCGACCGGCGGCCCCATCTTCACCGCGAACGCGCCGACCCCCCGCAGGTGCGCCGTCATGGGGGCGAGCCAGTCGGCGAGGTCGCGCTCGCCGGTCCAGTCGATGTCGGGTCCCTCGGGCAGGTAGGCCAGGTAGCGGCGCACGCGCGGCACCTGGCGCAGCAGCACGAGCCCCGCGCCCACGAGGGTGTCGCCGTCGAACCAGCCGAGCGACAGGTGCTGCCACTCGGCCTTCACCCCGGCCCAGCTGGGCAGCTGGAGGAACGAGATGCGGCCGCTGTCCTGGTGGCGGCGCACGTGCGCGAGGTGCTCGTCGGCACTGATCCGGCGGACGACGAGGGGCGAGGACGGCACGGCGGCGAGCCTACGGGCCCGCCGGGCCGGTCGCGGCCGGCCGCCGCGGGCGGCGTGACGAGCGCCTCGCCGGCGGTGGGCCCAGCGGCCTCAGCGCGCGACGTCGACCACGACGGGGGCGTGGTCGGACGGCGGCGTGCTGCCCTTCGGGCCGGGCTTGCGGGCCTCGCGGTCGACGTAGGAGTCGGTCACGGCGTCGTGCAGGGCGGGCGAGGCGAAGACCAGGTCGATGCGCATGCCGGTGTTCTTCGGGAACGACAGCTGCCGGTAGTCCCAGTAGGTGTAGGGCGTGTCGTACTTCAGCGCCCGCGGCACCACCTCCACGAGGCCGGCGTCGACGAGGGCCGACACCGCCGCGCGCTCGGCCGGCGTCACGTGGGTGGCGCCCTCGAACCTCGAGATGTCCCAGACGTCGGAGTCGGTGGGTGCGACGTTGAAGTCGCCCAGGATGACCAGCGGCTCGGGACGCGCCAGGTCGGCCACCGCGGCGGCCCGCAGCGCCGCGAGCCAGTCGAGCTTGTAGGAGTAGTGCGGGTCGTCCACGGCGCGGCCGTTCGGGACGTACACCGACCACACGCGCACGCCCCCGCACGTGGCGCCGACCGCCCGCGGCTCGGTGGCGCCGTCGAACGCGGGCTGGCCGGGCAGGTCGCGCACGACGTCGTCGAGGCCCACGCGCGAGAGGATCGCGACGCCGTTCCACCGGCCGGTGCCGTGCGCTGCCACCTCGTAGCCGGCCTCGCGGACGGCGTCGACGGGGAACTCCGCGGCCGCGACCTTGAGCTCCTGCAGGCACAGCACGTCCGGCTCGGCCGAGGCCAGCCAGGCCAGCAGGCGGTCGGTGCGGACGGCGACGGAGTTGATGTTCCAGGTGGCGATGCGCACGCCCCGATCCTGGCACCACCCACCCACCGCGATGTCACTGGTGGAACGGTCGTCACCCGGACCGGGAAGCGACCGTTCCACCAGTGACGTCGGGTCAGGCCAGCGCGGCCGCGATCCGCTCGACCGCGGTGGCCAGCGTCGCGCGGCTCGCGGCCAGGTTGAGGCGCACGTGCTGCTCGCCGCCCGGGCCGAAGGGCAGCCCGGAGCTCAGCGCCACCCCCGCCCGCTCGACCAGCGTCTCGGCGGGGTCCTCGCCCAGGCCGAGCGCGGAGACGTCGAGCCACGCCAGGTACGTGGCCTGCGGCGGGCGGTAGCCCACCTGCGGCAGGTGCTCGGCGAGGAGCCGGCCGAGGTGCTCGGCGTTGGCGGCGATCGCGGCGTTGACGGCGTCGAGCCAGGCGTCGCCGTGCCGCCAGGCGGCCACGTGCGCCAGCACGCCGAGGTAGCTCGCGCCGTAGCGGGCCTCGAGCGGGATCTGCTCGACGAGCGCGGCGGACGCCGGGCCCGCGACCACGAGGCCGGCCTTGAGCCCGGCCAGGTTGTAGGCCTTGCTGGCCGAGGTGACCACGAAGCCGCGCTCGGCCACGGCGAGGTAGGGGGTGAACCGCGTGCCCTCGGGCACGAGCAGGCCGTGGATCTCGTCGACCACGACGGTCGCCCCCGCGGCGTCGGCCACGGCCGCGGCCCCGCGCAGCTCGTCGGCGGTGTGCACGGTGCCGGTGGGGTTGTGCGGGCTGCACAGCAGCAGCGCGGTGGCGTCGGGTTCCGCCAGCGCCGCGGCCACGGCGTCGAGGTCGAGCCGGTCGTCCGGGCCGAGCGGCACAGGGACGACGCGGCGTCCCATGGCGGCGGTGAACTCCAGCAGCGGCGGGTACACGGGCGCGGGCACCACGACCGCGTCGCCGGGCCGCGTGACGAGGCGGAGCACCTCGCGCACCCCGGCCAGCACGTCGGCGACCACGCAGGTGGCCGCCGGGTCCGGGGCCCAGCCCCAGTGCCGGGCGGCGGCCTCGGAGAAGGCCTCGGCGTAGGAGGTGTCCATCGGCGGGTAGCCGGTGTCGCCCCGGGACATGGCGGCGCAGACGGCGTCCACGACGGCCGGGGCGGGCAGCGCGTCCATCTCCGCGACCCACAGCGGCAGCACGTCCGGGCCGTAGCGGGTCCACTTCACCGAGCCGCGGGTGCGCAGCTCGGCCAGGCTCAGCTGCTCGAACGGCTCGGCCGGGCCGGACGGCTCGGGCGGTGCGGCGGGATCGGGCGGGATGCTCACGGCGCGATCCTGGCACCTCCGTGCCGGCGCGACGTGACTGGTGGAAGGGTCGCGTCCCGGCGCTGGATGCGACCGTTCCCCCGTGAACCGCGCGGGTCGGGGGAGCGGGGTCGGCGGGCGACGGTTTGGGGCCCGGCCGCGGCCGCGGGTAGTCTGGGCCCCCACGCCGCCCGGCCGGGCGGGGCCCGCCGGGTCCCGCGGTGCCGGGCTCGTGACGCGTCAACCCTCCTGCCACGGAGAGACCGTGGCCGCTGAGTCCAGAGGAGGTGGGTATCGCATGCGTCGCTACGAGGTCATGGTGATCCTCGACCCCGATCTCGAGGAGCGCACCGTCGCCCCGAGTCTCGACACGTTCCTCAACGTGGTGAAGCAGGACGGCGGTTCCGTCGACAAGGTCGACATCTGGGGCCGTCGCCGTCTGTCCTTCGAGATCAACAAGAAGGCCGAGGGCATCTACGCCGTCCTCGACCTCACCTGCAACCCCGCCGCGGTGCAGGAGCTCGACCGCCAGCTCAACCTCAACGAGGCCGTGCTGCGCACCAAGGTCATGCGGCCCGAGGCCCACTGACCCCTCGCACCGTGCGACGCGCGGCCGGCATCCCCCGGCTCCGCGCGTCGTCCACAGTCCGCGCGAGCGCTCCCTTCCGGGGAGTCGGAGCGCACCCGTAAGGTCCGGCCCACCAACGTCGAGCCCCCACACTCCCTGAGGCGGTCAGCACATGGCAGCAGGCGACATCCAGATCACCGTCGTCGGGAACCTCACCAACGACCCGGAGCTGAGGTTCACCCCCAGCGGCGCGGCCGTGGCGAGCTTCACGATCGCGTCGAACTCCCGCTACCTGGACAAGCAGACCAACGAGTGGAAGGACGGCGAGCCCGTCTTCATGCGGTGCTCGGTGTGGCGGCAGTACGCCGAGAACGTCGCCGAGTCCCTCACCCGGGGCACCCGGGTGATCGCCACCGGCCGGCTCAAGCAGCGCAGCTACGAGACCCGTGAGGGCGAGAAGCGCACGGTGCTCGAGATGGAGGTCGACGACGTCGGCCCCGCGCTGCGCACGGCGACCGCCAAGGTCACCAAGGTCGCCCGCTCCGGCGGCGGCTTCGGCGGCGACTCGGGCGGCTTCGGCGGCGCGAGCGGTGGCGGCGCCTCCGACTCCGACCCGTGGGCCAGCCAGCCCGGAGGCCAGTCCTCCGGCGGCGGCGCCTGGGGCGGCGGCGGTGGTGGCGGCGCGTCCTACGACGAGCCCCCGTTCTAGCCGGACCTGCTCCACCCCGCGGCCGCTGCGGCCGCACCCACCCGTCCGACCCCATCCCGGCGCCGACGCCGGGCTCCCACGACAAGGAGCACCACGATGGCCAAGCCTGTTCTTCGCAAGCCGAAGAAGAAGGTCTGCGTCTTCTGCAAGGAGAAGATCGCGCACGTCGACTACAAGGACACCGCTCTGCTGCGCAAGTACATCTCGGACCGCGGCAAGATCCGGGCCCGTCGCGTGAGCGGCAACTGCACCCAGCACCAGCGCGACGTCGCGACCGCGGTCAAGAACGCCCGCGAGATGGCGCTGCTGCCCTACACCTCGACCGCCCGCTGAGGAAGGAGGCGACCACCATGAAGCTCATCCTGACCCAGGACGTGAACGGACTCGGCGCCCCCGGCGACGTGGTCGAGGTCAAGGACGGCTACGGCCGCAACTACCTGCTCCCGCGCGGTCTGGCGACCCCGTGGACCAAGGGCGGGGAGAAGCAGGTCGCGCAGATCAAGCGCGCCCGCTCGGTCCGTGAGGTCCGCGACGTCGAGGCCGCCACGGCGATCAAGCAGTCCCTCGAGGGGCTCAAGGTCACGCTCACGGCGCGCTCCGGCGAGACCGGCCGGCTCTTCGGCGCGGTCACGGTGGCCGACGTCGTCGAGGCGATCACCGCCGCCGGCGGCCCCGCCGTCGACAAGCGCAAGGTCACCATCGTCGCGCCGATCAAGACCGTCGGCGCGCACAAGGTCGAGGTGCGCGTGCACCCCGAGGCGCTCGCCTCGGTCACCGTCGACGTGGTGCGCGCCTAGCACCCGCGACGACGACAGCACGAGGACGGCCGGCCCCGCAGGGGCCGGCCGTCCTGCTGTTTCAGAGCTGCGTCGGAGCTGGGTCGGTGCCGTGTCAGAGCAGGGTGCGCAGGTGGGCCAGCACGCCCGGTGTCGCGGCCTGCACCATCGCGAGCACCTCCTCGAAGTCCGAGTCGTCGCCGTAGTAGGGGTCCGGGACGTCGAGCGCGGCGTCCGCGCGCCCGGCGAGGGCCGGGTCGAAGGTGCGGTAGCGGCGCACGTCGGAGTCCGGGGCCAGCCGGCGCAGCGCCTGCTCGTGGCCGGAGTCCATGGCCAGCAGCAGGTCGGGGGCGTCGTCCTCGTCGAACCAGTCGCCGGTGATCTGGCGCACCCGGTGCCCGGCGGCGTCGTAGCCGTGGCGCGCGAGCACGGCGCGGGCCCGGCGGTCGGCGCCCTCGCCCACGTGCCAGCCGCCGATCCCGGCGGAGTCCACGAGCACGGCGTGGCCGAGGCCGGCGCGCTCGACGGCGTCGCGCAGCACCACCTCGCCGATCGGCGAGCGGCAGATGTTGCCGCTGCACACCACGGTCACCCGCACCTGCTGCCCCGCACCGCTCATGCGGTCGATCCTGCCGTGCCGCTCGGGCGCAGCCAGGCCCCGCCCCGGGCGCGGAGGCCCAGCAGCGCGGCGCGCACCACCATGAACCAGGTGATTGCCCACCACAGGGCGACGACGCCGAGGCCGAGGTGGAGCACCAGCCAGGCGGCGGGCAGGAACGCCACGAGCATCACCGTGCCGGCGATCGCGAGCCAGCGGCCGTCGCCGGCGCCGATGAGGACGCCGTCGAGCACGAACACCGGCACCACCAGCGGCTGCTGCAGCGCGCCGACGAGCAGCGACGCGGTGATGAGGCCGCGCACGACCGGGTCGGCCGTGAAGGCGTCGGGCAGCCAGGGGGCCAGCACGAGCAGCAGCAGCCCCAGGCCGACCCCCACGACCACGCCGAGGCGCACGAGCCGGCCGGTGACCGCGCGCGCCCCGGCCGCGTCGCCGGCGCCGAGGTAGCGCCCGAGCAGCGCCATCCCGGCGATGGCGAGCGCGTCCGCGGCCAGCGCGAGCAGGATCCAGACCTGGAAGCTCACGTGGTAGGCGGCGAGGTCGGCGTCGCCGGTGCGCGCGGCGACGGCGGCCGCCACGACGTAGACGGCGCGGAGCACGACCGTGCGCCACAGCAGCGGGGTGCCGGTGCGGGCCGCCGCCAGCAGGCCGGCACCCGAGGGGTGCGGGCGCACCCCGTGCCGGCGGGCCACCCGGACCACCACGACGGTGTAGGCGATCGCCTGGACCCACTCGGCCACGGCCGTGGCGACGGCCGACCCCCCGATGCCCCGGTGCAGCCCGAGCACGAGGGTCACCGCGAGCACGGCGTTGACCCCCACGGCCAGCAGCGTGACGAGCAGTGTGGTGCGGGTGTCCTGCAGGCCGCGCAGCACCCCGACGCCGGCCAGCGCCACGAGCGCCGCCGGGAAGCCGAGGGCCACCACGCGCAGGTAGGTCACGGCGAAGGGCGCGACCTCGTCGGAGGCGCCGAACGCGTGCACCACCGGGTCGGCCCACAGCCAGGTGGCCGCGCCCAGGACGACGCCGAGCAGCAGGCCGAGGCCCATGCCCTCGACGCCCTCGCCCACGGCGGCGTCCCAGCGGCCCTCGCCGAGGCGACGCGCCACCGACCCGGTGGTGGCGTACGCGAGGAACACGCACAGGCCCACCACGAGCGAGCTCAGCGTCGAGGCCGCCCCGAGCCCCGCGAGCGGCAGCACTCCGAGGGTGCCCACGATGGCGGCGTCGACGAGCACGTACAGCGGCTGCGCCACGAGCGCGCCGAGTGCGGGGACGGCCAGGCGGGCGATCTCGCGCAACGAGCCCTGCGGCGCCCCGGTGCCCGGGTCCGGCCCGGGCACCCCGGACTCGCGCGCCCCGGCCAGGAGCGGCTCGCCGGCCAGGGGCTCGGCGGCGAGCAGGTCCGGGTCCCGGGCGTCGTCCACGGCGGCCATCCTGGTGCCTGGCCGCTCCCGGCCGACCACCCGGCCGCCGCCGGGTCCGGTGGCCGTCCGCGGTCGGGTCGGACGGTGCGCCCGCCGGGGCGTCCGGCGGTCCGGCGTCGGCGGGAGTTCACCTGGCGGACACCCGAGCGAAGTTTCTTCCCTCCCCAGGGTGGGGACCGCATCGTCGCAGGTCACAGCTTTGCAGGCGCAAGATCGTCCGGGTTATCCCCGAGTTGTCCACAGCACCGACCACCGCGTCGCTCGGCGGTTTCCCCACGTCGTCCCCAGGTCTGTCCACAGGCCTCGTTGAGTCCCGGGCCGGACACCCCTACGGTCGCGCAGGCGGATGTCGGACCCCGGGCGTAGACCTGGGTCCCGCGGGCCCCGGCCGGGCCCGGGCGAGAGGGAGGGGGGCACGTGAGCGTCGTCGAGCTCAGCCCGCGCGACGACTCGGTCCCCGACCGCACCCCGCCCCAGGACATCGCCGCCGAGCAGTCGGTCCTCGGCGCCATGCTGCTGAGCAAGGACGCCATCGCCGACGTCGTCGAGACGCTGCGCGAGGCCGACTTCTACCGGCCGGCGCACGCCCTCATCTACGCCGCGGTCCTCGACCTCTACGGCCGCGGCGAGCCCGCCGACGCGATCACCGTCTCCTCCGAGCTGGCCAAGATCGGCGAGCTCGGCCGGGTCGGCGGCGCGCCCTACCTGCACACCCTGGTCGCCTCCGTCCCCACGGCGGCCAACGCCTCCTACTACGCCCACATCGTCTCCGAGCGGGCCGTGCTGCGCCGGCTGGTCGAGGCGGGCACCCGCATCGTGCAGATGGGCTTCCAGGGCGAGGGCGACGTCGACATGATCGTCGACCGCGCCCAGGCGGCGGTCTACGACGTCACCGACCGCCGCACCAGCGACGACTACCTCCCGCTGTCGGAGATCATGCCCGGCACCCTGGAGGAGATCGACGCGATCGCCTCGCGCGGCGGCGTGCTCGCCGGCGTCCCCACGGGCTTCGCCGACCTCGACGCGGTCACCAACGGCCTGCACGGCGGCCAGATGGTGGTGGTCGCGGCCCGTCCCGCGATCGGCAAGTCCACGCTCGGGCTCGACCTCGCGCGCTCGGCCTCGATCCGCCACGGCCTGGCCAGCGCCATCTTCAGCCTGGAGATGAGCCGCAACGAGATCGCGATGCGCCTGCTCTCCGCCGAGGCCCAGATCGCGCTCAACCATCTCCGCAGCGGCACGATGTCCGACGGCGACTGGCAGAAGCTGGCCCGCAAGATGAGCGCGGTCAGCGAGGCGCCGCTGTTCATCGACGACAGCCCCAACATGACGATGATGGAGATCCGGGCCAAGTGCCGCCGGCTCAAGCAGCGGCACGACCTGCGCCTCGTCGTCATCGACTACCTCCAGCTGATGACCTCGGGCAAGAAGGTCGAGAGCCGCCAGCAGGAGGTGTCGGAGTTCTCCCGGTCGCTCAAGCTGCTGGCCAAGGAGCTCGACGTCCCCGTGGTCGCCATCAGCCAGCTCAACCGCGGCGCCGAGCAGCGCACCGACAAGCGCCCGCAGATGAGCGACCTGCGCGAGTCCGGCTCGATCGAGCAGGACGCCGACATGGTGGTGCTGCTGCACCGCGAGGACGCCTACGAGCGCGAGAGCCCGCGCGCGGGCGAGGCCGACTTCATCCTCGCCAAGCACCGCAACGGCCCCACCGGCACGTTCACGGTGGCGTTCCAGGGCCACTACAGCCGCTTCGTCGACATGGCCCAGGTCTAGCGCGCCGGGTCCGTCGCTCCACCCGGCGCGTTCCGCCGCCGGCCGAGGCCGCGAGGTGCGGGCCGGGGCGGGCTCGGCGACGATCACCGGGTGAGGCTGCTGTTCGCCGACCAGCTCGGTCCGCACTTCCGCGCCGACCTGGCCGACGACGAGCCGGTGCTCCTGGTGGAGTCGCGCGCCGCGTTCGCCCGGCGGCGCGCGCACCGGCAGAAGGCGCACCTGCTGCTCTCCGCGCTGCGCCACCTCGCGGTCGAGCTCGGCGAGCGGGCCGTGCACGTGCGGGCGGAGTCGTACGGCGCCGCGCTGGAGCGGCTGCGCGTCGACCCGCGCGAGGTGAGCGTCGTCGACCCGACGTCGTACGCCGCCCGGCGATGGGTGCGCGAGCAGGGCATGACCGTGCTCCCCGCCCGCGGGTTCACCCTGGCGGAGAGCGACTTCCAGGGCTGGCTGGGCTCGCGCCGCCCCGTGCTGGAGGAGTTCTACCGCCACCAGCGCGGCCGGCTCGGGCTGCTGCTCGAGCCCGACGGCGGCCCGGTCGGCGGCCGCTGGAACTTCGACGCCGACAACCGCCTGCCGCCGCCGCGCGGGCGGCGCACGCTCGGCCTGCCGCACCCCTGGCGGCCGGAGGAGGACGACGTCGACGCCGCCGTGCGCCGCGACCTCGACGCCTGGGCGGCCGAGGGCGTCGCGCTCGTGGGCGCCGACGCGCCGCGCACGTTCGCCGCCACGCGGGTCGAGGCGCTGACCGCGCTCGCGGACTTCGTGCGCCACCGGCTGGTGCAGTTCGGGCCCTACGAGGACGCGATGCTGCACGACGACTGGGCGATGGCGCACAGCCTGCTGTCCGTGCCGATGAACCTCGGCCTCGTCGAGCCGCTCGAGGTGGTGGAGGCGGCCGTCTCGGCGCACCGCGAGGGACGGGCGCCGCTGCCGAGCGTCGAGGCGGTCGTGCGCCAGGTGGTGGGCTGGCGGGAGTGGGCCTGGCAGCTGTACTGGGCGCTGGGGCCGGAGTACGCCGGGCGCAACGCGCTCGGGGCGCGCGAGCCGCTGCCGGAGTGGTTCGCCGACCTGCGCCCGGAGCTGGTGCGGGCGGCCTGCCTGCGCTCCGCGCTGGAGGAGGTGCGCGACCGGGCCTGGAGCCACCACATCGTGCGGCTCATGGTGCTGGGCAACTGGGCGCTGCAGCGCGGCTACGACCCGCGCGCCACCGCCGCCTGGTTCCGCGACGGCTTCGCCGACGGCTACGACTGGGTCATGGTGACCAACGTCGTCGGCATGGCGCTCTACGCCGACGGCGGGCGGATGGCCACCAAGCCCTACGCGGCCGGCGGCGCCTACCTGCACCGGATGAGCGACCACTGCCGCAGCTGCCCGTTCTCGCCGTCGGTGCGCGTGGGGCCGCGGGCCTGCCCGTTCACCGCGGGCTACTGGGCGTTCCTCGACCGCCACGCCGAGGCCCTGCGCGGCAACCACCGGCTCGCCCGGCCCTACGCCGGTCTGCAGCGGCTGACCGACCGCGAGGCGCTCGTCGCGCAGGAGTCCGCGCGGGGCGACGGCCCGCCCTGACCGCGCCCGCGGCGGCCCCGGCGCCGACCGTGCATGCGGCCCGAGGACGGCGGATCCTGGGGGTGACGTCGCACCAGGCGCGTCGCACCGTGTGCCGTGCACCGGATGGCCTCGCCCCGGGGGGAGCGCCATGGCCGAGCAGCCCGTGCCGGGCCCCGCGAGCGGGAGCGAGCTCGTCGCGGAGCAGGCGGCCGAGCTCACCCGGGCGCTGGGCCGGCTCGCCCCCACGGAGCCCGCCGCGCTGCTCTTCCGCGACCTGCGCTCGAGCCCGCGCGGCCTCTCGGAGCGCGAGGCGGCGCGCCGCCTGGCGACCTACGGCGCCAACGAGCTGCGCCGGGCCGGGCGGCGCAGCCCGTGGCGCGACCTGCTCGACCAGCTGCTGCACCCGCTGGCGCTGCTGCTCTGGATGGCCGCGCTGCTCGCCTGGGTGATCGGCACGCCCGTGCTGTCCGCGGCGATCCTCGTCGTCGTCTGGCTCAACGCCCTGTTCGCGTTCGTGCAGGAGCGCGAGGGCGAGCGCGCCGTGGAGGCGCTCTCGGCGTACCTGCCCCAGCGCGCCGTGGTGCGCCGCGACGGGCACCGCCGCGAAGTGCCCGCCCGCGAGCTCGTGCCCGGCGACGTCATCGAGCTCGCCGAGGGCGACCGGGTGTGCGCCGACGCCCGGCTGGTCGAGGGCTCGCTCGAGGTGGACATGTCCACCATCAGCGGGGAGTCCCTCCCGGCGTTCCGCTCCGCCGCGGCGCACGACCGGGGCGGACCGCTGCTGCAGGCCGAGTCCCTGGTGTTCAGCGGCACGCTGTGCACCGGCGGCGAGGCCGTGGCGCTGGTGAGCCGCACCGGCATGCACACCGAGCTGGGCCGCATCGCCGCGCTGTCGCAGCGGGTCGTGCGCGAGCCGAGCCCGCTCGAGCGGCAGGTGCGCCGCGTCGCGTGGCTGATCGCGGCGGTCAGCGTCGGCGCGGGGCTGGCCTTCATCCCGATCGGCGCCCTGCTCGCCGGGCTCTCGCTGGCCGACGCCGGGTCCTTCGCCATCGGGCTCATCGTGGCCAACGTGCCGGAGGGGCTGCTGCCCACGATCACGCTGGCCCTGGCCGTGGCCGTGCGCGAGCTGGCCCGGCGCGGCGCCCTGGTGAAGCGGCTCTCGGCCGTGGAGACCCTCGGCGCGACGAGCGTGATCTGCACGGACAAGACCGGCACGCTCACCCAGAACCGGATGCACGCCGTGCTGGTGTGGTCCTCCGCGGGCGAGCAGCAGCTCGGCGCCTCGACGTCCGGGCCGCGGGCCGGCACCGGGGACGTCGAGGGCCCGCAGCCTGAGGTGCTCGGCCGGCTGGCCGAGGTGCTGGCCGCCTGCAACACCGCCGAGCTGGCCGACGACGTCGTCGACGACCCGGCGCGCGACCCCGCCGGCACGGGCGACCCCACCGAGCTCGCGCTGCTGGCGGTCGCGGCCCGGCTCGGCGCCGACGTCGACGCCGACCGGCGGGCCGCGCTGCGGCGCACGCTGTTCCACTTCGACCCCGCGCGCCGGCTCATGTCCTCGGTCGACGACGCCGGGCAGCGCCGGGCCGTCCACACCAAGGGCGCGCCCGAGGAGGTGCTCGCCCGGTGCAGCGGCCTGCTCGACTCCTGCGGCCGCGTCGTCGAGCTCGACGACGAGCGCCGGCGCGAGGTGGCGACAGCGGTCGCCGCCTACGCCGCGCACGGGCTGCGGCTCATCGCCGCGGCCTACCGCGACCTGCCGGCCGACCGGCCGGTGCCGGCCGAGCGGGACGACGCGGAGCGCGACCTCGTGCTCGCCGGCCTGGTCGCGCTGCTGGACCCGGCCCGTCCCGAGGTGCGCGCCGCCGTCGAGCAGTGCCACGAGGCGGGCATCCGCGTGATCGTCCTCACCGGCGACCACCGGCTGACGGCCGGCGAGATCGCGCGGGAGGTCGGCATCGGCGGCCCGGACCTGCGGCCCTGGGACGCCCAGGAGCTCGACCGGCTGACCGACGCCCAGTTCGACGCGTTCCTGGCCCACGGGCGCGAGCTGGTCATCGCGCGCACCTCGCCGGAGATGAAGATGCGCGTGGCCGAGTCGTTGCAGGCGCAGGGCCAGGTCGTCGCCATGACCGGCGACGGCGTCAACGACGCACCCGCCCTGCGCCGCGCGGACATCGGCGTCGCCATGGGTGGCACGGGCACGGACGTCGCCCGCGAGGCGGCCACGATGGTGCTCACCGACGACAACTTCCGCACGATCGCGCAGGCCGTCGAGGCCGGGCGCCAGGTGTACGACAACGTGCGCAAGTTCGTGCTCTACATCTTCGCCCACACCACGCCGGAGGTGGTGCCCTTCCTGGTGTTCGCGCTGTCCGGCGGGCGCGTGCCGCTGCCCATCACGGTCCTGCAGATCCTCTGCATCGACATCGGGACCGAGACGCTGCCCGCGCTGGCCCTCGGCCGCGAGCCGGCCGAGCCCGGTCTCATGCGCCGCCCCCCGCGGCCGCGCAGCGAGAACCTGATCCGCCGCGACCTCCTGCTGCGGGCCTGGCTGCTGCTCGGCGGGGTGAGCACGCTGCTGGTCACGTCGGCGTTCTTCTGGACCCTGACGGCGGGCGGCTGGACGCCGGGCGCGGACGTCGCCGCCGGGTCGCCCCTGCACGAGGTCTACCTCCAGGCCACCACCATGACCTTCCTCGGCATCGTGGCCTGCCAGGTGGGCACGGCGTTCGCCGCGCGCACCGAGCGCGCGTCCCTGCGCGAGATCGGACCGCTGTCCAACCCGCTGCTGCTGTGGGGGATCGCGTTCGAGCTCGTGTTCGCGGCCGCCGTCGTCGTGCTCCCCGGCGTGAGCGAGGTGCTCGGGATGGCGCTGCCTCCGCTGCACCAGCTTGCGGTCCTGCCGCTGTTCGCCGTGGCGGTGTGGGGTGCCGACGAACTCGTGCGCTGGGCCCGCCGGCGCCGGGAGCGCTGATGCGCGGACCGCGCCCAGGAATCGCCTCGCCCGCTCGGGCCGTGGCCGGACGTCGCGACCCGTGCTCGTGGGAGGGTCGGACCGCGGCTACGCGCCGGACTTCGTGGTGATCTTCGCCAGCTGCGCGAGGGCGGCCAGCGTGCTCTTGCCGGCGCTGCCCTCCAGCCCCGGGGTGGACAGCACGGCCAGCCACTCCTTGCCGTTGGTCCACAGGCAGTAGCCGTTGGCGCTGCCGGCGGCCGTGACGGTCATGCACCAGACCTTGCCGCCCACCGGGCTGGCGTACTCGGTCGCGGTGCCGAGCACGGCCGGCGCGGACGCCGGGAGCATCCGGCGGCTCATGGAGGCGAGCAGGTCGGCGGCGGCGTCGTGGCTCGTGAGGGCGTTCACCGCGTCGCCGCGCGAGTCCACCGGGATGTCGGAGGCGAGGTAGCGGGTCTGGGTGCTGCCCGCGGCGTACGTCGCGGCCCAGGCCCACGACGCGCCCTGCCCGCGCAGGTCGCGCGCCGCAGCGGCAACGGTCGCGTCCGGACGGGTGCGCCTCGCGCCGGCGAGCGTGGCCGGTGCGCTGCGCGCCAGCACGTCGGGCTGCTCGGCGGCGATGCTCTGGGCCCGTGCGGTCATGTAGCGGGGGACGGCGACGACGCAGAACGCGGCGAGCACCGCGAGCCCGAGGACCAGCAGCGTGACGGTGCGGCCCACGTGCCGCGAGGGCCGCACCTCGCCGGTGGTGCCGACCGGGGAGAAGTCCATGCTCGGGCCCACGGCGAAGCCGCCGCGCGCGCCGCCGCCGGTCCCGAAGGTCGAGTGCCCGCCCATGATGCTGCCGGGCGACGCGGTCGGCGTCCGGGGCAGCGACTCGTCCACCCACGTGGAGGACGACGGCGCGTGCGGCGCCCGCACGGGGGCGGTGCCGGCGCCGGGCCGGGAGCGGTCGACCTCGAGCGGCTCGGGCTCGAACGTCGTGGTGCGCGGGGCTGCCGGGGTCATCGCGGTGGTCCCGGCGCGCGCCGGGGTGGGGGCCAGCGCCGGAGTGGGGGCCAGCGCCGGGGTGGGCACGTCGGCGACGGCGACGTCGGGCAGCACGGCGACCGCGGTGGCGGTGTGGCCGGCGAGCGCCGGCACGGCCGCCTCGGCGACGGCGGGTGCCACCGCCGGCACCGCCACGGCGGGCGCGACGGCGGCGACGGGTGCCGCCGGCATCGCGACGGTGGTCGTGACGGGGGCGGGCGCGGGCGCGAGGGTCGGCGTCGGGACGGCCGAGGCGGCGGCAGCCGCCATCGCGAGCTCGGCCCCGCGGGTCTCGCTGGTCCACGCCGCACCGTCCCACCACCGCAGCGATGCGGGGTCGGTCGGATCGGCGTACCAGCCGGCCTGTGGGCTCACCTGCGCCCCCTTCGTGCGCGCTGCCGTGCCGGGGCAGCGTGTCGTGGCTCGTCCCACCTGTCTCCTCGGCCCTCGCCGCCGGGAACTGAAGGGCGGCACCCGCTCGGACCTGCGCCGATCGGTCACTCGCGGACGGCCGTCCAGGGGGACATGGGCCGAACGGCGGAGCGCGCCGGGCGCCGGGGCGCCGTGCGCCGGGCTCAGGACGTGCGGCGTACCGCCACGAGGGTGACGTCGTCGCGCGACCACTCGGGCGAGGCCTCGCGCAGCGCGGCGAGCATCCGGGTGACGAGCTCAGCGGGGGCCTCGTCCTCCACGGCCCCCACGAGCTCCGCGAGCTCGGCGTCGACGACCTCGTCGGCCTCGTCGCGGGTCTCCACCAGCCCGTCGGACCACACGAGCAGGACGTCGCCCACGTGCAGCGGGGCCCGCCGGGTCTCCCAGCTGCCGCCCAGGGCGCTGGCCAGCGGCCCGGTCTGCGTGAGCACGAGCCGCTCGCCGGCCCGGCCGCCGGGCAGCAGCCAGCCGGCCGGGTGCCCGGCGTTGGCCCACTGCAGCGTCCCCCGGCGCGGGTCGAGCACCACGACGAGCGCCGTCGCGAAGCGGCCGTCGTCGTCCACGAAGGACGTCGCGGCACGGGCCAGCGCCGTGCCGGGGTCGAAGCCGCTGCGCAGCGACACGGACAGCACCGCGCGCAGGCGCAGCGAGATGACGCCGGCCACCGCGCCGTGGCCGGAGACGTCGACGACGAGCAGCGCCGTGCGGTCGTCCTCCAGGGGGACGACGCCCCACCAGTCGCCGGCCAGCACCCCCTCGGCCGGGCGCAGCCGCCCGTGCACCTCGAGGTGCGGCACCTCGGGCGAGGGGTCGACGTCGAGCTCGCGGCGGATGGCCGAGACCACCGGCCCCTCCAGCGCCAGGCTGCCCTCCGCGGCGCGGGCCGAGTCGGTCTCCACCACGAGCGCCCGGCGCATCGCCTCGGCGTCGCGGCCCACCGCGCGGAGCTCGGGCGGCCCGGAGGGCACGATCACCTGGTCGCGCCGGCCGTCCCGCGCCACCCCCTGCAGCTGGTGGCGCAGGTCGTCGAGCGGCGTGAGCACCCACGAGCGCACGAGCACGTAGGCCGACACCAGCACGGCGAGGATCACGACCCCGGCGACGGCGAGGTCGACGGTCATCCGCCGGGCCACGCCGGCCAGCGCGTCGATGGCGGCCTCGCGGTCCCCGGGCGAGGCGTTCTGCACGGCGCGGGTCGCCGTCGAGACGTCGAGGTAGGCCGCGCGCACCAGCAGCCCGACCACCACGACGGCGACGAGGCCCGCGACGGCGAGCAGCGTCATCCGCGTGCGGAGGCTGACGCCGCCCGGCTCCATGGCGGTCACGCTAGTGCCCGCCCGAGAGCGCGGGCCGGGGTGCCCGGCCTGGCGGCGTCCGGGCCCCGGGCCCCGGCACCGGTCGCGCGCGCGGGGCGGGCCCGGGCCGCGGATAGGGTCGAGGGCATGCCCGGCACCGGACCGCGACTGCGCGACGCCCTCGACCGGCTGCCCGCCTACGTGGCCGGCAAGCCGCCCGCGGGTCGGGCCGACCTGACCCCCTACAAGCTGTCGAGCAACGAGAACCCCTACCCGCCGCTGCCCGGCGTCCTCGACGAGATCGCCCGCGCGGCATCGGCGGCCAACCGCTACCCCGACCCCGCGTCGACCGGCCTGGTCGCGGCGCTCGCCGAGCGCCACGGCGTCCCCGAGGACCACATCGCGCTGGGCACCGGCTCGGTGGGCCTGCTCCAGCAGCTGGTCCAGGTCACCTCCGGCCCGGGCGACGAGGTGCTCTACGCCTGGCGGTCGTTCGAGGCCTACCCGATCATGACGATCATCGGCGGGGCCACGCCGGTGCAGGTGCCGCTGCGCCCCGACGAGACCCACGACCTCGACGCGATGGCCGACGCCGTCACCGAGCGCACCCGGCTCGTGCTGGTGTGCACGCCCAACAACCCCACCGGCACCGCGGTGCGCCAGGCCGACCTCGACCGCTTCCTCGACCGCGTGCCCTCCGACGTGCTCGTCGTCGTCGACGAGGCCTACGTCGAGTTCGTCCGCGACGACGCCGCCGTCCGCGGGCTCGACACCTACCGCGACCGGCCCAACGTCGCGGTCCTGCGCACGTTCTCCAAGGCCTACGGGCTGGCGGGCCTGCGGGTCGGCTTCGCCGTGGCCCATCCTCCCGTGGCGACGGGCCTGCGCCAGACCGCCGTGCCGTTCGGCGTCTCGACCGTGGCGCAGGCCGCGGCCGTCGCGTCGCTGCGGGCCGAGGCGGCGCTGCTCGAGCGGGTCGAGGCCCTCGTGGCCGAGCGCACGCGCGTGCAGGACGAGCTCGCCGCCCAGGGCTGGGCGCTGCCGCCGAGCCAGGCCAACTTCGTGTGGCTGCGCCTCGGCGAGCGCCACGACGATTTCGTCGCGGCGTGCGACGCGGTCAACCTCTCCGTGCGGGCCTATGGGCGCGAGGGCGTGCGAGTGACCATCGGCGAGCGCGAGGCCAACGACCGCTTCCTGTCCGTCGCGGGCGGCTTCGTCCCCGCGCCCGCTGCTGCCCCGCGCCCGGCGGACGCCGCTGCGGGGCGCTAGCCGACGTCGGACCGGCCCGCGCTCAGCGCTCGGCCTGGCAGGGGTCGACGAGCAGGTCGGCCTCGGCGCGGCGCCCGGCGATCCGCTCGGCGCTCACCACGAGCGCGACGCCGGCCACGACGACGGCCGCGCCCACCAGGAGCCCGAGCGAGAGCGACTCGCCGCGCAGCCACCAGCCGAGCAGCACCGCCACCACGGGGTTCACGTAGGCGTAGGTGGCCACCAGCGACACGGGGGCGTGCCCGGCGACCCACACGTAGGCGGTGAACGCCACCAGAGAGCCGATGGTGACCAGGTAGATCCAGCCCCACCACGACGCCGCCGACGCGTGGGCCATGTCGCTCACGCGCTCCCCGCGCAGCAGCCCGAGGCCCGTGAGCACCACGGCGCCGGTGAGCATCTCGTAGGTGGAGAGCACGAGCGGGTCGCGCGGGACGCGGATGCGCGGCTGGAGGAACGTGCCGAGCGCCCAGGCGAACGTGCCGCCGAGCATGAGCAGCGACCACAGCGTGCGCTGCGCGGCGAGGTCCGAGCCGCCGTCGGCGTGGTTGCCCGGCAGCACCAGCAGGCCGATCCCCACGAGCCCGATCGCGATGCCCACCCAGGTGATCCACGGCGGGCGGTCGCCGGTGAGCGCGCGCAGCAGCGCGATGTAGAGGGGCACCACCGCGACGATGAGCGCCGCGATCCCGGTGGGCACCACGCGCTCGGCCAGGCTCAGCACCCCCATGCCGACGCCGAGCAGCAGGACGCCGATCACCACGGCGCCGCCGAGCTCGCGCCGCTCGACCCGCAGCCCGCGCGGGCCCCGGCGCACGAGGAGGTAGGCGGCCATGGCCGCGGCGGCCGCCGCGAAGCGGGTGCCGAGCGCGACCATCGGCGGCATGGTGTCGATCGCGAACGCGATCGCGAGGTAGGTCGAGCCCCAGACGACGTAGACGATGCCGAGCGCGGTCCACACTGCGGCCGGTGAGGGCGGCGGGGCGGGCGGGGCGGCGAGTCCCGGGTCGGCGGCGGTCGTCACGTGCGCATCCTCCTCGGCCCCTCCGACGTCCGTCGCACCGGTGTCCCGCGAGCGGTCGCGCGCGGCCGGCCGGCACGCGCGGGCACGCAGGGGTGGACGGCGTGCCGGTCACCAGGAGTGACGACTGAGGCTGACCTGACCTCGGTCGCGGACCGGGCCGCGGAGAAGGAGCGCCGCGCGGTCAGGGGAGCCTTGGCTTGGCGACACAGTTCACAGGTTCGGCTGCCCTTCACCCCCCGGGCATGGAGCAAAGTGTCCAGCGCACGAGTGCGTGCACCCGTACCGGTTCGCCTCTGAAGGGGTCTGCCTGATGAATGCCCTCGACCTGGCGCGGTGGCAGTTCGGCATCACGACCGTCTACCACTTCCTGTTCGTCCCGCTGACGATCGGGACGTCGTTCCTCGTCGCGATCATGCAGACCGCCTGGTACCGCACCGGCGACGAGAAGTGGCTCAAGGCCACCAAGTTCTTCGGCAAGCTGCTGCTCATCAACTTCGCGATGGGTGTCGTCACCGGCATCGTCCAGGAGTTCCAGTTCGGCATGGCGTGGAGCGACTACTCCCGCTTCGTCGGCGACATCTTCGGCGCGCCGCTGGCCGTCGAGGGGCTCGCGTCGTTCTTCCTGGAGTCGACGTTCCTCGGCCTGTGGATCTTCGGCTGGGACCGGCTGCCCAAGGGCCTGCACCTGGCCACGATCTGGCTGGCCGCGTTCGGCACGATGCTCTCGGCGTACTTCATCCTCGCCGCGAACTCCTTCATGCAGCACCCCACCGGCTACACCTACAACGCGCAGAGCGGCCGCGCGGAGCTCACCGACTTCGGGGCGGTGCTGTTCCAGAACACGACGGTGGCGACGTTCTTCCACGTCATCGCGTCGGCGTTCCTGGTGTCCGGCGTCATGGTCGTCGCGGTGAGCCTGCTGGTGATGATGACCGGCCGGTCGGTCGAGGCGATGCGCAAGACGCTCACCGTCGGCGTCGTGGCCACGGTGCTCGCCGGGCTCGCGGTCATGTACACCGGCGACGTGCAGGCCAAGATCATGGTGCAGCAGCAGCCCATGAAGATGGCCGCCGCGGAGGCGCTCTACACGACGCAGGAGAACGCGCCGTTCAGCCTCATCACCATCGGCAACCTCGACGGGTCCGAGGCCTACTGGTCGATCGACATCCCCGGGATGCTCAGCTTCCTCGCCACCGGCCACTGGACCGGCCCGGAGAGCACGGTGCAGGGCATCAACGACCTCCAGGCGGCTTCCGAGACGAAGTTCGGACCGGGCAACTACGCGCCCTACACCCCGCTCGTGTTCTGGGCCTTCCGCGCGATGATCGGACTCGGCGTCCTCGGCGCCCTGTGGGCGCTCTACGTCTGGTGGCGCACCCGCAAGGGACGCCTGCCCGGCGCCCGCTGGCTGCGGTGGACCGCGATCGTCGCGACGCTCGTCCCGCTGCTCGGCATCTCGGCCGGCTGGGTGTTCACCGAGATGGGCCGCCAGCCCTGGATCGTGTTCGGCCTCATGAGGACCGCCGACGGCGTCTCGCCGACGCTGAGCACCGCCCAGGTGCTCATCTCGCTCATCGTGTTCACGTTGCTCTACGGCGGCCTCGCGGTGATCGAGGTCGGGCTCCTCGTGCGCGCCGTGAAGATCGGCCCGCCCGAGACCGTGGAGGTCCTCGACCACGAGGACGCCAACAGCGGCCGTCCCCTGACCTTCTCGTACTGACGGACTAGGAGACCTGGACATGTCCTGGGAGACCCTGCAGATCATCTGGTTCGTCCTGATCGCCGTCCTCTGGATCGGCTACTTCGTCCTCGAGGGCTTCGACTTCGGCGTCGGCATCCTGCTGCGCGTCGTCGCGAAGGACGAGGCCGAGCGGCGCACGGTCGTGACGACGCTGGGCCCGGTGTGGGACGGCAACGAGGTGTGGCTGCTCGTCGCGGGAGGCGCGACCTTCGCCGCGTTCCCCGAGTGGTACGCCACGCTGTTCAGCGGCTTCTACCTCGCGCTGCTGCTCATCCTCGTGGCGCTCATCGTGCGCGGCGTCGCGTTCGAGTACCGCAGCAAGCGCGGCTCTGCCGTGTGGCGCAACCGCTGGGACTGGGCGATCACCATCGCCTCGTTCCTGCCCGCGCTGCTGTGGGGCGTCGCCTTCGCGAACATCGCCAAGGGCACGCCGCTCGTGCTCGACGCCAACGGCAACAGCCAGTTCGACGGCAACCTGTTCACCCTCCTGAACCCCTACGCGCTGCTCGGGGGACTCGTCACGCTGGCGCTGTTCACCACGCACGGCGCGGTGTTCCTCGCCCTCAAGACCGACGGCGAGATCCGGGTGCGGGCCAACCGCATCGCCGGCCAGGTCGGCCTCGTGGCCGCCGTGCTCGCGGTCGCCTTCGGGCTCTGGACGCAGCTGGCCTACAGCCAGAACGCGATCAGCTGGCTGCCGCTCGTGGTGGCGGTGCTGGCCTGGCTGGCCGTGCTCGGTGCCAACCGGGTCGGGCGCGAGGGATGGGCGTTCGTGTTCTCGGCCGTCACGCAGGCGGGCGTCGTCGTGTTCCTCTTCGCGGCGCTCTACCCCTACGTGATGCCGAGCAGCATCGACCCGGCCGCGTCGCTGACGATCACCAACGCCTCGAGCACCGAGTACACGCTCAAGGTGATGACCATCGTCGCGGTGATCATGACGCCGGTCGTGCTCGCCTACCAGGCCTGGACCTACTGGGTGTTCCGCAAGCGCCTCTCGCCCAGCCAGATCCCGGACGTGGGCAGGGGATCGCTCGACCTGCCGCACGAGGTGTCGGTCTAACCTGCACTGGTGTCCCGCCCGCTCGACCCCCGGCTGCTGCGCTACGCCCGTGGTGTCCGCACGCTGCTGATCGGGTCGATCGGGGTCTCGGCCGCCACTGCGGTGCTCGTCGTCGCCCAGGCGTTCAGCCTGGGCGACGTCGTGTCGCGGGTCTTCCTCGGGGGCGAGACGCTCGACGACGTCCGCGGCGTCGTGCTGCTGCTCGCGCTCGTCGTCCTCGGCCGGGCGCTGCTGGCCACGGTGGGCGAGAGCCTGGCGCAGCGGGCCGCCACCCGCACGTCCGCGCAGCTGCGCGCCGCGCTGCTCGCGCACGTCGTGCGGCTCGGGCCGGTGTGGCTGTCCGGCGAGCGCCGCGGGCAGGTGGCCACCCTCGCGACCCGCGGCGTCGACAGCGTCGAGCCCTACGTCGCGCGCTACCTGCCCCAGCTGGTCGTGGCCGTCGTCGTCCCGCTCACCGTCGGCGTCGCGATCCTCACGCAGGACCTGCTCGCCGCGGTCATCGTGGCGCTCACCGCGCCGCTGATCCCGGTGTTCATGGTGCTCGTCGGCATGTACACCCAGAGCGCCACCGCCCGGCAGTGGTCCACCCTCGGCGTGCTGGCCGGCCACTTCCTCGACGTCGTGGCCGGCCTGCCCACGCTCAAGGCGTTCCGCCGCGAGGGCGCGCAGGCGCAGCGCATGGCCGAGATCGACCGGCAGTACCGCACCGCCACCCTCGGCGTGCTGCGCGTGTCGTTCCTGTCGTCGTTCGTGCTCGAGCTGCTGGCCACGCTGTCGGTCGCGATCGTCGCGGTGTCGATCGGGCTGCGCCTGGTCAACGGCGAGATGGACCTGCGCACCGGGCTCGTGGTGCTGATCCTGGCGCCGGAGGTCTACCTGCCCATCCGCCAGGTGGGCGCGCAGTTCCACGCCGCCGCCGACGGCATCGACGCCGCGGAGCAGGTGTTCGAGGTGCTCGCGGTGGAGCCGCCCTCGCGCGGCGAGCGGCACGACGTGCCGGACGGCGACGTCGTCGTCGACTCCGTGACCGTGACGTACCCGGGCACCTCGGTGCCCGCGCTGGCGCCGGTGTCGCTGCGTCTGTCGCCGGGGCGCGTGGTGGCGCTCGTCGGTCCCTCGGGCGTGGGCAAGTCCACGCTGCTCGCAGTGCTCCAGGGATTCGTCGCCCCGGACTCGGGCCGCGTGCAGGTCGGGGTCGGGTCCGGTCCCGGGGCCGACCTGGCCGACCTCGACCCCGCGGCCTGGCGGTCGCGCCTCGGTGTCGTGGGGCAGGACCCGGTGCTCGTCGGCCCCACCGTGGCCGACGACGTGCGGCTGCGCCGTCCGACGGCGACCGACGCCGACGTCGAGCGCGCCCTGCGCGAGGCCGGGATCGACCCGGCGACGCTGCCCGACGGCCCCGCCACGCGCGTCGGCGACCTCGCCTCGGACGTCTCCGCCGGCCAGCGCCGCCGCGTCGCGCTGGCCCGCGTGCTGCTCGACCCGCCCGCGCTGGTGCTCCTCGACGAGCCCACCGCGGGCCTCGACGACGTCTCGGAGTCCGACGTCGTCGCCGCGGTGCGCCGGCTGGCCGAGCGCGGCAGCGCGGTGCTCGTGGTGGCCCACCGCCCGTCGCTCGTGGCCGGTGCCGACGACGTCGTGGCGCTCGAGCCGGTGGGGGTGCAGGCATGAGCGCCGACCGCTCGACCGGCAGCGTCGCGACCGCGCCGGTCGCGCCCGGTGCTGCGTCCGCCGCCTCGCCGGTGCGCCGGCTGCTGCCCTGGATCCTCTCCGAGCGCCGTCGGCTCGCGCTGGCCGTGCTCCTGGGGGCGCTCGCGATCGGGAGCGGGGTGGGCCTGCTCGCCACGAGCGCCTGGCTGATCTCCAGCGCAGCGCTCCAGCCGCCCGTGCTCGAGCTCGAGGTCGCGATCGTCGCGGTGCGCGCCTTCGGCATCGGCCGCGGCGTGTTCCGCTACGCCGAGCGTCTCGTCTCCCACGACGCCGCCTTCCGCGGGCTGTCGCGGCTGCGCCTGGCGGTCTACGACCGGCTCGCCGTCGTCGCGCCCGCGGGCGTCCCCGCCTACAGGCGCGGCGACCTGCTCGAGCGCCTGGTGCGCGACGTCGACGCCGCGCAGGACCTCCCGCTCCGCGTGCTCGTGCCCTATCTCGCCGGCGGCCTCGTGGCGCTGGGCTCCGTGGTGCTGGCCGTGGTGATCCTGCCGGCGGCAGGGGCCGTGCTGGCGGTGTCGCTGCTGCTGGCCGCCACCGTGGTCCCGTGGATCACTGCGCGCGCCGCCGCGGACGCGGATCGCGCGAGCGCGCCCGAGCGCGGCCGGCTCAACGCCGACGTGCTCACCCTCCTCGACGGCATGGGCGACCTCACCGTGTCCGGCGCGGCGGGGACCTGGCTCGACCGGCTCGAGGAGGACGACCGGCGCATCGGCGGGCTGGCCGCGCGCAGCGCGCGGGCGAGCGGGCTGGCCTCCGGCCTCGGCGTGCTGCTCTCGGGCGGCGCCGTGGTGGCGATGCTGATCGTGGCGATCCCGGCGGTGCGCAGCGGAGCGCTCCCCGGCGTCGACCTCGCGGTGCTGGCGCTGCTGCCGCTGGCCACCTACGAGGCCGTGGTGTCGATGCCGGTCGCGGCGCTGGCCCTCGGCCGGGTGCGCGGCTCGGCGCAGCGCGTGGTGGAGGTGCTCGACGCCGTCGACCCCGTGCCGGACCCGGCCGTGCCGGCCGCGCCCCCGGCCGGGGTGGTGGGCGTGCGGCTGCGCGGCGTCGGCGCCGGCTGGCCCTCGGGCGGTGAGGTGCTCACCGGCCTGGACCTCGACGTGCCCGCCGGCGCGCGGGTGGGCATCGTCGGGCCCTCGGGCACCGGCAAGTCGACGCTGCTGGCGGTGCTGGCCGGCTTCCTGCCGTACACCGGCTCGGTGCGGCTCGGCGACGTCGAGCTGCGCGACCTCGCCGGCGCGGACCTGCGCTCGGTCGTGGGCTGGTGCCCGCAGCTGCCGCACGTGTTCGACACCTCGGTGGTGGAGAACGTCCGCCTGGCCCGCCCCGGCGCCCCCGACGAGGACGTGCGCGCCGTGCTCGACGCCGTCGGCCTCGGGCCCTGGCTCGACGCCTCGCCCCACGGGCTCGACACCTCCGTGGGCGAGCACGGCGCCCGGGTGTCGGCGGGGCAGCGCCAGCGCCTCGGTGTGGCCCGCGTACTGCTCGGGGGGCATCCCGTGGTGCTGCTCGACGAGCCCACCGAGCACCTCGACGAGGCGACCGCCGACATCGTGGCCGGCGAGCTGCTCGCCGCGCTCGAGGGCCGCACGGTGCTGTGGGTCGCCCACCGTCCGCACGGCCTCGACCGGCTCGACCGCATCCACCGCCTCGGCTGAGCACCGGACCGGATCAGAGCGCGCGAGCCTCGCACAGCGCGACGACCTCGGCGTGGTGATCCGCCCAGCGCGACCACACCCATCGAGCCCAGTCGGCCAGCGCGGCGTCGCGGTCGTCGCCGGCCGTCTGCGCGAGGACGTCCCCGACCGTCATGCCCGTCAGCACCGACGGGCTCGCGATCGGGTGCCACGTGGTCGGGACGCGCGCCAGCCGCATGTGCGACTGCTGGACCTGGCGACCGACCGCTCCAGAGTGCCGGACGCGACGACGAGCGGAGGAACCCTCACGCACGTCGGCATCGACGCGGGTCGCTGCTGAACCGCTCGGGTCTCACCCGCCCGGCCCGACATTGGGACCGAAGATCTGCAGCTGGCCGCCCGGTGCGGCGATGAACAGACGCCCTTCACGGGTCGACAACTGCCAATCCTCGTACGGCGTATGCGACAGGGGGACGTGCAGGTGGATGTCGTTGTCGAAGTGGATCGTCAGCTCACCAGACTTGAACATGGTGCATGCGGCGCCCACCAGCCGAGACAGTGGCAACAGCTCCACGCCCAGACGGGGATCGTCCTCCGGGTCGATCGTGAGCGGCTCCCGTCCAGGGAGGGTGAGAACGTACGGCGCTGCAATCCGGATCTCGAATCCCTCGAGGAACAGAAGCGTCACGGCCCAGTCGATCTTCACCTGACTGACCTCACTGTGCTGGACCAACCAGTGATCAGCCCGCTCCTCGATCACCACCGGAAGTCTGGCCACTGCCTCGATCCCCCACTCCCTGGAACGACACCCGTGAAGATGCTGGTCGGCATTCCTGCAGTACTGCTGCTCAGGTCGATCGGAAGCCGCGCTGGAACCTCCATGCCGGGTAGCCGGCGGTGAGCGCAGCCAGGTGGCCTTCCCAGACCTCGGGCCCGACGGCGAAGGGCTCGACGAGCGCGATGTCCGAGCCGCTCACGTCGAAGCCCCAGGCGAATCCGGCCAGGGCGTGCACCTCCATCGAGCTGGGCGGGCCGTCGGGCACGCAGAGGAAGCTGTGGGCGCGCCAGCTCATGTCGTGCAGCGGCGACCGCGACGGGGCGTCGAAGAGCTGGGGGTTCAGGCCGATCCAGCAGAAGGGGTGCGGCAGGTCGCCCAGGAAGGCGAGCGGGTCGATCTCGAACTCCATGCCGCCGCTGCGGTTGTCGTCGCTGCGCACCAGCTGGATCCAGCCGAGGACGGCGTCGTAGCCGTGCGCGGGGTAGTCCACGTCCGCGTGGCACCACGGGAACCCCGCTGACTCCGGCCCCGAACCCACGCGCGCCGGGTCGTCGTTCCGCTCGAAGGTGACGCTGATCCGGCCCGTGAGGCGTCGCAGGCTGAAGTCGATGTCCATGCCAGCAACCTAGGGCCGAGCCGGCCGGGCCCGCGGGCGCGAATGCCCTGTCGCGCGGGGTGGGATCGGGCACGGGTCGGTCCCCCTGGCGCAGAGCCCGCTGCATGGTCGCGCCTCGTCGTGGCTAGGCGTCGGGGTCGTCCGGCGCCCGGCCGTCGGCCGAGGTGCCGGCCAGCCCGAACCACGCGACGGCCGCGCCGAGCACGAGCAGGCCGGCGACGACGAGCATCGAGCGCTGGTAGCCCTCGACCAGGCCCGGCCCGCCCGAGAGCGCCGCACCCGTGAGTCCGCCGAGCCACGGCACGAACGCGACCGCGACCAGCCCCGCCACGCGGGCCACCGCGTTGTTGACCCCGGACGCGGCGCCCGACGTCTGCGCCGACACGTGGCCCACGGCCGTGGTGGTCACCGGTGCGACCACGAGGGCGAGGCCCGCGCCGAACACCACCACGCCGGGCAGCACGCCGGTCACGTACGACGTCCCCGGCGCGATGGTCGAGAGCAGCAGCACGCCGACGGCGATGACGGCGCCGCCCGCGGTGAGCAGGAGACGGGCGCCGACGCGTGGCACGAGCCCGCCGACGCGCGAGGAGAACCCCGCGAGCAGGAGCGTGACCGGCAGGCCGGCCAGGCCCGCCTGCCAGGCCGTGTAGCCCAGCCCCACCTGGAGCACCACCGTGAGCAGCAGGAAGCCCACGGACAGCGCGCCGTAGACGGCCAGCGTCACGAGGTTGGCCACGGTCAGCGCGCGGACGGCGAAGAGGTCCGTCGGCAGCATGGGCGGTGGATGACGGGTGCGGGTGCGGCGGCGCTCGACGAGGGCGAAGGCCGTCAGCACCCCGGCACCGGTGAGCACGAGCAGGATCACGAGCAGCGCGTCGAGACGCTCGATCTCGATGAGCGGCCCCACCAGCAGCCCGAGCCCGACGACGGCGAGCACGCCGCCGAGCACGTCGAGCTGGCCGCGCAGCGGCCCGGGCTCGCGCGTGCCCGGGATGTCGGCGATCCCGCGGCGCGAGAGCACGAGCGCCACCGCCACCACGGGCACGTTCACCAGGAACACCCAGCGCCAGCCGGACGACGACGACGCCACGAGCAGGCCGCCCACCACCGGGCCGGCCGCCGTCACCACGGTGGTGAGGCCGGACCACGCGCCGATCGCGCGACCCCGGTCGCCGCGCGCGAAGCAGCTGGCGAGGATCGCCAGCGACCCCGGCACGAGCAGCGCGGCGCCGACCCCCTGCACCGCGCGGGAGGCGATGAGCACGGCGGGCGAGGGCGCGAGGCCGCACGCCACCGACGCGAGCACGAAGAGCACGAGGCCCCACTCGTACACGCGGCGCCGGCCGAGCAGGTCGCCCAGGCTGCCGCCGACCAGCACGAGCGACCCGAGCGTCAGCAGGTAGCCGTCGACGACCCACTGCGCGGTGGCCAGGCCGCCGCCGAGATCGCGGCCGATGGCCGGCAGGGCGACGTTGACGACCGAGGTGTCGAGGAAGGCGGCGCTGCTGCCGACGACGGTCGCCGCCAGGGCCAGGCGCCCCGCCGGCGTCCCCATCCGCAGGCCGGTGGTCGCCACCGTGGCGACCCTAGGGCAGGGCGGCTGCGGCCGCCTGCGGTCAGCGGGACTGCACGCCGCCCGAGGGCGGGACGTCGGGCCGCTTCGCACCGCCGGCACCGCCCTCGTGGACGCCGTGCTCGTCCACGCTGCGGGCGCCGGAGTTGCCGTTGCGCCGGGTCCACCACAGGAGAGCGGCCACCAGCAGGAGGAAGACGACGATCGCCGTGATGAGCATGGGGGCTCCCGGGTCCGGGGCGGCGGGTCGCCCGCCGCACGGCACCACGCTAGCCACGCCAGCCGCTCCCACGCCCGGGATCGCCGCAACGCGCGGCGGCCCCGCGACCGACCCGGTGGGGCCGGCCGCGGGGCCGCGGCGGGGCGGTCGCCGTCAGCGCAGCGCGTGCCCGTGGCGGAACAGGTTCGCCGGGTCGTAGGCCTGCTTCACCGCGAGCAGGCGCTCGCGGGCAGCCGGGGCCCAGGCCCGCTGCACTCCCTGCGGCGTCGCGTCCGCGCCGCCGAGGAAGTTCACCAGCGTCTCCTCGGTTCCCCAGGCCGACATCGCCGTCGTGATCCCGGAGACCACGGCCGGCGTGACGTCCTCGAGGCCCGGTGCCAGCACCCCGATCGCGAACAGGCAGTACGCCGCACCGCGCCCGGCCACGGCGTTGGGCACCGCGGCCTGCCGCGCCAGCGCCCCGCCCATGAGGCGCAGCTCCACCATCGGCACGGGCAGGTCGTGCTGCGGCCCCGCCACTGCGAGCAGCAGGTCCACGGCCTCCTCGGGCAGCTCGGCCAGCAGCCGGCTGCCCTCGTGCACGGGCATCGGGTCCTTCGGGTCCTGGTGCACCACGTCGGTCCCCGTGGCGGGGATCGGGCCGAGCAGGCTCATCACCGGCGCGGCCACCTCGAGCATGGGCGCGAGGACGCGCTCGGCCTCGATCGGGTCGCCGCAGTGCGCGTAGCGCAGGTGCACGGCGAACCGGCCGCGCAGCGGCTCGGGCACCTCCTCGATCGGGGGGAACCGCATCAGCGCGACGGAGGCCGTGGCCTCGTCGGGCAGCGCGGCCGACCAGGTGCGGAACGCGTGCAGCACGGCGCGGGCGTCGTCCGCGGCGTAGAACACCGGCCCGCCCCACAGCGTCGCCACGGGGAACAGGTCGACGGTCATGGAGGTGACGACGCCGAAGTTGCCCTTGCCGCCGCGCACGGCCCAGAACAGGTCGGGCTCGTTGTCGGCGTCGACGTGGCGCACCACGCCGTCGGCGGTGACGATCTGCAGGCTGCGCACGTGGTCGGCCGCGAAGCCGTGGCGCCGGGCCAGCAGGCCCATGCCGCCGCCGAGGGTGTAGCCGACGGCGCCGACGCCCGAGCTCGAGCCGACGAGCGGGGCCAGGCCGTAGGGCGCCGAGCGCTCGAGCACGTCGGACCAGCGGGTGCCGGCGTCGAACGTGGCGGTGCGCTCCTGCGGGTCGACGACGACGGCGCTCATCCGCCGCGTGGTCACCAGCACGCCGTCGACGGGGTGCACCGGGCCGTGCCCGGTGGCCTGCGCCGCGACGGACAGCCCGTGCGCCGCGGCCCAGCGGACCGTGGCGGCGACGTCCTGGGCGCTGGTGGCGCCCACGACCACGGCGGGCCGGTGCACGACCGCGACGTTGAAGGTGGCGGCCTCCGCGTCGGCCTCGGCGGTGGTGCCGTCGAGGACCGGCCCGGCGACCTGGTCGCGCAGCGCGTCGAGCGCGTCGGCGGCGACCGGGGCCGGAGATCGGTCCGGCCCGGTGGTGAGGGTGCTCATGGCGGTGTGTCTCTCTCTCGTCCGACCGGGGTCGCCGGTCCTGCCGCCCCCCGGTGGGGCGGCAGCGAGCAGGCAACACCCCCGGGCCGTGCGCCGACCAGGTAAATCCGCCTCAGGGTCGTGAGGCGTTGGCTAACGTCCCAGGCCATGGAGCTGCGGCTGCTGCGCGCCTACGTGACGGTCGCCGAGGAGATGCACTTCGGCCGGGCCGCCGCGCGGCTGTTCATCACCCCGCCGTCGCTCAGCCAGCAGATCAAGGCGCTCGAGCGCTCGCTCGACGTCCGCCTCTTCGAGCGCGACAGCAAGGGCGTGCGGCTCACCCCGGCGGGCGAGGAGCTGCTCGGCCCGGCCCGCGCCACCCTGGAGCGGGCCGAGGAGCTCGAGCGGCTGGCCCGGGAGGTGGCCCGGCGCACCGCCGACGCCCCGCTCACCGTCGGGTTCCTGCTGTTCTCCCTCACGGAGGTCTCGCGCTCGCTGCTCGCCGGCTACAGCCGCCGCCATCCGGAGGTGCCGCTCGAGGTGCGCCAGTACGAGTGGGACGACCCCTCGGCCGGCCTGCTCTCCGGCGCGGTCGACGTCGCCTTCGTCCGGCCGCCGTTCACCGGCCACGACCGGCTGCGCCACGTGGAGCTCGAGCGCGACCCGCTCCTCGCTCTGCTCGCCGCCGACCACCCGCTGGCGCGCGCCGGCGAGCCGGTGTCGGCCGGGCGGCTGGTGCAGGAGCGCTTCCTCGAGGTCGAGATCGTCACGGACCCGGTGTTCGCCGCGCAGTGGTACCTGCACGACCTGCGCACCTCCACCTCGCCCAAGGCGGTGCTCAGCCGCGCCGGCACGAGCGAGGAGTGGCTGGCCGAGGTGGGCCTCGGCCGCGGGGTGGACGTCGTCCCGCTCTCGGTGGCGCGCGACTACGTCCGGCCGGGGCTCACCTTCCTGCCGATCCACGACCTCGAGCCCTCGCGGCTGGTTCTCGCGTGGGACCCGGCGCGGGTGACCGAGGCCGGCCGGCGCTTCGTGCGCTACGTCCAGCGCCGGCGCGCGTCGCTGGCCCACCACGTCGAGGACGACCTCGCCGCCGTCGGCCTCACCCCCACCGATGTCACTGGTGGAACGGTCGCCTCCGGGCCGGGGTAGCGACCCGTTCACCAGTGACATCGGGCCCGTGCGGTACCGGGTCGGCGGGTGGGATGCCAGGATGGCGGGACAGCGCGACGTGGCGCGACCGGCGAGCGGCGACCCCGCGAGCCTCCTGCCGCGACGCCCGACGGCTACCGCCAGGAGGTCCACCCATGACCGCAGACGGAGGCCCCGAGCTCGTCCAGCTCCTCACCCCCGAGGGCGAGCGGGTCCACCACCCCGACTACGACGTCGAGCTGACGCCGGACCAGCTGCGCGGGCTCTACCGCGACCTCGTGCTGGTCCGCCGGGTCGACGCCGAGGCCACCGCCCTGCAGCGCCAGGGCGAGCTCGGCCTGTGGGCCCAGTGCGTGGGGCAGGAGGCCGCGCAGGTCGGCTCCGGCCGCGCCCTCGCCCCCGGCGACTTCGCGTTCCCGACCTACCGCGAGCACGGCGTCGCGTGGTCGCGCGGCGTCCAGCCGCTCCAGCTGCTCGGGCTGTTCCGCGGCGTCACCAACGGCGGGTGGGACCCGCACGAGCACAACATGGCGCTCTACACGATCGTCATCGGCGACCAGACCCTGCACGCGGTCGGCTACGCCATGGGCATGCAGCGCGACGGCGACGACTCCGCGGTGATCTGCTACTTCGGCGACGGCGCCAGCAGCCAGGGCGACGTCAACGAGGCCTTCGTGTTCTCCGCGGTCTACAACGCGCCGGTCGTGTTCTTCTGCCAGAACAACCAGTGGGCCATCAGCGAGCCGCTCGAGCGGCAGACCCGCATCCCGCTCTACCGCCGCGCCGACGGCTTCGGCTTCCCCGGCGTCCGGGTCGACGGCAACGACGTGCTCGCGGTGCTCGCGGTCACGCAGGCCGCGCTCGCCGCCGCGCGCGAGGGCCAGGGCCCCACGCTCATCGAGGCGTTCACCTACCGCATGGGCGCGCACACCACCTCCGACGACCCCACCCGCTACCGCGTCGCCGCCGACCTCGAGGCCTGGAAGCTCAAGGACCCGATCGAGCGGCTCAAGGTCTACCTCGCGCGCAACGGCTGGGCCGGCCACGAGTGGTTCGCGGAGATCGAGGCCGAGGCCGAGGCGCTCGCCGTCGACCTGCGCCGCGGCTGCCGCGAGATGCCCGAGCCGGAGAAGACCTCGATGTTCGACCACGTCTACGCCGAGCCGCACGCGCTCGTCGACGAGGAGCGCGCGCAGTTCGAGGCCTACCACGCCTCGTTCGTGGGAGGGGGGCACTGATGGCGGTCACCACGATGGCGAAGGCCATCAACGCGGGTCTGCGCAAGGCGCTGGAGAACGACCCCAAGGTCCTGCTCATGGGCGAGGACATCGGCAAGCTCGGCGGCGTCTTCCGCGTGACCGACGGCCTGCAGAAGGACTTCGGCGAGGCGCGGGTGATCGACTCCCCGCTGGCCGAGAGCGGCATCGTCGGCACGGCGGTCGGGCTCGCGATGCGCGGGTTCCGGCCCGTCGTCGAGATCCAGTTCGACGGCTTCGTGTTCCCCGCGTTCGACCAGATCGTCACCCAGGTGGCCAAGCACAACGCCCGGTCGGCCGGCCGCACGCCGATGCCGATCACCATCCGCATCCCCTACGGCGGCGGCATCGGAGCGGTGGAGCACCACTCCGAGTCGCCCGAGGCGTACTTCGCCCACACCGCGGGCCTGCGCGTGATCTCGCCGTCGAACCCGGCCGACGCGTTCGCGATGGTGCAGCAGGCGATCGCCTGCGACGACCCGGTCGTGTTCTTCGAGCCCAAGCGCCGCTACTGGGACAAGGCCGACGTCGACGAGTCCCTCGACCTCGCGACGGCGCCCTCGCCCTTCCGGGCGCGGGTGGTGCGCC
Source organism: Frankiales bacterium (assembly GCA_016125335.1). Lineage (NCBI taxonomy): Bacteria > Bacillati > Actinomycetota > Actinomycetes > Frankiales > Frankiales bacterium. The sequence continues at coordinate 256,784 of WGLY01000017.1, forward strand.
CCGGCACGAGCGTGACGGTGGTCTGCTACGGCCCCATGGTGCGCACGTGCCTCGAGGCCGCCTCCGCCGCGGCCGCCGAGGGCATCGAGCTCGAGGTGGTCGACCTGCGGTCGATGTCGCCGCTCGACGTCGACACCGTCGCCGCGTCGGTGCGCCGCACCGGCCGGCTCGTCGTGGTGCACGAGGCGCCGGTGTTCCTCGGGGTCGGCGCCGAGCTCGCGGCCCGGATCACCGAGACGTGTTTCTACTCCCTGGAGGCTCCCGTGCTGCGGGTGGGCGGCTACCACACGCCCTACCCGCCGGCCCGCCTCGAGGAGGACTACCTGCCCGACCTCGACCGCGTGCTCGACGCCGTCGACCGGTCCCTGGCCTTCTGAGGAGGTGGCGTGATGACGACCCCAGCCCTGCCCGTCGCGACCCTCCGCGCCGACGCCGCCCGCACCGCCCCCGCGGGGGTGGCCGCGTGAGCGAGGTGCGCACCTTCCGCCTCCCCGACGTCGGGGAGGGGCTCACCGAGGCCGAGATCCTGTCCTGGCACGTCAAGCCCGGCGACGCGGTCACGGTCAACCAGACCATCGTCGAGATCGAGACGGCGAAGGCCGCGGTGGAGCTGCCGTGCCCGTTCGCCGGCGTCGTGGCCGAGGTCTTCGTCTCCGAGGGCGAGGTGGTCGAGGTCGGCACGCCGATCCTGTCGATCTCCACCGACGCGCCCGCCCCTGCCGGCGACGTCGGCCCCGCGCCCGCGGGCGACACCGCGACGACCGCCGCGCCGGCCGCGCCGGCCGAGCCTGCTGCCGAGCCCGCTCCGGCCGCGGCTGCCGCACCCGCGGCTGCCGCCCCGGCGGCGCGCGAGGCCGTGCTCGTCGGCTACGGCGTCAAGCAGACGGCCACCCCGGTCCGCCGCGCGCGCGTGCTCTCCCGCGACCCGCACGGCACCACCGCGCCGGAGGCCGGGCCGCCCGGCGAGGCGGTCAAGCCGGTGCGCCACGGCGGCCTCGAGGTGGGCCGTCACGCCGAGGAGGTGCTCTCGCGCCGCTCGGTGGTGCTGGCCAAGCCGCCGGTGCGCCGGCTCGCGAAGGACCTCGACGTCGACCTCGCCGTCGTCGCGCCCACCGGGCCCGGCGGCGTCATCACCCGCGACGACGTCCAGCGTGCGGCCGGCGGCCGCGGCGCGGCGGCAGCCTCGGCCCGGGCGGGCGGCGCCCTCGGCGGCCCGCGCCCGGCGTCGGGCGAGCGCGAGACCCGCACGCCGGTCAAGGGCGTCGTCGCGCTCATGGCCGAGGCGATGGTGTCCAGCGCCTTCACCGCACCGCACGTCACCGAGTGGGTCGAGGTCGACGTCACCCGCACCCTCGAGCTCGTCGACCGGCTCAAGGCCCGCCCGGAGCTCGAGGGCACCCGGGTCTCGCCGCTGCTGCTCGTGGCCGCGGGACTGATCCGGGCGGTGCGGCGCAACCCCGGCATCAACGCCGTCTGGGACGCCGAGGCGCGCGAGATCGTCACCAAGCACTACGTCAACCTCGGCATCGCGGCGGCCACGCCGCGCGGTCTCGTCGTCCCCAACGTGAAGGACGCCGACCAGCTCGACCTCGTCGGACTCGCGCGGGCGCTGCACGACCTGGTCGAGACGGCCAAGTCGGGGCGCACCTCGGTGGCCGACATGAGCGGCGGCACGATCACCATCACCAACGTCGGCGTGTTCGGCGTCGACGGCGGCACGCCGATCATCAACCCGGGCGAGTCGGCGATCCTGGCCGTCGGCCGGGCCGTCGCGAAGCCGTGGGTGCACGAGGGCGAGGTGCGCGTGCGCCAGATCATGCAGCTCACGCTCTCGTTCGACCACCGCCTCGTCGACGGCGCCCTCGGCTCCACGGTGCTGGCCGACGTCGCCCGATTCCTGGAGGACCCCGCTGTCGACCTCGCCCTCGGCTGACACCCGGTTCGCGCACCCCAGCGGGCGGCTCGTCGACCTCGGCCGCGCCACCGCGGGCGGCCGGGCCACCCTCGCCGACTGGATGGCGCCCGAGCACATCGGCTGGTCGGTGCGCCACGTGCGCGAGCTGCTGCCGACCGAGCGCATCCGGTCCGCGCGCGAGCCGCGCCGGCTCCCCGAGCGCCCGCGCCCGGAGCTGCTCGAGCTTCCCGTCGACGCCCACGACGGGCGGCGGCCGCTGCTCGACCTGCTCGTCGACCACGAGACCGACGCCGTGGTGGTGCTGCACGAGGGCACCGTGGTGCTCGACTGGCAGGCGCCGGGCGTGCGCACCGACGAGCAGCACCTGCTCTTCAGCGTCACCAAGTCCGTCACCGGGCTGCTGGCGCTGGCGCTGGCCTCGCGCGGGCTGCTCGACCTCGAGGCGCGCACCGGCGACGTGCTGCCCGAGGTGGCGGGCGGCGCCTTCGGCTCGGCGACGGTGCGTCAGCTGCTCGACATGCAGGCCTCGTTCCGGTTCGTCGAGGACTACTCACCCGGCCCGGACGTCGCCGCCTACCGGCACGCGTCGGGCTGGTACCCCGCGCCGGCCGGCACGCCCCCGCTGCGCGACTACCTCGCCGCCCGCGAGCCCGACGGCCCGCACGGCGAGCGGTTCCGCTACCTCTCGCCGACGGTCGACGTGCTCGGCTGGGTGTGCGCGGAGGCGGCCGGCACCACGTGGGCCGAGGCCGTCGAGCGCTACCTGTGGCAGCCGGCCGGCACCGAGCTCGGCGCGTCGGTCACCCTGGACCGCGAGGGCACGCCGCGCGCGGCCGGCGGCATGAGCGCGCTGCCGCGCGACGTGGCCCGGCTCGGGCTGCTGCTGGCCGAGCGGCGTGCCGACGTGGTCGACGACGCGCTCCTCGACGACCTGCTCCGCGCCGGCAGCCGCGAGCACTGGGCCCGCGGCGACTTCGCCACGATGTGGCCGGGCACGGGGGCGTACCGCTCGTGCTGGTACACCCCGGGCCTCGACGCCGACGTCGCGCTGGGCATCGGCATCCACGGCCAGCTGCTCTACGTCGACGTCCCGCGCCAGGTGGTCGTGGTGGTGGTGTCGTCGTGGTCGCACCCCGACGGCGAGGAGGACCACCTCGACAACGCCGAGGCCGCCCGCGCGCTCGCCCACCACCTCGCGGGCTGACCCGCGGCGCGAGCGGTCAGGACACCACCGGGCCGAACCGGTTGGGCCCGGCCGTGCCCGGCAGGATGTAGAAGACCAGCAGCACGAGGCTCCCGAACGGCACGAAGCCGAGCAGGATCCACCAGCCGCTGCGGTCGCCGTCGTGCAGACGCCGCACCGAGAGCGGCAGCCCCACGAGGAATGCGACCAGGTAGGTCACGCCCAGCAGGATCAGCCCGATCACGCCGCCGGCGCCGATCGAGGTCACGGTGATGGCTCCGCTCGCGCTCGTGGTGCTGGTCGACGTCGCGGCCGTGAGCACGGCGGCCACGATGTAGACGGCCACGACGACGATCACCATGAACAGCGCGAACCACCAGTACTCCGCCACGGTGGCGCGGTCGGAGTAGTTGGTCCAGCGCGAGAACGCCCGCGATACCGCCTCGCCGAAGCCGATCTTGCGCGGGCCCACCGGCTCGTAGGGCACGCCGCCGCCGTACGCCGGCGCCGCCGGGAACCCCGGTGCCTGCTGGCCGGGGTAGGCGGGGGCCTGCTGGGCGGGGTACGCGGGTGCCGGTGCGGGAGCGGCCGGCGGCGGGGTCGGCGCAGCCGCCGGGGCGGGCGGCGCGGCCGGGGCGGGGGGCGTCGTGGCGGCCGGCGGCGCCGCCGGGGGCACGACCTGCTGGGTCCAGGCCGCGCCGTCCCAGTACCGCTGCCCGCCGCTGCCCGCGGGGTCGGGGTACCAGCCGGGGGCCGGGTTGGGGGTGGCGGACTGGTCGGTCATCGCGGTTCCCTCCACGTCTGCGCGCCCGGACGAGCGCCTGCGGTCGAGCCTAGGCCGTCACGTGCCGCAGACGGCGCAGGCCGGGTCGCCGCCCGCGCCGCGGGTGCGCGGTCGTGCCCATCATGCGGCCCGTGAGCCGAGGTCGGCGCAGTGCTCCCCGGCGCTGCAGGCCCGGCGCGTCAGGGCGTGATCGCGAGCGCCTCGGGCAGGCGTGCGGCGAGCTCGGCGGCGTCGGCGGGACCCGCGGCGTCGTGGCCGACCTCCACCCGGGCGAGCACGGCCGGGTCGCTCACGTCGAGCCGGCCGGTGCACAGCCGCGCGTAGGTCTCCCAGTCGGTGCGCAGCCAGATCGTGGGCGAGCCGGGTGCGGCCAGGTCGTCGATCTCGACCCCGCGGCCGTCGTCGTCGACGCCGGCCCACCGGGTGAACGCGACGTCGCCGGTCACCTCGAGGCGCAGGGTGGTGCCGGGCGGGGCACCCACGTTGCGGGCGAGCACGAACGGCAGGCTGCGGGCCATCTGCGACGCCGACACCTGCGCACCCGATGTCGCGAGGTCGCCGGGCAGCCCGGTGGCGCGGCGCACGTCCTGGAGGTGGGTCCAGGCGTCGAACGTGCGCACGCGCAGCAGGTTCTGCAGTGGCACCGGCTTGCCGAACACGCCCATCACCTCGGTGTCGAGGCCGAGCGGGTCGAGGGCGAGGATCTGCGCGAGCCGCACGTCGACCAGGCCGGCGAGCTCGTCGCACACCTGCTCCTGCGGGTGCGGGCGGCGCACGTCCACCCCCACCTCGGTCATCCGGCCGAAGTCGGTTGTCAGGTGCGGGAAGCGCGACCAGTCCACCTCGTGCTCGGGGTCGGCGCGCCCGGCGAGGAACGCCTCGATCCAGGCGAGGTGGCGCACGACGTCGCCCGCGGACCAGCCCGGGCACTCCGTGGGGGCGTCCCACTGCTGCGGGTCGAGCCGGCGTCCGAGCTCGGCGACGGCGCGGAGGCTGGACTCCCACGCGTCGAGCAGGGTGCGCAGGTCGTAGGCGTCGGCGGCGAGTGCGGTCATGCCGCGAGGCTAGCGACGGCACCGTCCTGCGGCAGGATCGAGGCCATGGGTCTGACCTCCGCGTGGACGGCGCACTGGCGGGCGCGGCCGGACGCGACTGTGCTCGTCGACGCCGCGGACGGCGTCCGGCTCGACGGCGCGGCGATGCTGCGCGAGACCGCCGCCGCGGCCGCACGGCTGCACGCCGCCGGCGTGCGCCCCGGCGACCGCGTGCTGCTCTCCTGCTCGCCGGGCGCCTCCACCGTGCTGGCCTACGTCGCCGTGCTCCGGCTCGGCGCCGTCGTCGTCCCGGCCAACACGGCGTACACGCGGCCCGAGCTCGAGCACGTCGTGGGCGACGCCCGCCCGGTGCTCGCCGTCGTCGACGACCCGGCGCGGGTGCCGCTGCCGCCGGAGCGGGTGCTGACCGCGGACCGGCTCGCGGGTGTTCCGGACGCCGGCGGCACCGACGCACCCGGGCTCGACCGCGCGGGCGACGACGCCCTCGCGATGATCGGCTACACCAGCGGCACCACCGGCCGGCCCAAGGGCGCGATGCTCGACCACGGCAACCTGCGCGCGGGCGCCGAGGCGCTGGTGTCGGCGTGGGGATGGACGCCGTCCGACCGCCTGGTGCACGCGCTGCCGATGTTCCACATGCACGGCCTCGGCGCCGGCGTGAACGGCACGCTCACGGCCGGTGCGTCGATGGTGGTGCTGCCGCGCTTCGAGCCCGCCGCGGTGCTCGACGCCGTGCGCGACCACGCCGCCACGATGTTCTTCGGCGTCCCCACGATGTACGCGCGGCTGCGCGACGCCGACACGCTGCCCGGCCTCGCCGGCTTGCGGCTGCTGGTCTCCGGCTCGGCCCCGCTCGACCCCGTGCTCTTCCACGACGTCGCGCGGCTGGCCGGGCAGCCGCCCGTGGAGCGCTACGGCATGACCGAGACCGTGATGCTCACGTCGAACCCCCTTTACGGCGAGCGCCGCGCCGGCTGGGTGGGGCACCCGCTGCCCGGTGTGGCGCTGCGGCTCGACGACGACGGCGCCGTGCTCGTGCGCGGCCCGTCGGTGTTCCGCGGCTACTGGGAGCGCCCGGAGGCGACGGCGGCCGCGTTCACCGACGACGGGTGGTTCCGCACCGGCGACGTCGGCGAGCTCTCCGACGACGGCTGCCTGCGCCTGGTGGGACGGGCCAGCGACCTCATCATCACCGGCGGCTACAACGTCTACCCGCGCGAGGTGGAGGACGCCGTGCGCGAGCACCCCGGCGTCGTCGACGTCGCCGTGGTCGGCGTCCCGGACCCCACCTGGGGCGAGCGGGTCGTGGCGTTCGTGGTGCTCGGGGACGCGCTCGCCGACGGCATGGGTGCCGACGTCGCCCGGGTGCTCGACGAGCACGCGGCGGGCCGGCTCGCGGCGTACAAGCGCCCGCGCGCGTGGACGGTCGTGCCGGACCTGCCGCGCAACCCGATGGGCAAGGTCGTCCGCAGCGAGCTGCGCGCCGCCCCCGGCTGACCGGCCGCCGGCGGGCGGCCCGGGCCGGGGTGTGCGGGGACGGCGTCCCCTCGGCGAGGATGGGGGCATGACGCGTGTCGCCCTCGTGCAGCTCGACTCCTCGGACACCGAGCCGGTCGCGGACCGGGTCGAGCGCGCGGCCGCGCTCGTGGAGGGCCTGTCCGGCGTCGAGCTCGCGGTGCTGCCGGAGCTGTGGACCGTGGGCGCGTTCGACCTCGCCGCCGCGCGGGAGCACGCCGAGCCGCTCGACGGCCCGGTCGTCACGCGGATGCGCGAGGCCGCGCGGCGTGCCGGGATCTGGCTGCACGCCGGCTCCTACCCGGAGCTCGCGGGCGACCGGCGCTACAACACCAGCGTCGTCGTCGACCCGGATGGCGACGTCGTCGCGACCTACCGCAAGCAGCACCTGTTCGGCTGGGAGGACGGCGAGCCGTCCGTGATGACCGCGGGCGACGACCTGGTCGTGCTCCCGACGCCGCTGGGCGCGACCGGACTGGCCACCTGCTACGACCTGCGCTTCCCCGAGCTGTTCCGGCGGCTGGTGGACTCCGGCGCGGAGACCTACCTCATGGCCTCGGGCTGGCCCACGCCGCGGATCGAGCACTGGTCGGTGCTCACCCGGGCCCGGGCCATCGAGAACCAGGCGTGGGTGGTGGCCTGCAACAGCGCGGGCCGTCACGCCGGCGTCGCGATGGGCGGGCGCTCGGTGGTGGTCGACCCGCGCGGCGAGGTGGTGGCCGAGGCCGGCGAGGCCGAGGAGGTGCTGCTCGCCGACGTCGACCCGGACCTCGCCGTGCAGTGGCGCCGCTCGTTCCCCGCGCTCACCGACCGGAGGCTCTGACCCCGTCCGACGTCACTGGTGAAAGGGTCGCTTCCCAGCCCGGGAGACGACCCTTTCACCAGTGACATCGGGCCTGGGGGCGTCGATACTGCGCGGGAGCGGGGGCCCGACCACGACAGGAGGAGTCCGGTGGACTCCCAGACCGTGTACGACGTGCTGCTCTTCCTGCACATCGCCCTGGTGATCGTCACCTTCATGATCGCGGGCCTGCTGCGCGTGGCCCAGGCCGCGCTGCCGAAGGCGGGCAGCCTCGGCGTCTTCGGCTCGTGGGCGATGGCGATGGGACGCGGCTCGCGCACCATCCCGTGGGCGATCCTCGCCGTGCTCGTCGCCGGCGGGGCACTGCTAGGCACCGCGCCCGCCGACGACGACTTCTCCTGGGGGTCGAGCTGGGTCGTGGTGTCGGTGGCCGCCGTCGTCGTGCTCATGGGGCTCAGCGGCGCGGTCATGACGCCGTGGGGCCGCGGCGTGGCCGACGAGCTGCAGGCCGCCATCGCGGCGTCGGGCCCCGGTGCCCCGGTCACCCCGTCCCTGCGCGGGGCGGCGCTCGCGCCGCGCGCGTGGATCGTGGGCCACACCCTCACCGGCGGGTTCCTCGGCGTCGTGTTCCTCATGGCCGTCAAGCCCGGATGGACGTGGTCGGTGGTGGCCGTCGTCGTCGCCGCAGCGATCGGGGCGGCCGACGGACGGTGGGAGCTCGGCCGGGCGGCCACCCGCACCGCGATGGCCACGGCCTGACGACGCCGGGTCGCGCCGCGACCGGCCGCGCATAGGCTGCGCCGGTGACGACCTCCCGTGCCCGCGTGCGCGCCCCCGAACTCGTCGGTCGGGGCGGCTGGCTCAACACCGGCGGCGCCGAGCTCTCCCTCGCCGACCTGCGCGGCAAGATCGTGCTGCTCGACTTCTGGACGTTCTGCTGCGTCAACTGCCTGCACGTGCTGGACGAGCTGCGCCCGCTCGAGCAGCGCTTCTCCGACGTCCTGGTGATCGTCGGCGTCCACTCGCCGAAGTTCGTGCACGAGGCCGAGCACGCCGCCGTGGTCGCCGCGGTGGAGCGTTACGGCGTCGACCACCCGGTGCTCGACGACCCCGAGCTGGCCACCTGGCAGCAGTACGCCGTGCGCGCGTGGCCCACGCTCACCGTCGTCGACCCCGAGGGCTACGTCGTGGCGCAGATGTCGGGCGAGGGCCACGCGCACGCCCTCGACGCGCTGGTGGCCGACCTCGTCACCGAGCACGAGGCGAAGGGCACGCTGCACCGCGGCACCGGGCCGTTCGTGCCCCCGCCGCCGCGGCCCGGGCTGCTCTCGTTCCCCGGCAAGGCGGTGGTGCTCGGCGACGGCACGCTCCTGGTGAGCGACACCGCGCACCACTCGCTGGTGCACCTGGCCGCCGACGGCGAGACGCTGCTGCGCCGCGTCGGCACGGGCGTGCGCGGATTCGTCGACGGCGACGCCGGCACGGCACGGTTCAGCGAGCCCAACGGCGTCGCGGTGCTGCCCGACGACGTGGCCGCGCGGCTCGGCTACGACGTGGTCGTGGCCGACACGGTCAACCACGCGGTCCGCGCTCTCGACACCGCCACGTGGACGGTGCGCACGCTCGCGGGCACGGGCGCGCAGTGGATGCAGGGCGAGGCGTCCTCCGGCCACGCGCGCGCGGTGTCGCTGTCGAGCCCGTGGGACCTCGCCTGGTTCGACGACGCGCTGGTGGTGGCGATGGCCGGTGTGCACCGGCTCGACCGCGTCGACCCCGGCGCCGGCGCCGTCGCGCCCTACGCCGGCACCACCAACGAGGGCCTCGTCGACGGCGAGCTGCCCGCGGCCTGGTTCGCCCAGACCTCCGGTCTCGCCGTCAGCGCCGACGGCGACACCCTGTGGCTGGCCGACAGCGAGACCTCCGCACTGCGCCGGGTGCGCAACGGCCTCGTCACCACCGAGGTGGGACGTGGCCTGTTCGACTTCGGGCTCATGGACGGCGACGCCGAGGACGCCCTGCTCCAGCACCCGCTCGGCGTCTGCGAGCTGCCGGACGGATCGGTCGCCGTGGCCGACACCTACAACGGCGCGATCCGGCGGTTCGACCCGGCGACGCGTCAGGTGAGCACGCTGGCCACCGGGCTGGCCGAGCCCAGCGACGTCGTCGTCGTGCCGGACGCCGACCGCGGCCACGTGCTGCTCGTCGTGGAGTCCGCGGCCCACCGCCTCACCCGGGTCGCGCTACCGGAGGCCGCGCTGCGGGTCGAGGGCTCGTCCTACCGCACCCGGCGCCCGCCCACCGACGTCGCGCCCGGGCCGCTCGACCTCGAGGTGCTCTTCACGCCGCCGCCCGGCCAGAAGCTCGACGACCGGTACGGCCCGTCGACCTACCTCGTCGTGTCGGCCTCGCCGCCCGCGCTGCTCTCCGACGGCGCCGGCAGCGGCACCGACCTGCGCGCGCCGCTCGTGCTGGCCGACCCCGCCGAGTCCGGCGTCGAGGAGGGGGTGCTGCACGTCTCGGTGCGCGCGGCGTCGTGCGACGACCCGGACGCGCCGGGCGCCGCGGAGTTCCCGGCGTGCCACGTTCACCAGCAGGACTGGGGCGTCCCAGTACGGTTGACGCCGGACGGAGCGCGACGGCTCGCGCTCGTGCTCGCGGGACTGGAGGCCTGACCCCGGCGTCCGGCCGGCGCGGCCCCGCGTGCGGTGCGGAGGGAGCGGGATGACCGACATCACGGGTGCGGCCGGAGTGCCGGCGACGGTGACCGCACCACCCGATCCGGCCGACCGCCTCCCCACCTCGCGGGCGGTCTGGCGCTCCGCGTGGGTCGTGGTCGCCGTGGTGGCGGTCGGCCTGTTCGTGAACTTCGTGGTGGGCGACGGCGGTGCGGTCATCTTCACCGTGCTGATGTCGTGGTTCGCCGCCGTGGCCATGGAGCCCGCGGTGCGGCCGCTGTCGCGGCACATGCGCCGTGGCGCCGCCACGGGGATCGTGATGGTCAGCTTCGTCGTGCTGTCCGTGCTGTTCGTGCTCGTCTTCGGGCAGCTGCTGGTCTCGCAGATCAAGGGGATCGTCACCGCGCTGCCCGGGCTGGTCGACCACCTGCTCACGACGGTGAGCGGGTGGACCGGCTCCACCCTCTCGCTCAACGACCTGCTCGCCTCGCTCAACATCGCGCCCAACGACCTCGCCGCCTACGCCGGCAACATCCTCGCCGCGGTGCTCACGCTGGCCGGCGCGGTGCTCAGCTCCGTGTTCGGCTTGTTCACCTTCGGCCTGTTCACGTTCTACATCTCCGCCGACTACCTCCGGCTGCGCACCTACATCGCGACGCTGTTCCCCCTGCGGGTGCAGCGCGCCGTCATCGACGTCTGGGACGTCACCGCCACCAAGACCGGCAACTACGTCGCCGCCCGTGTGGTGCTCGCGACGATCAACAGCGTCACCACCGGCATCGTGTTCGTGATCATCGGGATGCCCTACTGGCTCGCGCTGGCGATCTGGACCGGAGTCGTCGCGCAGTTCGTGCCCACGATCGGCACCTACATCTCGATCATCCTGCCGGTGATCGTCGGCCTGCTCAGCCCCACCCCGATCGTCGGCGTCATCGCCCTGGTGTGGGCGCTGCTCTACCAGCAGGTGGAGAACCTCACGATCGAGCCGAGGATCAGCGCTCGCGCCGTCGACGTCCATCCTGCGGTGGCGTTCGGATCGGTCATGCTCGGCGCGGCGTTGTTCGGTGCCGCCGGCGCGCTGCTCGCGATCCCGGTGATCGCGATGGTGATCAGCCTCAGCGAGGGCTTCCGCCTGCGCCACGGCGTCGACCCGAAGGCCCTCGAACCGCCGGCCCTGGCACCGCCCATGGGCCTGGTGCCCAAGCGTCGCAAGCGCTCCGACCGGCACGACACTGAGCCAGCCGACATCGCGCCTGCCGCCGAGGCGCCCGCCGACGCGCCTGCGGGTGAGGCGCCGGCGTGAGCGAGGAGGCCGACGTCGCCGCGCCGCGGGGCCGCCCCCGGCGCGAGGTCGTGCTCGAGGCCACCACGATGGCGCTCTACATCAGCCTCTCGCTGCTCGCGGTGCTGCTCGCCCTGCCGGTCGCCGCGACCGACGAGCGGCTGCACGCCGCCGCGGTGGTGCTCGGCACCGGCATCGGCCTCGTGCTGGCCCACCACCTCGCGTTCCGCATGTCCTCGCGCCTGGTCGACGGCGGGCTGCTCACGCCGGAGAGCGTCGAGGTGCTGACGGCACAGGCGACGGGGGGCCTGCCCGTGGCGGTGCTCGCGGCGCTCCCCGTGCTGCTGCTCGGGCAGGACCCTGGCCTGCTCGTGTCCGAGCTGCTGCTCGTGCTCATCGTCGCGGCGGTGGGCTACCGGTCCGCGCGGGTCACCGCGAGCCGGGTGCGCGCGCTCGGCTACGTCGTGGGCGTGCTCGTGCTCGCGTCGGCCGTCATCGGCGTCAAGCTGCTCGTCGGCCACTGAGCGCAGCGCCGCTCCGACGATGCCGGCTCGCTCGACACGCAGCCACCCACCGCGCGACTTCGAGCGGCTCCCCGTCCAACGGCTCGCACGTGCTTGACCCTTGGCCGGAGCGCTGGTTGTGTTCGCTCAGCAGCATCAGCGCACGCGAGCTCGGGGGATCTCATGGCGTCATGGCACGGCTGGCTGGTTCGTTGGGCTCGTTCGCGGATGCTGGTGGCGACGGCGCTGGGTGTGGCGCTGGCGCTGATGTGGTCGTTCGTGGGCGACGACGGATACGCGGTAGCGGCTTCTGTAGTTGCATCTGCGGGGTCGTCCGTGTCGGGTGGACCTGCCGCGATACCTGAGACCCCGGTGGTGCCGTCTCAGCCCGTGGATCCGGCGTCGGTGTCTGCGCGGCCTGGTTCGTGGGTGTTGCCTGCTGCGGGGTCGTTCGCGCAGGTGGTGATTGCGTCTCGCCAGCCCGGTGTGGTGTCGGTGATGCCTCCGCAGGCGGCTGCGCCGGGGACTGCGGTGAGTTCGGCTGCGGTGCAGGTGTTGACGCAGGCGAAGGCGGCGTTGACGGGTGCTCAGGGCCTGGCGTTCATGGTCCATCGCACGGACGGCGTTGCAGCACGGGGCAGTGCGGATCTGTCGATCGACTATTCGGCGTTCCGTGCTCGGTGGGGTGCGGGGTGGGCGTCGCGGTTGCAGGTGTTCGCCTATCCGGGGTGTGTGTTGACGACGCCGGACGATCCGGCGTGTTCGGAGGGGACGCCGGTCCCGATCGTGAGCAATGACACGACTGCGGGTGTCATCACGGTGGATGGGTCGGTGGATGCCGATCCGTCCGCGACGGCCGTGTCGGGTGTGGGTGACCGGCTTCCGGCGGCGTTGCGACCGGCGTCGCTGCCGTCGGACCCGTCGACGTCATCGAGCTTGACGCAGACGACGGTGTACGCGACGCAGGCGTCGGGCACGGGTCCGAACGGTGGGTACACGGCAACATCGCTGCAGGCCTCGGGTGATTGGACGGTGGGGATCGGGTCGGGCGACTACAACTGGTCGCGTCCGGTGCCGATGCCGGCGCCGCCGTATGGGTCCGCGCCGGCCCTGTCGTTGCAGTACTCCAGTGCTGAGGTCGACGGGATGACGTTCGCGGCGAATCAGCAGTCGAGCACGGTCGGGGTGGGTTGGGAGCTGGGTGCCCCGTATATCGAGCGGAGCTTCGCGCCGTGCAACTCCTATCTGAGCAGTAACCCCTCGAATGGGGATCTGTGCTACCCGGGGCTGGAGGTGGTGCACCTGGTGAACGGTGCGTCCTCCACGCCGATGGTGCAGCTGCAGACCGGGACGGACTGGCGCCTGCAGAGCGATCAGGGCTGGACTGTGGAGCGCCGCTCGACCGATAGCGGCAACGGCACGTCGAACACCGACGACAAGGGCGAGTACTGGATCGTCACTGATCCCAATGGTGTGCAGTACTGGTACGGGTTCGGGCATGAGAAGCCGGGTGGAACACCGGGTGCGGCGACGAACTCGGTGCTGACCGTCCCGGTCGATGGTGGGTCGTCGGCCTGCTCGGGAGGGGCGACGTGGTGCACGCTTGCCTACCGGTGGTACCTGGACCGGGTCGTGGACACCCACGGGGTGCAGGCGACGTACTACTACGACAACGAAGCCGGCTACTACCGGTCGATGGGGCAGAACCACTTCCACCAGATCTATGACCGGGCCGCGCAGCTCAACCGCATCGACTACGGGCAGGACTCCTCCTCGCCCGGGACGACGGTGCAGGTGTCGGTGAAGTTCGACTACGAGAAGCGCTGCTCCAACCAGGCAGGTACCTCGACGACGAACTGGAACAACTGCGCATCGGATGCCACCGACGAACCTGACGTGCCGACGGATCAGCTGTGCTGGTCGACGCAGACCTACTGCTCCACCTCGCAGGAGGCGCCGACGTTCTTCACGCAGAAGCTGTTGCGGCAGATCGGGGCGTTCACCACCCACAGCGGCACGCAGGCCGTGTGGCTGGAGCGGTTCTTCTACACCTTCCCCGACCCGGGTGACGGGACGGGTGCGTCGCTGTGGCTGACCCAGGTGCAGCACATCGGCGTCCCGTCCACGTTCACGTGGAAGAGCACGTGGGCGGCGGCGGACTACAACGCGGTCACCGGGCAGATCGCGCTGCCGGCGGTGAAGTTCTACAGCGTGGGTGAGGACGGGTCGACCGGTCTGCTGGCCAACCGGCGTGACACCACGACCAGCGTCCCGCCGATGAACCACTACCGGGTCCGGGAGATCCAGAACGAGCTCGGTGGCCGGACCTGGATCACCTATGACACGGACACGAGCTGTCCGGATGCGATCACGACGTGGGACACCCAGGCCACACGCTGCTACCCGACGTGGTGGTCCCCGCCGGGCGTCGCACCCGGGTACGGGGTGTTCTACAAGTACACGGTGAGCCGTGTCGCAGTCTCGGAGTCGACGACCGCGGCCGGGTCGGTCCCGGACGTGGTCTCGACCTACACCTACAACGACTCCGCCGCCTGGCACTTCCAGGACATCCCGGCCGCGCTCGGCCCCAAGGACGCCAGCAACGGGTACGCGGACAAGCGGACCTGGAGCGACTGGCGCGGCTACCGCAACGTGCGCGTGGACACCGGCAGCCACTCCACCTCCTACCAGGTGTTCCGCGGGATGCAGGGCGATAAGAAGACCGGGATCGGCTGCACCTACTCCGCGCCGCTGGTCAACGGCTACACCGACTACCCCTATCTGGAGGGCCGCACCGCGGTCGTGAGCCAGCTGCGCAGCAACGGCGTCGCGAACAGCACGGTCACCTACCAGTACGCCACCGCGGCGACACATGGAGACCCCAACGACCCGAACTACTGCACCCAGTACGACCACGTCGCCTACCTGATGGTCAACACCGTGGCCGACACCGCCACCAGTGAAGGCTTCGCCTCACGGGACACGACCCTGGTGCGCAGCTACGACGTCGACGGGCGCCTGACCAGCGAGCGCACCAACGCGTCGGTGTCCGGGTCGAGCCTGTCCCCCGCGTACTCCGCGGACGGGACCGCGAACTACATGTGCACCACCACCGAGTACGCCACCGGCGCGGCGCTCCTGCCCTCGGGAGACTTCAACGACCCGGCTCGGGTGAAGTCGTTCAAGCAGACCGTCGGGTCCACCTGCGCCGTCGGCTCCGCCGGCGGCACGCTAATCGGCGAATCGGACACCTACTACGACGGGCACACCAGCCTGTTCACCGCAGCCACGGCCGGCGACCCGACCAAGGTCGACGCCTACAAGGCCAGCAGCGCGAAACTGACCACCACGACCGCCTACGACGTGCACGGGCGCGCCACGAGCACCACCAACCCCTACGGCGCCACGACCACCACCGCCTACAGCCCCACCAGCGGCTGGCCGAACTCGGTCACGGTCACCGACCCGCTGTCCCATACCAGCTCGACCACCCTGGACACCCACGTCAACCAGCCCGCCACCGTGACCGACCAGGCCGGGCACGTGACCACGCTGAAGTACGACAACCTCGGCCGGCTGCTGTGCGTCTACCTGCCGCAGAACCCCAGCAGCATCCTCGACGCCCCCGGCTGTCAGACCGCGACCGCGGCGCCGAACATGCGCTACACCTACACCAACGCCGGCAGCGACCCCGCTAGGGTGGAGACCGATACCCGCATCACCGACGGGTCGACCCCGACCATGGTCGCCCAGTGGGACTTCTACACCGGGTTCGGGAAGCCCCTGGAGACCCAGAAGGTCAACCCCGGCGCCACCACCCACGCCCTGGTCACCAAGAACTGGTACAACGCGGACGGGCTGGTGTCCAACAGCATCGCTCCCGCGAACGTCAACGGCACCCCCGGCGGCTACTTCAGCCTCGCCCTCGTCGCCTCCAACGCCCTGGACGAGACCCGCACCAGCTACGACGAGTTCGGCCGCCCCACCCTGGTCGCCACCTACTCCTCCAACGCCATCGTCACCGGGTCCGACGGCCAACCCGAATCCACCACCACCAGTTACACCGCAGTCGGATCCACCAGCACCCCCGCCACCGGCGGCGGCAGCACGTCCTACACCGACGCCCTCGGACGCCCCGTCGACACCTACGCCCAGCCCGACGGGACCGGATCCGCGCTGCACGTCACCTACACCTACAACTACAACTCCGCCGGGGACCTGCGCGTCACCCGAACCACCCCCGCCACCACCGCAGGAGCCACCCCGTCCTCGACCACCGAGTCGGACTGGACCGGGCGACCCGTCTCCGTGCAGAGCGCTGACGCCGGCACCACCACCACCGTCTACGACCAGACCCCCAGCACCCCGGACGGCACGCACTACGAGACCGTCACCAGCCCCACCTCGACGCTGACCTACGACTACGACAAGGCCGGTCGCCCCACGGACGTGAAGGCAGGCTCGTCGACCGTGCGCAGCTGGACCTATGACGCCACCGGCGCGGTTGGCCTCCTGGCCACAGACAAGAGCACCTCGGGTGGGGGCGACTGGAACCGTAGCTATGCCTACGACAATGCCGGGCGCCTTGCCACCCTCACGGTCACACCACCCAGCGGCAGCGGCTTCGCCACCAGCTACCCGACCAGCTACACCACCGGCGAAGCCGGACAGACCACCTCCGTCACCTACCCCGACACCACCGGCGCGGCCAGCGAGACCGTGGCCTACGGCTACGACGCCTACGGCGACCCCACCACCGTCACCGGAACCCTCGGCGCCAACACCACCACCTACGTCACCGCCACCAGCCAAACCAACACCGGCCAGCTCGCGACGCGGACCTACCAGCCCAACGCCACCGCCTGGACCCGCACCTACCAGTACACGCCCGGGGACCGGCGAGTCTCCGACATCCAACTCGCCTCGGCCAGCACCACCGCCGAACACGACACCCTGCACTGGGACTCCGTCGGCAACCTCACCTCCGTCACCGACACCACCACCAACCAGACCGCCTGCTACGGCTACGACGCTTACTGGCGCCTGACCGGGGCACGCACCACCAGCTCCACCAGCGGAACAGCCTGCAACGGCATCAACTACGGAACCGCCGGCACCGGACCCGTCCCCTGGAGCTACCAGTACACCTACGACGACGCCGGCGACATCACCAGCCTCGCCAACTACCAGACCAGCACCACCACCAACTACGCCTATCCGAGTGGCGGCAGCACCCCGAACCTGCCCACGACCATCGGCGGACAGACCGTCACCCCCGACGCCGCCGGACGCGTCACCACCCTCGGCACCACCACCCTGACCTGGGACCCGTTCGGCATGGCCGCCACCACCACCGCCGGCGGAACCACTAGCACCAACTCCTACGCCGTCGACGGCAGCCGCATCCAACGCCAAGACGGCACCACCAACACCACCCTGTTCCTGCCCGACCAAGAGATCAGCAAGAACAGCAGCGGAACCCTCAGCTACGTCCGCTACATCCACCAAGGCGGCGCCACCGTCGCGGTCCGCACCGCCAACACCACCGCCGTCATCTCCGCCTCCGACATCCAGAACACCCCCGCCATCAACATCAACGGCGCCAACACCATCACCCGCCGCTACACCACCCCCTACGGCGCCCAAATCACCAGCACCGGCGACACCCTCAGCGGACAACGGCGCTTCCTCGGACAAGTCGAAGACCCCACCGGTCTCCTCAGCGACTCCGCCCGCACCTACAGCCCCAGCTTCGGGATCTTCCTCGCACCCGACCCCATGGCGGCTTCCGCCCCTGCGTCATCCGCCTCGGCCTACGCCTACGGAGGAGACTCACCCGCCACCCTTTCCGACCCGACGGGGCTAATGATCGCTGGGATCGAGCACGGGGACGGCGCCAATCAGAAGGACTTCCTCACCAGGTCTCAAATGCCGTCGCTGGTGCTGACGGACACCTCCTACCACAAGTCCATCTACGGCGGCAGCCTCGGCGACTACTTGAAGGGCATGGCCAACGGCGCCTGGCAACTTGGACCTGGCTTCCTGGCGATGATCAACCACGCGTTCCCCACTCCGATAAATCACTGGGAAGCGGACCTCATCGACCAGGCGCACGCTGCGCTCGAGCAGTGGGGCGGAGCCGACACCAGTTCCTCGGCTTACCAGAACGGCACCGACGCGGGGATCGCCCTCGGATCCATCTTGAGCCTCGGCGCCGGCGCCGTTGTAGCAGGTGAAGCCATCTCGACGGAGGCCATTGACTTCACGGCAACAGCCCGGTCCGCCGCATCGGCCGACGCTGCCGCAGAAACCGCAGCCGAGCTCCCCGAGGGCTACTCGTCCTTCAGCGCGGCCAAGCGGGCGATGGGTTCACCCGGCGAGGGGAATGTCTTCGATCACGTGGTTGAACAGTCACAGATCGGCCGCAGCGGATTTGCTCCTGAGGAGATCCACAACCCGTTCAACATGAACCCCGTGAGCGCCCGAGCGAACCAGCTCAAGGCCAACTACTACTCGACCAAGCAGCCGTTCACCGAGGGCGGCACGGTGCGCGACTGGCTCACTGGCCAAAGCTTCCAGGACCAGTACCAGTTCGGCATGGACGTTCTCCGCCAGATCGCGTCCGGAGTGCTGCAGTGACCCCGCCTACGGCATCGAACGGTCCTGAGGTCGAGGTGCTTCTGGCCCGCTACCAGCGCGCCCTCGAGGACTGGGACGAGTCACAGGACAACCCCACGGAGGCGAACGCCCGGTTCGATGCCGCACATGGCCTGGCAAAGCAGCTGAGGCAGACGAAGGAGGGACGAGCGGGCATCCAGGCGCTCATGGAGCACCCACGTCCCGGAGTGCAACTGATCGCCGCTTCGGACACGTTGGCGTGGGCTCCAGACCGGGCAGTCCCAATCTTGGAATCGCTCGAATCGGGCTCTGGCCTCCATGCCGTCAGTGCGAAGTACACCTTGCGCTCCTACCGAGCCGGCAAGTTGAACCTGGACTGGTGATCATGAAGCGCCCCAGGTTTGATGCCGTCTCCTTCTGAGTCCAGGAGGATGGCCTCGTGCCGAAGAAGATCGATCCGAAGGTGAAGGAGCGCTGTCTCCAGCAGATGCTGGAGCACGTCTCGGAGTATCCGAACCCGACCGCGGCGGCGGAGGCGATCGCCAAGCGCAACGGGGTGGGCGCTGAGACCGTGCGCCGGTTGTATGCCCAGGCGCTGGTTGATGGTGGGCAGCGTCGCGGTGCGACCAGTGAGGAGCTGGCGGAGATCCGGGAGCTGAAGGCCAAGGTCCGCCGGCTCGAGGAGGACAACGACATCCTGCGTCGGGCGTCGGTTTTCTTCGCGGGGGAGCTCGACCCCCGCAATCGTTGATCGTCGCGTTCGTCGACGAGTGCCGCGAGGCTGGTCATGCGGTCGAGTCGATCTGCCGGGTCCTGCGCGAGCAGGGCTGCCAGGTCGCCGCACGGACCTACCGGTCCTGGGCCAGCCCCACTCAGGTCGTCGCGGCCCGCACCGTCTCGGACGCGCAGGTGATGGACCTGGTGCGTGACCTGGCCTGGACCCTCGACGCCGAGGGAGTGCGCCGGTTGACCCCGGAGGGCCTCTACGGGCGTCGGAAGATGACCCGCCTGGTCCGCCGCTCGATGCCGACCGTGTCGCGTGGGGCGGTGGACCGGGCCATGAAAGCCCTCGGTCTCAGGGGAGTCCGGCGGTCCAAGGGGGTGCGGACCACGATCCCGGGCAAGGACGGGCGCCGCGCCGGTGACCTGCTCAACCGGGACTTCACCGCGGCGGCCCCGAACCGGACCTGGGTCATGGACTTCACCTACGTCCGGACCTGGGCCGGGTTCGTCTACGTCTCCTTCGTCGTCGACGTGTTCGCCCAGAAGATCGTGGCCTGGCACTGCGCGCCCAGCAAGGACGTCGAGCTGGTCATGACCCCGCTGCGGATGGCGACCTGGGCTCGCCGCCGCGAGGGCCACCCGGTCGAGCCCGGTCAGCTGATCGGGCACTCCGATGCCGGCAGCCAGTACACCTCGATCAAGTTCACCGACCACCTCGACCTCGAGGGCCTGCGACCCTCGATCGGCAGCGTCGGCGACGCCTACGACAACGCCCTGATGGAGTGCGTGATCGGCCTGTTCAAGACCGAGGCCATCCGCACCACCGTGTTCCACCCCGGCGCCTACCGCACCATCGCCGACGTCGAGTGGACCGCCGCCGGCTGGGTCGACTGGTACAACAACCGGCGCCTGCACAGTAGCCTCGACTACCTGACCCCCGAAGAGTTCGAGCAAGCCCACTACACGGCCCTCACCCGAGAGCCGCAACCCGCATAGGAGCGGCAGAGAACCCGGGGCGCTTCAATGTCCGGCCCCCCGTTTATCGGGCCATGTCGCTTGAGAGTCTCGGTTCAAGTGAGAGGGTGGTTGTGAGTTCCTGGAGGCTGCGGTTGGCCCGGCGTCCTCGTCGCTCCCACAACGGCTTCCCGCCGTCGTAGTCCCGTTCGACGCAGTGCGGATGCCCGGGGGTGGACCGGAAACCCTCGCGCGAGGCCGCGTGACCACTCCGGTCAGCCGGTGGGCATCCCGGCGATGAGCTGGGTGAGCTTGTCGGTCTTGGCCTGCGTCCAGCCCGGCGGCTGGGTCACCGCGGCCCAGGTCGCCGGCATGGCCGTGCCGTAGTTGTGGCCCTGGCCCTGCGGGACGTCGACCCCCACGAACTGGTCCACCGTCACCTGCAGGAACGTCAGCACCGGGTACCAGCGCATCGTCGGCGTGCGGCCGGGGCCGGGCGGCTCGGCGAGCCAGTCCGGCTGCTGGGCGATGAGCGCCGGGCTCCACCACACCACGGGGTCGTTGGCATGCTGCAGGTAGGCGACGCGGGGGTCGGCCCACGGCGTGGTCGGCTGGTCGAGGTCCGGGGGCGAGCTCGCGAACCGGATGTTGGCCCCGGCGGCGTAGATCGGCTGCCACTGGGGGCTGCCCGGGTCGCGGTCCGCGGAGATCTGGCCCCACGGCTGGCTGAAGTTGGGCGAGCCGACGAACACCGCGCCCTGGGTCCGCGAGGTGATGTCGGCGGCGTCGGTGAAGGCCGACTGGCTGGAGAACGAGCCGAGGCTCAGCCCGTAGGCGACGAGCATCGGCCGGGTGGCGGCGGGCTCCTTGGACCACGCCGCGTACACGGCGTCGAAGAGCGCCTGGCCGGCCTCGCGCGCCTTGTCGACGTCGACGAGGGTGGAGATCCAGCTCGGCAGGTAGGAGTACTGGATCGCGACGGTCGCGGTGTCGCCGTTCCATTCGTACTCGAGGGAGTCGACCGCCTGCGGCTCGATCCAGCCGGTGCCCGTGGTGCCGGCGACGACGAGCACCTTGCGCGACCACGCGTCGGTGCGCTCGAGCTCCTGCACGGCGAGCGCGGCGCGCTCCTGCGCGGTCGGCTTGGTGTCCAGGCCGACGTAGATGCGGATCGGCGTCTTCGAGGTGGTCCCCGAGAAGTCGGCGATCTGCTGACCGGTGGGCCCGCCCGCGACGAAGCTGCGGCCTTGCGAGCCGAGCGTGTCCCACGGCGCGAACGAGCCCTGGCCGCCGGAGCGCATCGGGGAGGTGGGCGCCGTCACGCCGTCGGCGGTGGCGGCGTTGTCCGAGGCGTAGACGTTGTTCATCACCGAGACGAAGCCGCGGAACAGCACGCCGGCCACCGCGCCGTACACCAGCAGCGCGACCAGGACGACGGCCAGGGCCACGGACACCGCGCGCGGGAGCAGCTTGTCGATGAGCCAGGCGACGCCGTGGGTGAGCCGGCGCAGTGCGCGGCCGAGCAGCACGCAGCCGATGGCCACCGGCACCGCGACGACGCCCACCACGAGCGCGGTGTCGAGGCCCTCGTCCTGCTCGCCGACGAGCTCGCGCACCTCGTTCTGCCAGCCCACGCCGAGGAGCAGGAAGTAGACCGCGAAGGCGGTGCCCAGCACCGCGAGGCCGCGCCAGGCCCAGGTGCGCACCGTGGCCGACGGCTCGGGCAGCGGCAGCTTGCGGACCAGCCAGCTGAGGAGCACCCCGGTGCCGTAGCCGATGGCCGCGCCCACGCCGGCGATGACGCCCTCGAACAGCCACGGCCGCGGCAGCAGCGACGGGGTCAGCGCCGCACCGAAGGCCAGGACGGCGCCCACCAGGCCCAGCCAGTTCGGCCGACGGCGCCGCAGCCACCGGCGCACGCGCACGGAGCGCGAGGGACCGGGGTCGATCGCCTCCGGCGGAGCCGGGAGGGTGGGGCGGGGCTTGCGCGACTTCGTCTGGGCCACGCCGGAACTGTATGCCGCCGGTTCAGACCGGCGAGCCGGTGCCCTCGGGCGCCGCGCCGGTGCCGACGAGGTCGGGCGGGTCGTCGACGACGCCGGGGCCCGGACGCCTGCCGCGGTAGTAGAGGGCGCCGAGCACCACCCAGGCCACGGTGAGCAGACCGCCGCCCACGAGGCCCGAGCGAGGGCCGAACGCGTCGGCGGCCCAGCCGATCACCGGTGCGCCCAGCGGAGTCCCGCCGAAGAACACGAGGGTGAAGATCCCCATCACCCGTCCGCGGACCCACGAGTCGGCGTGCGTCTGCAGGTAGCTCTGCGACGACGTCGTGAACGTCATGGCCAGCGCGCCGGCGAACGGCAGCGAGAGCAGCATCGCGGGGTAGCTCGGCGAGAGGCCCACGAGGACCTCGACTCCGCCGAAGGCCAGCGCCGCGCCGACGACCAGGCGCAGCGACACGTGGTGGCGCCGCGCGGCCAGCAGCGACCCGACCAGCGCGCCCGCGGCCAGGGCCGTGGACATGAGGCCGAACTCGGCGGCCCCGAGGTGGAACTGCTGCCGCGCCATGAGCGCCATGGTGAGCTGGTAGTTGAGCCCGAACGTTGCGACGCCGAACAGCATCACGAGCACCAGCACCAGGTGCCGCCGCTCGCGCACGTAGCGCAGGCCCTCGACGAAGCGCACCGATCCGCGCTGGCGCACCTGGGGGAACAGCTCGGCCGGGCGCATGAGCAGCAGCGCGGCGATGGTGACGACGAACGACGCGCCGTTGAGCACGAACACCCAGCCGCTGCCGATGAGGGCCACCAACAGCCCGGCGAGGGCCGGGCCGGCCAGCCGGGCGAGGTTGAACGACGCGCTGTTGAGCGAGATCGCGTTGTGCAGCGAGTCCGGGCCGACGATCTCGTTCACGAACGCCTGCCGCGCCGGGTTGTCGATGGCCGATGCGACGCCGAGCAGGAAGGCGAGCAGGTAGACGAGCTCGACCGTGGCGTTGCCGCGCAGCGTGATGACACCGAGCACGACGGCGAGCGCGCCCATCGCGGCCTGCGTCGTCAGCAGCAGGCGCCGGCGGTCGAAGCGGTCGGCCAGCGTGCCGCCCCACAGCGAGAACAGCAGGTAGGGCAGGAACTGCAGGCCGGTGGTGATGCCGAGCGCGACGCCGGAGGAGCCCGACAGGTCGAGCACCAGCCAGTCCTGCGCGACGCGCTGCATCCACGTGCCGGCGTTCGAGAGCACCTGGCCGGAGAAGTAGAGGCGGTAGTTGCGCACCGAGAGGGCGCGGAACATCGGCGTCACGAGTCGGCCATCCCCTCGAGCAGGGGCAGCGCCTCGGCCAGCACCCGGCGCTGCTCGGGGGTCAGGTCGCGCATCAGCGAGGCCAGCCACTCGTCGCGCCGCCGCCGGTCCTCGTGCACGAGCCGGCGCGCCTCGTCGGTGAGCGAGACGACCACCTGGCGGCCGTCGTCCGGGTCGGGGCTGCGCACCACGAGCCCGGCGTCCTCGAGGTGGGTGAGCGTGCGGGTGAGCGAGGGCGGCCGCACCTGCTCGAGCGCGGCGAGCGCGCCCGCGGTCATGGGGCCGCCGCGGTCGAGGGTGGCGAGCACCGAGAGCTGGCCGAGGCCGAGGCCGTGGTCGGCGCGGGTCTGGCGCAGGCGCCGGGCGAGCCGCATCACGGCCAGGCGCAGGTCGTGCGCCAGGTCGGCGGTGACGGAGGGGCTCGGTGACACGACCGTTAGCATAACTAACGATCTGACTCCCGCCCACACGGGGTTCCCCCGGACGGGCCCGCGCGGCTCACGGGCTCAGTGGCGCGCGGAGCCCACGGCCGCCCGGCGCAGCCGGTCGAGCACCGCGGCGGCGAGCGGACCCCCCTCGGGGGCCACGGCCACCACGGTGCGCAGGCCCTCGACGTCGGCCCTGCGCAGCGCGGCGTACAGCGCCCGCGCGTACGCCGCGGCGTCCGCGGGCGCGGCCAGGCGCACGGCTCCCACTGGCGCGTCGACGTCCGCCGGCGCGAGCAGCCCGACGGGCGGCGCGGCCGCGGCGACCGCCCCCGCTGCGGCTGCGGCGTCGGCGAGCACGATCTCGGCGCTCGGCGCGTAGTGCGCCGCGAGCGTGCCGGGGGCGCGCACGCCGGCGTCCGGTGCGACCAGGTCGAGGCCCGTGACCGCCTCCACCTCCAGTGCGCCGACGGCCCCGGGCCGCAGCAGCCGCGGTGCTGGCCCGGTGCAGTCGACGATGGTCGACTCCACGCCCACCTCGCTCGGGCCGCCGACGAGCACGGCGTCGCGGCCGGGCTCGAGCACGCCGGCCAGCTCGTCGAGCACGTGCTCGGCGTCGGTGGGCGACACGCGCCCGAAGCGGTTGGCGCTCGGCGCGGCCACCCCGCCGCCGAAGGCGCTCAGCAGTGCATGGGCCACGGGGTGCGCGGGCACCCGCAGGCCGACGGTGCCCTGCCCGCCGGTGACGTGCAGCCCCGCCCGCGGCCCGCGCGGCAGCACGAGCGTGAGCGGACCCGGCCAGCACGCGGCCGCCAGCAGCCGGGCCCACGGCGGCACGTCGACCGCCCACCCGTCGTCGACGGCCGCGGCGTCCGCGAGGTGCACGATCAGCGGGTGGTCGGCCGGCCGCCCCTTGGCCGCGTACACGCGCGCCACGGCGTCCGGGTTCTCCGCGTCGGCGCCGAGGCCGTACACCGTCTCGGTCGGCAGGGCGACCAGCCCTCCCGCGCGCAGCAGGTCGACGCAGTGCCCGACGTCGTCGGTGAGCAGGCCGCCCGGGTCGTCCACCCCGCCATCCTCCCAGCCGCTCCGATCACCTGGAGCCGCGACGGGGCTCCGGGAGGCCGGCCCGCCGCTCAGGGGCGGAGGGCGACGACGACGCGGGTGCGCCAGTCGGCGGGGTCGGGCTGACGGGACGGGTCGGTCAGGTAGTACTCCCACATGGGGCCGGCGGGCTCGCGGCCTTCGCGGTGCGCGGCGTCGAGCAGCCGTTCGTAGGTGGCGGCGATCGTGTCGTAGCTGCCCTCGTGGACGCCCTCGATCGCCGGGCCCCCCGGGATCTCCACCGGCACCACGTCGCCCTGCGGGGTGACGGCGCGGTCGACCGGGATCCCGGCCACCACGTGCACGAGGGTGCCCGGAGGGCTGGGGTAGAGGGCGAAGGGCGGGCCGGTCACGGCGGCGCCCTGCTCGGCCGCCACGGCCATCGCCTCGGGCAGGGCCCGGGCGAAGAACGCCGGCAGCTCCGGGACGGGCACGTGGGCCTCGACGCCGGCAGCGGTGCCGGGGGCGAGCTCGACGATCTCGGCGGCGGTCATGGCGACCTCCTCGGCGTCAGGCCGGCCGGCGCGGGCCGGCGTCACCAGTATCGGCCGCCGGCGCCCCGCGTCGCCCGGCCGGCGCCCGTCCGCGATGTCACTGGTGAAACGGTCGCTTCCCGGCGCTGGAAGCGACCGTTTCACCAGTGACGTGCGTTCGCCCCGGACGCGGACGAGGACCGCCCTCCCGGGACGGTCCTCGTCGTGGTGCGGCTGTGCGCCCGCGGGGGTCGCGCGCCGCGCGTCGGTGCGCCGCGTCAGAACGCGGCCTCGTCGAGGTCCATGAGGTCGTTGTCGGTGGCCTCGGCCACGGCGCGCTCCGCGGCCAGCACCGGGAAGCGCTGCGCGACGAAGAACCGGGCCGCCGCGATCTTGCCCTGGTAGAAGGCGCGGTCGGACTCCGACGGCGAGCCGCCGAGCGCGGTGACGGCGACGGCCGCCTGGCGCAGCAGCAGCCAGCCCAGGATGAGGTCGCCGAGGCCGAGCAGGAGGCGGGTGGTGTTCTGTCCCACCTTGTAGAGCTCGCGCGGGTCCGACTGCGACTTCATCGCGTAGCCGCCCATGGCGCCCACGATGCCCTGCACGTCTTCGAGCGCCTGCCCGAGCATCTCGCGCTCGCGCGCGAGCGTGCCGTTGCCGGCGTCGCCCTTGGCGAAGTCCTGGATCTCGCCGGCGAGCCGGGTGAGCGAGGAGAACTGGTCGCGCACCATCTTGCGGAAGAACAGGTCGAGGCCCTGGATCGCGGTGGTGCCCTCGTAGAGGGTGTCGATCTTGGAGTCGCGCAGGTACTGCTCGATCGGGTAGTCCTGGAGGAACCCGGAGCCGCCGAGGGTCTGCAGCGACTGGGCCAGCTGCTCGTACGACCGCTCGGAGCCCACGCCCTTGACGATCGGGAGCAGCAGGTCGTTCATGCGCTCGGCGGTGTCGAGGTCGACCTCCGCGGGAGCGCCCGCGAGGTTGAGCTCCACCTGGTCCTGGTAGTAGGCGGTGAAGTGCACCAGGGCCCGCATGCCCTCGGCGTACGCCTTCTGCAGCATGAGGCTGCGCCGCACGTCGGGGTGGTGGGTGATGGTGACCCGCGGGGCGTCCTTGTCCGAGAAGGTGGCGAGGTCGCCGCCCTGCACGCGGTTCTTCGCGTAGTCGAGCGCGTTGAGGTAGCCGGTGGAGAGCGTGGCGATGGCCTTGGTGCCCACCATCATCCGGGCGTACTCGATCACCTTGAACATCTGCGCGATGCCGTCGTGGACGTCGCCCACGAGCCACCCGATCGCGGGCTCCTTCTCGCCGAAGGTGAGCTCGCACGTGGTCGAGGCCTTGATGCCCATCTTCTTCTCGACGTTGGTGGTGTAGACGCCGTTGCGCGCGCCGAGCTCGCCGGTCTCGAGGTCGTAGTGGAACTTCGGCACGACGAACAGCGAGAGGCCCTTGGTGCCGCCGCGGGCGCCCTCGGGCCGGGCCAGCACGAGGTGGACGATGTTCTCGGCCATGTCGTGCTCGGCCGAGGAGATGAACCGCTTCACGCCGGTGATGTGCCACGAGCCGTCGGGCTGCTGCACGGCCTTGGTGCGGCCGGCGCCGACGTCCGAGCCGGCGTCGGGCTCGGTGAGCACCATCGTGGCGCCCCACTGCCGCTCGATCATGACGCGCGCGAAGCGCTTCTGCTCCTCGTTGCCGAGGTGGTCGAGGATCGCGGCGAAGCCCGGGCCGGACATGTACATGAACGCGGGCGGGTTGGCGCCGAGCAGCATCTCGCTGGCCGCCCAGCGCAGCGACGCCGGGGCGCCCGGGCCGCCGAGGTGGCGCGGCAGGTCGAGGTTCCAGAAGCCGGAGTCCATGAGCGCCCGGAAGGACGCCTTGAAGCCCTCGGGCATCGTCACGGTGCACGTGACCGGGTCGTAGACCGGCGGCGTGCGGTCCGCCTCGGCGAACGACGCGGCGAGCGGACCCTCGGCCAGGCGCTCGACCTCGGCGAGGATCTCGCGCGCGGTGTCGACGTCCATCTCCGCGAAGGGACCCGTGCCGAGCCGGTCCTGCGCGCCGAAGACCTCGAACAGGTTGAACTCGATGTCCCGCAGGTTCGCCTTGTAGTGACCCATGGCTCCTCGCCTCGTCTGGTGCGGTGTCGGTGCGCCGTCGATCCGTGACGACGCCGGCACGCCCGTCCGCCGTCGGGCGGTCGGCCGCGGGCTCCCGCCCGGTCCGGTGGTTACCCACCGGTAACTCATGATGCTACCGGTCGGTAACAAGCGCAAGGGCAGCGGGTCCCGCGCGTCGGCCCGGGGTGCCGGCGGGGGTCAGGCGACGAGGTCTCGCCGGCGCCAGCCGACGTAGCCCAGCGCCGAGATCACGACGGTGGCCAGCAGCAGCCAGAGCACCGGGGCCACGCCGTCGGCCCCGACGGGCAGCGAGGGCGCGTGCCGCAGCGGCGAGAGGTCCATGACCCACTCCGGCAGCTTCCACAGCGAGCCGAACTCGCCCACCACCACGAAGGCGGCCAGCAGGCCCCACACGGCGACGGTCGCGCGCGGCAGCCAGCCGAAGGCCAGCATCACCAGGCTGGTCACCACCCAGGCGGCCGGCACCTGGGCCAGCGCCGCCACGAGCACGGTGCCCACCAGCGTGCGGTCGCCCACGCTGGCCGCGGCCGTGACGCCGGCGAACAGGCCGGCGAGCACCAGGAGCAGGGCGGACCCGCCGAGGGCGACGGCGTAGTGGCCGGTGGCCCACCGCACCCGGGTCGCCGGCGTCGCGAGCAGCAGCTCGGCGCGGCCCTCCGACTCCTCCGCGCGCATCCGGTCGGCGGCGCTGATCCCGTATGCCGCGGCGATCGCGGCCATGATCGAGATCTCGGCGCCGAGGAACACGTCCACGAGGGCGGCCGTGCCCCCGAGGGAGGCGAAGAAGTCGCGCATCGCCTGCGAGGTGAGCAGCTGGTCGACGCTGCCGGCGAGCGAGCCGAGCAGCGCGGGGAACACGACGAAGGCGACCGCCCACGCCAGCAGCACGCGCGAGTGCAGCCGCCAGGCCAGACCCTCCACGCTCGCGAGCCGGCCGGTCGCCGGGCCGGGCCGGTCCTCGCGCAGGCCGGCGCCGAGGTCGCGGCGCGAGCGCAGCGCGTACGCCGCGGGCACCAGGAGCGCGACGGCGAGCAGCGGCAGCAGCAGCACCCACCAGCGGTCGCCGGCGTACGCGCGCAGCTGCTGGTTCCACCCGATCGGGGACAGCCACGACAGGAACGACGGCCCGGGCTCGGCCAGGTCGCCCACGGCCCGCAGGGCGTACGTGACCGCCACGACCACCAGCCCGAGCCCGCGGGCGGCGCGCGCGCCGGTCGCCAGCTGCGCGGTCACCAGGCCCACCGCGCCGTAGACCATGCCGGTGGCGGCCCAGCCCAGGCCGAACGCCAGCGAGCCGGAGAACGGCAGCCCGGCGGCGGTGTTGAACAGCGCCGTGAGCACCCCGAGCACGAGGCAGGAGGAGACGATCAGCACCAGCGCGGCCGTGAGCGGCGCGAGCCGGCCCAGCCGACCGCCGCTGAGCAGCTCGAGGCGGCCCGGCTCCTCCTCGCCCCGGGTGTGGCGGATCGCCACGAACAGCATGACGATGCCCACGATCGCGGCACCGAGGGCGGTCAGCTTCACCATCGAGACGGCGCCCAGCGACGTGGGGTCGTAGATCCGGCCGTAGAGGGCGACGACGGCGGCCGAGGCGTTGATGGTCTCCGCCGCCTGCACCCGCGACTCCTCCGTCGGGTAGAGGTCGACGGTGGCGGCGGCGGAGAAGCCGGCCATGGCGGCCAGTCCGAGCACCCAGGCGCTGAGCAG
Organism: Frankiales bacterium; assembly: GCA_016125335.1. Taxonomy (NCBI): domain Bacteria; kingdom Bacillati; phylum Actinomycetota; class Actinomycetes; order Frankiales; species Frankiales bacterium. The sequence goes on from WGLY01000017.1 coordinate 285,940, forward strand.
CACCCGGTCGCGCCGCAGCGCGAGGCGCAGCAGCGTCAGCCAGCCCGCGAGCTCGTCACGCACGGTCGTCCACCCCGGCCCCGTCCGTGCCGCCCTGCCCCGCCGATGCAGCCGCGCCCACGCCGTAGTGCTGGAGGAACAGCTCCTCGAGCGTCGGCGGCCGGCTGGTGAGCGAGCGCAGTCCCGCGGCCGAGAGCGCCGCCAGCAGCGGCGCGAGCCCGTGCGGCTCCACCTGCGCGGTGACGGTGCGGTCGAGCACAGCGAGGTCGTGCACGCCGTCGATCCCGGCGAGCCCGTCCGGCACCCGGTCGACCGTGGCCGAGACCGAGGTGCGGGTGAGGTGGCGCAGGCCGGCCAGGTCGCCGGTCTCGACCACGCGGCCGGCACGGATGATGCTCACGCGGTCCGAGAGCGCCTCGGCCTCGCTGAGGATGTGGCTCGAGAGCAGCACCGACCGGCCGCGGTCGCGCAGCTCGCGCACGCACTCGCGGAACGTCTCCTCCATGAGCGGGTCGAGCCCGCTGGTGGGTTCGTCGAGCAGGTACAGCTCCGCGTCGGCGGCCAGCGCCGCGACGAGGGCGACCTTCTGCCGGTTGCCCTTCGAGTACGAGCGCGACCGCTTGGTGGGGTCGAGGTCGAACCGCGCGACCAGCTCGTCGCGCCGGGCCCGGTCGTGGCGGCCCTGGAGCCGGCCGAGCAGGTCGATCACCTCGCCGCCGGTCAGCGACGGCCACAGGCTGACGTCGCCGGGCACGTAGGCGAGCCGGGCGTGCAGGGACGAGACGTCGGTCCAGGGGTCGCCGCCGAGCACGCGGACGTGGCCGGCGTCCGCCCGCGCGGTGCCCAGCAGCACCCGCAGCGTCGTCGTCTTCCCCGCGCCGTTGGGGCCGAGGAAACCGTGGACCTCGCCCTCCTCGACCGACAGGTCCAGCCCGTCGAGGGCCACCGTCGTGCCGTACCGCTTGACCAGACCCGAGATCTCGACCACCGCAGCCATGAGGGCCACGCTACACTCGCTTCACAACTGTGTTAATTCCATGAAAGGGGCGGGTCTCCAGGATGGCCGGACCACGTCGGGCGCGCCGGGACGAGGCGCAGGTGGCCCACGTCGTGGAGCAGTTCGCGGCCCTGTTCGAGACCTACGGCTTCCCCCGGATGAGCGGGCGGATCATCACCGCCCTCATGGTCACCGAGCAGCAGGGGCTCACCGCGGCCGAGCTGGCCGAGAGCCTCCAGGTCAGCCCCGCGGCCATCTCGACGTCGCTGAAGTACCCGGTGGCCCTCGGCCTGGTGCAGCGCGTGCGGGTGCCCGGGTCGCGGCGCGACCGCTACGTGCTGCCCGACGACGCGTGGTACGTCGCCACAGCCACGAAGAACCCGCTCTACCGGCAGATCGCCGGCATGGCGGCCGACGGCGTCCGGGCCGTCGGGGGGCCGGGCACCGAGGCCGGCGCGCGGCTGGCCGAGATGCGCGACTTCTTCGCCTACCTCGAGGTGGAGGTGCCGGCGCTGGTCGAGCGCTGGCACGCCGGCCGCGCCCGTCCGCGCTGACCCGACCGAAGCGACGACCGTAAACGCGCGCGACGGCGCGGCCGCCCCGGGCGTAGCGTCGGCGACGGACGCACGGTGCGACGCCGTGCCACGGATCCCCGGGAGGCTGCGATGACCGTCCTCGAGCCTGCCGGCGTCCCCGCCCAGTACGGCGCCTGACCCTCCGCGGTCCGCGCCCGGGCGCCCGACTCCGGCCCGTCCCCCTCCCTCGGCGTCCCCGGACGCCCTGCCGTGCTGGAGTCATGGTGTCCCTCGCTCTGCCCGCCCTCGGGTGGGACCTCTCCTGGGACGACGTCCGCGCCGTCCCCGACCCCGACCTGCACCTGCGCCCCGCGCGCGTCACCCTCCAGGGCCGCGACGCGTGGCGCGTCCACGACGGCGACCACGAGTGGGTCGTCGGCGTGCGCGGCCGCCTCCGCGCCGCCTCGACCCTGCCCGTCGCCGGCGACTGGGTGCTGCTCTCCGGGCGCGACGGCGACGACTCCGTCGTCGAGCACGTGCTGCCCCGGCGCACGTCGCTGGTGCGCAAGGTCGCCGGCGAGCGCACCGAGGAGCAGGTGGTCGCGGCCAACGTCGACGTCGTGCTCGTGTGCGCGCCCGTCCCTTCGGTGAACCCGCGCCGGCTCGAGCGCGAGCTCACCGCCGTCTGGGAGTCCGGCGCCACGCCCGTCGTGGCGGTGACCAAGTCCGACCTCGCCGACGACGTGCACGAGGTGCTCGCCACGGTGCACGGCGTGGCCGTGGGCGCCGAGGTGCTCGCTGTGTCGTCGTACGACGGCGACGGCCTCGACGCGGTACGCGCCCTCGTGCCGGAGGGCGTCACCCTGGCCGTGATCGGCCCCTCCGGCGCCGGCAAGTCCACCCTCGTCAACGCGCTCGTGGGCTACGAGCTGCTTGCGACCACGGCCGTGCGCGACGACAACCGCGGCGTGCACACCACGACCGCCCGCCACCTCGTGCGGGTGCCCGACGCCGGGCTCGTGCTCGACACCCCCGGCATGCGCGAGCTGGCGCTGTGGGCCGACGAGGACGCCCTCGACGCCGCCTTCGCCGACCTCGAGGAGCTGGCCCGCGACTGCCGCTTCGGCGACTGCCGCCACGACACCGAGCCCGGCTGCGCCGTGCTCGCCGCCATCGACGCCGGCCTCGTGGAGGAGTCGCGGCTGGCCGGGTGGCGCAAGCTCCAGCGCGAGCTGGCGTTCCTGGCCCGCAAGCAGGACGTGCGGCTCGCGCAGGAGGAGCGCCGCCGCTGGGCCCGGCTGGCCCGGGAGGCGCGACCGCGCATCCGGCCCTGAACCGAACCGGCGGCCGCCCGCCGGGCGATCCGTCCGGTTCCTCCGGTTTCGTCGTCCTCGCGCCGGGTAGGCGCGCGCCCATGGCGGACCAGTGGCACGGGACGGACGGGCACGGGGCGGACGGGCACGGGGCGGACGGACCCCGGGCCGACCACGGAGCCGACGGCCCCGGACCGCAGGTCCAGCAGGAGCCGCCCAAGCACGACTCGGTCGGCATCCCCGCGATCGCCCTCCTCACCCGGCGCGCGGTCGGGTCCATGGGCGTCACGCGCACCGCCCGGACGCTGCGCCGGCTCAACCAGGCGGACGGCTTCGACTGCCCGAGCTGCGCGTGGGCCGATCCCCGGCCGGGGGACCGCAGCGTCGTCGAGTTCTGCGAGAACGGCGCGAAGGCGGTCGCCGAGGAGGCCACCCGCGCGCGGGTCACGCGCGAGTTCTTCGCCGAGCACCCCCTCGAGGACCTCGAGGGCCGCGACGAGTTCTGGCTGGGCCAGCAGGGCCGGCTCACCGAGCCGATGGTGCGCCGGGAGGGCGACACCCACTACCGGCCGATCTCGTGGGACGACGCCTTCGCGCTGATCGCGAAGCACCTGCACGCGCTCGCCTCGCCGGACGAGGCGGTCTTCTACACCAGCGGCCGCACGTCGAACGAGGCCGCGTTCGCCTACCAGCTCTTCGCCCGCGCCTTCGGCACCAACAACCTGCCGGACTGCTCGAACATGTGCCACGAGTCCACCTCGGTCGCCCTGGCCGAGGTGATCGGGATCGGCAAGGGCAGCGTGTCGCTCGAGGACATCCACGAGGCCGAGCTCATCGTCATCTGCGGTCAGAACCCCGGCACGAACCACCCGCGGATGCTCCTCGCGCTCGAGGAGGCCAAGAAGCGCGGCGCGCGCATCGTGGGGGTCAACCCGCTCCCCGAGGCGGGACTGTTCCGGTTCCGCAACCCCAAGACCCCCCGGGGCCTGTCGGGCATCGGCACGGAGCTCGCCGACCTCCACCTCCCGATCCGGGTCAACGGGGACCTGGCCCTGTTCCAGGCCCTCGGCGCCCTGCTTCTCGAGGCCGACGCCGAGGCCCTCGCGGCCGGCCGCGACCCGGTGCTCGACCACGACTTCATCGAGAGGTACACGCACGGGTTCGAGGACTACGCCGCCCACGTGCGCTCGCTCGACTGGGCCGAGGTGCGCCGCGCGACCGGTCTCGAGCGCGCCGGGATCGAGGAGCTGGCGCGGATGCTCGCCGAGTCGCACCGCACCGTCGTGTGCTGGGCGATGGGCATCACGCAGCACCGCAACGCCGTGGCCACGATCAAGGAGATCGTCAACGTCGCCCTGCTCCAGGGCAACATCGGCAAGCCCGGTGCCGGCCTGTGCCCCGTGCGCGGTCACTCCAACGTGCAGGGCGACCGCACGATGGGCATCTGGGAGAAGCTGCCGAAGCACTTCGGCGACGCCCTGCGCGACGAGTTCGGGTTCGAGCCGTCGCGCGAGCGCGGGCTCGACGTCGTCGACTCGATCCGGGCGCTGCGCGACGGCCGGGCCCGCGTCTTCATGGGCCTCGGCGGCAACTTCGCCTCCGCGACGCCGGACACCGAGGTCACCCACGCCGCCCTGCGCAGCGCCGAGCTCACCGTGCAGGTGTCCACCAAGCTGAACCGCTCGCACGTCGTGTGCGGGCGCACCGCGCTCATCCTGCCGACGCTCGGCCGGACCGAGCGCGACGTGCAGGCCACCGGCGAGCAGGCCGTGTCCGTCGAGGACTCGATGTCCTCGGTGCACCTCTCGCGCGGCCGGCTGGCCCCGGCCTCCCCGCACCTGCGCTCGGAGGTCGCGATCGTCTGCGGCCTCGCCGAGGCCGTGCTCGGCGCCCGGCCCGACGGGACGCGCATCGACTGGCCGGCGATGCGCTCGGACTACGGGCGCATCCGCGAGCACATCGAGCACGTCGTCCCGGGTTGCGCCGCCTACGGGGAGAAGGTGGCCCGCCCCGGCGGCTTCGTCCTGCCCCACCCGCCGCGCGACTCCCGGACCTTCGACACGGAGTCGTCCCGGGCGGAGTTCTCGGTGAGTCCCATCGACGTGCTCGAGGTGCCCGAGGGCCATCTGCTGCTGCAGTCCGTGCGCAGCCACGACCAGTTCAACACCACGATCTACGGGCACGACGACCGCTACCGGGGCCTGCGCGGCAGCCGCGAGGTCGTGATGGTGCATGCCGACGACATCCGCGCGCTCGGCCTCGAGGCGGGTGCGCTGGTCGACGTCGTCCATGTCGACGAGCACAGGTCCGAGCGGATCGTCGCCGGCTTCCGCCTCGTGGAGTACCCGACCCCCCGCGGGTGCGCCGCGGCGTACTTCCCGGAGATGAACGCCCTCGTGCCGCTGGACTCGACGGCGCGGGGGAGCAACTGCCCCACCTCGAAGTCCACCGTGGTGCGCGTGCTGCCGCACGACCCCGCGCGGCGCACGTCCGTGCGCAGCGCCGCCGGCGTCGGGGCCGACGACGGCCACAAGAGCGGCGTCGAGCCGGTGCACCTGAGCTGAGGCCGGGCCGCCGGGCGGTCAGTCCCCCGGCCGGGTGCCCCCGGCCGGCAGCCGGCGGAACTCCGCCACCGCCGCGGGGTCGAAGTGGCTGCCGGTGCCCTCGTCGATGATGCGCATCGCGGCCTCGTGCGTCATCGCCTCGCGGTAGGGGCGGTCCGAGGTGAGGGCGTCGTACACGTCCACCACCGCGAACAGCCGCGCCTCCAGCGGGATCTGCTCCCCGGCCAGGCCGCGGGGGTAGCCCGAGCCGTCCCACTTCTCGTGGTGGCACCACGGGATGGTGAGCGCCGGGGTCAGGTAGTCGATGCTGCGCAGCATCTCCACCGCGAGCTCCGGGTGGCGGCGCATCAGCGCCCACTCGTCGTCGTCGAGCGGGCCCGGCTTGGTCAGCACGCTGTCCGGCACGGCCATCTTGCCGATGTCGTGCAGCGTCGCGCCGCGGCGCACGTTCTCGAGGTCGTCGCCGTCGAAGCCGAAGCGCTCGGCCAGGGCCACCGTGAGCTCGGTGACCCGCGTGGTGTGCTCCGCGGTGGAGTGGTCGCGGATGTCGAGAGCGGTGGCCCACCCGGCGAGGGTCTCGTCGTACGCCGCCCGCAGGTGGTCGGTGGCCGACTCGACGTCGCGGACGTAGCGGCGGACGACGACGTAGAGCCCCCCGCCGGTGACGCACACGAACCCCAGGCCCTTGACCGACCCGATGGTGCTGAGCGTGCCGGCGTCGCGCACCGCCCACTCGAGCACGCGGTCCGAGAGCAGGATCCACACGGCGGCGAACGCCACGTAGTACAGCGCCACCCGCGCGGCGGGCGACGGCGCCCAGCGACCGTCCACGTCGAACCGCCCCCTGTCGGCGGCGTCCCCGAGCGAGCACCGCCAGGGCTCGACGCTAGCCCTCAGCGGGACGCATGCAAGGGAATTCCGGTGTCGACCCGCCAGTTTGGGGGTCCCACGCCCGGAGAGCGGTCGCAGGGTCAGGAGGGTCCCCCGGCAGCGGACGGAGCGCGTCCTCGCGTCCCTGCGTCATGGCGTGCTCGCCCCGTGCCCGAGGGCCGCGCCGGCCGGCTCCGTAGGATCGCGCGGTGACCGGGGCTGCGCGCGCGCTCGTCGTCGGCGCCGGCCTCGGCGGCCTGCGCGCCGCGGAGGCGCTGCGCGGAGCCGGGTTCGACGGCGAGCTCGTCGTGCTCGGCGAGGAGGACTGGGCGCCCTACAACCGGCCGCCGCTGTCGAAGGAGGCGCTGGCCGGCGAGCTCGACCACGAGCGCCTAGCCTTCCGGGTGCGCCGCGAGGCCGCCGACATCACCTGGCGCCACGGCGTGCGCGCGGTGGCGGCCGACCTCGACGGCCGCACGGTGGTCCTCGCCGACGGGGAGCGACTCGGCTGGGACGTCCTCGTCGCCGCCACCGGTATGCGGGCGCGGCGGCTCGAGGTGCCGGGCCCGCCGCCCAGCGCGGCCGCGGGCCGGCACGTGGTGCGCACCCTCGACGACGCGATCGCGCTGCGCGTCGCCCTCGCCCCCGGCGCGCGCGTGGTGGTGCTCGGCGCCGGGTTCATCGGCTGCGAGGTCGCCGCGTCGGCGCGCGGCCTCGGCTGCGAGGTCACGTGCGTGGCGCTCGACGAGGTCCCCATGCAGCGGCCCCTCGGCCGTGTGCTGGGCGCCGAGCTGCGCCGCCGGCACGAGATGCGGGGCGTCGCCTTCCGCCTCGGCGTCACCGTGGCCGCGTTCCTCGGCGACGACGTGGTCGAGGGGGTGGAGCTCGGCGACGGCACCCAGGTGCCCGCCGACGTCGTGGTGGAGGCGGTCGGCACGAGCGCCAACGTGGAGTGGCTCGCGGGCAACGGCCTCGACCTCGCCGACGGCGTGCGCACCGACGCCGCGCTGCGGCCCCTGCGCGACGGCGCACCGCTCGACGGCGTGGCCGTCGTCGGCGACATCGCGCGCTTCCCGAACACTCGGTTCGACGACGACGCCCACCGCGTCGAGCACTGGAGCTTGCCCACGGACAGCGGCCGCCGCGCGGGCGAGGTGCTCGCGGCCTACCTGGCCGGGCGGTCCTACGACGAGGTGGTGGCGCGGGAGTGGGCACCGCTGCCGTCGTTCTGGTCCGACCAGTACGACGTGCACCTGCAGTCCTTCGGCTACCCGGGGCTGGCCGACCCGGACGGCGCGGTGCTGCTCGAGGGCGACCTCGGCGCGGAGTGCGTCGTGGGCTACCGCCGCGGCGACGACCTCGTCGGCGTCGTCGGGCTCGGCATGATGCGCGTGCTCCTCGGCTATCGCGAGCGGCTCGGTCGCGGCCGGGCCGGCGTCTCGGCGTAGCGCCCGCCGGCCCGGGTGTCGCCGGGGTCCCGGTGCGCGGGACGGCGGCGTCCGCACGTGTCGACCCTTCGTCGTTTGCCGCGCGGCGTGCGCGACCGGGGGGTACCGTGCGCCGCACGGCGCGACCGCTCGGGTGGTCGGCCCGTTCCCCATCCGTCCCATCCCGGAGAGTCGACGATGACCCATATCGGAGTGACGGTCGACGGAGTCCTGCGCCACGGAGACGTGGAGCCGCGCCGCCTGCTCGTCCACTGGCTGCGCGAGGACCTCGGCCTGGTCGGTACCCCCATCGGGTGCGACACCTCGAACTGCGGTGCGTGCACCGTGCTCATCGACGGCCGCAGCGCGAAGTCGTGCAGCGTGCTCGCCGTCCAGGTCGACGGGAAGTCGGTCACCACCATCCAGGGCCTGACCTCCGACGGCGAGTGGCACCCGGTGCAGAAGGCGTTCAAGGAGTGCCACGGCCTCCAGTGCGGCTACTGCACCCCGGGCATGGTCATGGCGTCGGTCGACCTGCTCAGCGAGAACCCCGATCCCTCCGAGGAGGAGATCCGGCACGGCCTCGAGGGCAACCTCTGCCGGTGCACCGGCTACCACAACATCGTCAAGGCGGTCGCCACCGCCGCCGCCGAGATGCGGGGGGAGTGAGGACATGACCGAGACGACGATGCGCACGGACGGCCCCGCGATCGGGCGGGCCGACCGCCGCAAGGAGGACACCCGGCTGCTCACCGGCCGGACGAACTGGACCGACAACATCCAGCTGCCCGGCACGCTGCACATGGCGACGCTGCGGGCTCCCATGGCGCACGCGAAGATCCTCGGCATCGACACCACCGCGGCCCGCGCCGCGGAGGGCGTCGTGGCCGTCTTCACCGGGCAGGACTTCCCCGAGCTGGCCGGCTCCACCTGCGTGTGGCCGGTCACCGACGACATCAAGATGAGCCACTACCCGGCCATCTGCGTCGACGAGGTCAAGTACGGCGGCGACGTCGTCGCGGTCGTGCTGGCCACCGAGCAGTACCTCGCCACCGACGCCCTCGACCTCATCGACGTCGACTACGAGCCGCTGCCCGCCGTCGTCGACATGGAGGAGGCGCTCAAGCCGGGCGCGCCGCTCGTGCACGCCGACATGGGCACCAACGAGTGCTACGTCGCGAAGATGCCGTGCGGCGACTACGAGGCCGTGCGCGCCAAAGCCGACCGCGTGGTGAAGCGCCGCTTCATCAACCAGCGGCTGATCCCCAACCCGATGGAGCCCCGCTCCGTGGTGGCGGCCCCGATGGGCATGAGCGACGAGATCACCCTGTGGTCGGCCACCCAGATCCCGCACGTGCTGCGCGTGCTGCTCGCGCTGCTCACCGGCATCCCCGAGAACAACCTGCGCGTGGTGGCGCCCGACGTCGGCGGCGGCTTCGGGGCGAAGCTGCAGATCTACCGCGAGGATGTCCTCGCGGTGGTGCTGGCCAAGAAGCTCCAGCGGCCGGTGAAGTGGACCGAGACGCGCACCGAGCACATGCTCGCCACGCACCACGGGCGCGACCAGATCCAGGACATCGAGCTCGCCGTCACCAACGACGGCCGCATCCTCGGCATGAAGGTCGACCTGCTCGCCGACATGGGCGCGTACCTGCAGATCATCACGCCGGGCACGCCGCTGCTCGGGATGTTCATGTACTCGGGCATCTACAAGATGGAGGCGCTCGACTTCACCTGCACGGGCGTCTACACCACCAAGACGCCCACCGACGCCTACCGCGGCGCCGGCCGCCCGGAGGCCACCTACGCGATCGAGCGGATCGTGGAGGAGGCCGCGGCCGAGCTCGGCATGGAGGCGATGGAGTTCCGCAAGAAGAACTGGATCACCCACGAGGAATTCCCCTATACGCAGATCGCGGGGCTCACGTACGACACCGGCAACTACGAGGCGGCCACCGCCCGGGCCATGGAGCTCTTCGGCTACGACGAGCTGCGCGCCGAGCAGGCCCGCCGCCGTGAGGCGGGCGACCCGGTGCAGCTCGGCATCGGCATCTCGACGTTCACCGAGATGTGCGGGCTCGCGCCGTCGCGCACGCTGGGCGCGCTCAAGTACGTCGCCGGCGGCTGGGAGCACTGCACGATCCGCGCGCTGCCCACCGGCAAGATCGAGCTCATCACGGGCACGTCGCCGCACGGCCAGGGCCACGAGACCGCGTGGAGCCAGATCGCCAGCGACATCATCGGCGTCCCGGTCGAGGACATCGAGGTCGTGCACGGCGACACCGGGCGTGCCCCCTACGGCATGGACACCTACGGCTCCCGCTCGCTCGCGGTCGGCGGCCAGGCGATCAAGGCCGCGGGCGAGCGGCTCGTCGAGAAGGCGAAGCTCATCGCGGCCCACCAGCTCGAGGTCAGCCCGGACGACATCGAGTTCGACAAGGGCACCTACGCGGTGAAGGGCGACCCGGAGAAGTCCACGACCATCCAGGCGATCGCCTTCGAGGCGTTCACCGCGCACAACCTGCCCGACGGCATGGAGCCCACGCTGTCCGGCGAGTCCACCGTCGACCCGATGGACTTCTCCTACCCGCACGGCACGCACCTCGCGGCGATGGAGGTCGACACCGAGACCGGTCAGGTCACGCTGCGCAAGTACGTCGCCGTCGACGACTGCGGGGTGCAGATCAACCCGATGATCGTCGAGGGCCAGGTGCACGGTGGCCTCGCGCAGGGCATCGCGCAGGCCCTCTACGAGGGGGCGCTCTACGACGCCGAGGGCAACCTGCTCACCGGCAACATGGGCGACTACCTGCTCCCGAGCGCGGCGGACCTGCCGTCGTTCGACACCGACCGCACGGTCACGCCGTCGACGACGCACCCGCTGGGCACCAAGGGGATCGGCGAGGCCGGCGCCATCGCCTCGACTCCCGCCATCATCAACGGCATCGTCGACGCGGTGCGCCACCTCGGCGTCAACGACGTCTTCATGCCGGCGAGTCCGCAGAACGTATGGCGTGCGCTGCAGGCCGCCAAGAACGGAGGCGCGGCATGATCCCCGCAGCGTTCGACTACGTCCGGGCCGGCTCGGTCGAGGAGGCGGTCGCCGCGCTCGCGGCGGCCGGCGAGGACGGGAAGGTGCTCGGCGGCGGCCAGTCGCTGCTGCCGGTGCTGCGCCTGCGCCTCAACCAGCCGTCCGTCCTCGTCGACGTGAGCTCGGTCGACGAGATGCGCCAGGTGAGCGACGAGGGCGACGCCCTCGTCATCGGCGCGGCGGTGACCACCTACGAGGTCATGCACCACGACCTCGTGCGCTCGGGCGCGCCCCTGCTGTCGCAGGCCGCGGCCGAGGTGGCCGACCCCGCGATCCGGCACCGCGGCACGTTCGGCGGCTCCTGCGCCCACGCCGACCCGGCGGGCGACCTGCCCACGGTGGCGCGGGTGCTCGACGCCGAGTTCGTCGTCGCCGGTGCCGGCGGCCGGCGCACCGTCGCGGCGGCGGACTTCTTCGTCGACTTCTTCACCACCGCGGTCGGCCCGGACGAGGTGCTCGTCGCGGTCCGCGTGCCCAAGCTGGGCGCGGGCTGGGGCTTCGACTACCAGAAGTTCCACCGCACCGCCCAGGCCTGGGCGATCGTCGGCGCCGCGGCCGCGGTGAAGGTCGAGGGCGGCACCATCACCGAGGCGCGCGTGGGCCTGACCAACATGGGCCCGAGCCCGGTGCGCGCCTCGTCGGTCGAGGCCGCCCTCACCGGCGGGCCCGCCACGGCCGAGGCCATCGCGGCGGCGTCCGCGTCGGCCGCCGAGGGCACCGCGCCCACCAGCGACACCCACGCCGACGCCGACTTCCGGCGTCACCTCGCGGCAGTGCTCACCAAGCGCGCGGTCAGCAAGGCGGCGGGGCTGTAGCCACCGGACAGGGGACGGCACGACGCCGCGACGGCTCTCGGGCTGTCGCGGCGTCGTGCTGCCGGGGCCCGAAGGGGGATCAGCCCGGGTAGACCTCGAGCTCGGTCGCCTTGGCCGAGAGCCACACCCGCTCGCCGCGTCGCACGTGCAGCTCCGCGACCGAGGCGGACGTGACGTCGACGACCACGGTGGGCGGCCCGGCCACCGTCACGCGTACCCGGTCGCCGATCGACTCGATCCCCTCGACCGTGCCCTCCCAGACGTTGCGCGCGCTGCCCTCGGGCTGGCGCAGGTGCAGCGCGACCGCCGAGGGCCGCACGGCCACGAGCACCGGCCCGCGCACGGCGCGGTCGGCGACGTGCAGCGTGCCGCCGCCCTCCACCGTCACGTCGCCGTCGTGCGCCGTGCCGCGCAGCAGGTTGAGCCCGAGGAGCCGTGCGACGTAGTCGCTGGCCGGGCGTCGCGCGACGTCGAGCGCGCTGCCCTGCTGCGTCACCGCGCCGTGCTCGAGAACCACGAGCCGGTCGGCGAGCACGAGGGCGTCGAGGGCGTCGTGGGTGACCAGCAGCGTGGGTCCGTCGAAGGCGTGCAGGTGGTCGCGCAGCTCGGACCGCACGTCCAGCCGGGTGCCGGCGTCGAGCGCGGCCAGGGGCTCGTCGAGCAGCAGGGCGGCGGGGTCGCCGGCCAGCGCGCGGGCGAGGGCGACCCGCTGCGCCTGCCCGCCGGAGAGCTGGCCCGGCCGCCGGTCGCGCAGCTCGCCCAGGCCGAGCCGCTCCACCCACGCCAGCGCGGTCGCGCGCGACTGCGCCCGCCCGCGCCCCGCGCAGCGCGGCCCGAACGCGACGTTGTCCAGCACGGACAGGTGCGGGAAGAGGCGGTAGTCCTGGAACACGATGCCGACCCGGCGGCGGCCGGGCGGCACGAGCACGCCGCGCGCGGGGTCGTCGACGACGTCCTCCCCGAGCCGCACGGACCCCTCGTCGAGCGGCACCAGGCCGCACACCGTGCGCAGCAGCGTGGACTTGCCCGCGCCGTTCGGCCCGAGCACCGCGACGACCTCGCCGGGCGCCACGCGCACGTCGACGTCGAGGGTGAACGCGGGACGCCGCACGACGGCGCGCGCCTCCAGGCCGCCGGTGCGTGCGGACCCGGCCGGGCGGGCGCTCACGACGCCACCCCCGTGCGCAGCCAGCGGTCGCGCAGCGCGACGAGCACGGCCACCGACACCGCGAGCAGCACCAGGCTCAGCGCCACGGCCTCGCTGGGGTCGGTCTCGAGGCCGAGGTAGGCGGCCAGCGGCAGCGTGCGCGTGACGCCCTGGAGGTTGCCGGCGAAGGTGATGGTCGCGCCGAACTCGCCGAGGGCGCGGGCGAAGGTGAGGACGACGCCGGCCGCGATGGAGGGCAGCACGAGGGGCACGGTCACCCGCCGGAACACGGTGAGCCGGCCCGCGCCCAGCGTGGCCGCGGCGTCCTCGAGGCCGGTGTCCAGCGAGCGCAGGGCGCCCTCCAGCGTGATCACGAGGAACGGCAGCGCCACGAACGTCTGGGCCACCACGACGCCCGGCGTGGTGAACGGCAGCGACACCCCGCAGCACGAGTAGAGGTACTGCCCCACGATGCCGGCGCGCCCGAAAGCCAGCAGCAGGGCGATGCCGCCCACCACCGGCGGCAGCACCAGGGGCACCGTCACCAGTGCGCGCAGGAGGCGGCGTCCGGCGAACGTGCCGCGCGCGAGCACCCAGGCCAGGGGGACGCCGACGACCACCGCCAGCACCGTGGCCGACGTCGAGGTCACGAGCGAGAGGCGCAGCGCGTCGAGGCTGGCCGGCGAGGTGAGGATCTGCGCCATCCGGCCCCACGGGGCGCGGACCAGCAGGCCGAGGATCGGGAGCGCGAGGAACGCGAGCGCGATCGCCGCCGGGACCGCGACCGGCCACGGCGGCGCGGTCACCGGGCGCCCGCGTCGGCTCACGGCGAGCCGAACCCCGCCGCGTTCAGGACGGACTGGCCGTCGGGCGAGAGCACGTAGTCGACGAACGCCCGGGCCAGGGCGGGGTTCTGGCTCGAGCCGATGGTGGCGATCGGGTACGAGGTGGTCACGTTCGACGCCGCCGGGATGCTCACGCCGACCACGCTGCCGCCGGCCGCCTTCACGTCGGTGACGTAGACGATCCCGGCGTCCGCCTCGCCGAGCGCCACCTTGGACAGCACCGCCTTGACGTCGGCCTCCTCGCTCACCGGGGTCACGGTGAGCTTGTTGGCCGCGAACAGCTTCAGGGCGGCCGCGCCGCAGGGCACCGCGGGCTGGCACACCACGACCTTGAGACCGGGCTTGGCCAGGTCGGCGAGCGAGGTGACCGGCACGTGCGGGGAGGTCGGGGTGGCCACCTCGAGGGAGTTCGTCGCGAACGTCGTCGGGCTGCTCGCCAGGCCGGCGCCCGTGACGGTGTCCATCGTCGTCTGGCTCGCGGCGGCGAACACGTCGGCCGGGGCCGCCTGGGTGATCTGCTCGGCCAGCGTGCTGCTGCCGCCGAAGTTGAACCGCACGGTGGTGCCCGGGTGGGCCGCCTCGAACTGGCGGCCGAGGGTGGTGAAGGAGCCGGTCAGCGAGGCGGCGGCGAACACCGTGATCGTGCCGGTCGGCGCCCCGGACGGGGCCGCTCCCGCCGAGGAGCCGCCGGCCCCCGGCGAGGCCGACGTCGAGGAACCCGTCGAGCAGGCGGCGAGGGTGAGGGCGGCCAGGCCCAGGGCGAGGGGGCGGCGGACGTCCACGGGTCCTCCCGGGTCGCGGACCGGGCCGCAGCGCGGGGGGTGGAGCTCGCGGCGGGCGGGGCGCAGTCGAGTGTGGTTCCCGAGAGTACGTCCTGATCTGCGGTTCGACAACGTACGAGAGGACGCACCTGCGCTCTCCGGAGAGCATCGGTGGTCGGCGGGTCGGCGGTGGTGGACGGCCGTCGAGCGCCGGGCGACCGGCGGTGAGAGGCTCGGACCGACTGCGGAGGTGGTCGCTGTGTCGTCCCTCTACGACCTCGCCGGGCCCGCCGACGCCGGCGCGCCGGGCCCGTCCGACCCGTCCGACCCGTCCGACCCGTCGGGCGCGCGGGACGTCGTCGCCTTCGCCCGGGTGGCCGCGGCCGCCGGGCTCGGGGCGCGCTGGCCCGGCCAGGTCGCCCTGCTGGGGCCCGGCGCTGCGGGCGCGGCGGCCGGGTCGCTGCTCGGCGGGGCGGTGGAACCCGCGTCGCTGGACCTGTCCGCGGTGCTCGACCGCAGCGCGGCGGGCGGCCTCGTCGACGTCGAGTTCGACGACGCCGCCGCGGTGCGCGCGGGGCTCGCGTGCGGCGGCCGCGCGAGCATCCTGGTGCAGCCGATCGGGGCGCTGCCGCCCGAGGTGCTCTCCGCGCTCGCCCATCGGCGGCCCACCGCGGTGCTCACCCGGCTCGACGACCCAGCCCTCCCCACACGGGCCCCGGCGCCGCCGGGCGACCCCGCCTACGGCGACCCGGACTCGCCGGACTCGCTCGCCCGCTCGCTGCTCGAGCGCGGCGAGCCCGCCGACGCGGTGGCCGAGACGGCGTCGGGCCGGATGCTCGTGAGCGTCTACGTGCCGGCACCGCACCTCGTGGTGGTGGGCAGCGGCGCGCTCGCCACCGCGCTCGGCGCCCAGCTCGCGCTGCTGGGGTGGAGCTCGGCCGAGGTGACCGGCCTCGACGACGCCCTCGCCGCCGTCGACGCCCTCGGCCCCGGCGACGGCGTGCTCATGGTCGACCACAGCGCCGACGTCGACGGCCCGGTGCTCGCCCGCGCGCTGCGTGGCGGCGTCGGCTACGTCGCGGCCCTCGGCTCGCGCCGCACCCAGGCGGCGCGGCGCGAGCGGCTGCGCGCGATCGGTGTGGACGAGGCGTCGATCGAGCGGCTGCGCGGCCCCGCGGGCCTCGACATCGGGTCGCGCACGCCGGCGGAGATCGCGGTGGCGATCGTGGCCGAGATGCTCAGCGTGCGCGCCTCCACCAGCGGTGCCGCCCTGCGCGACACCACCGGCCACCTCAACGCCGGCCGCCCCTGACCACCCGCCAGACCCCGTCGTTACTGCCCGAACGACCGGAAACCGGCGCGGAATCCGGTCGTTCCGGCAGTAACGACGAGGGGGTCGGGTGCTCAGCGGTGGGCGGGGATCTCGATGCCGACGTTGGTCGACTTCACCGTGGCGACGGCGAGCACGCCCGGCTCGAGCCCGAGCTCGTCGGCGGCCTCGCGGCTCATGAGCGACACCATCCGGTGCGGGCCCACCTGGAGCTCCACCTGCGCCATCACGGTGTCGCGCACCACGCGCGTGACGATCCCCACCAGGCGGTTGCGCGCCGACGCGCTCACCACGGGCGACTCCAGCGCGGGCTCCTCCGCGGCCCGGGCGGCCATGAACCGCGCGAGCTCCGCGCCCTCGACCACCGCGCGGCCGGCGTCGTCCGTCGTGGTCGCGAACCGGCCGGCGTCGGCCCAGCGGCGCACGGTGTCGTCGCTCACCTGGAGGAGCGCGGCGACCTCGCTGATCCGCAGCTGCGTCATGCCGGGAGCGTAGGCCGCGCCGGGGCCGCGGCGCCCGGCGAGGACGACGTCCGCGGCGGACCGCGCTGGGTCGTGCGCCGGGAGTGCGGACGCCGCCCCGCGACGGCGAGGCGCGCTCCGCCCACGACGACCGGCCCGGCCCCGAGGTGGTCGCCTTGCGACGGCGAGGCGCGCTCCGCCCACGACGACCGGCCCGGCCCCGAGCAGCCGGCGGCGGCACGGTCAGGGGCGCTCGTCGAGGTCGTCGTCCGAGGCGACGTCGCCCACCTCCACGAGCACCGGGGCGTGCGTGGCGAGGTAGTCGCGCGCCCCGCGGTCGCCCGCGGCGCTCGCGGCCGCGCCCGCCCAGTGCGCGCGACCGAGCACCACCGGGTGGCCGCGCCGCCCGTCGTAGGTCGCGACCGCCAGCGCACGTGCGGGCGCGCCGTCGGCGGTGCCGGCCGCTCCCGCGAGCGCCCGCCGCACCGCCTCGGCCGTGAGGCCCGGGAGGTCCACGAGGGTGACGGCCACGCGCTCGACCCCGTCGTGGCGAGCCACCGCGTCCAGCCCCACCCGCAGCGACGACCCCATGCCGGTGGCCCAGTCGTCGTTGCGCACAACCTGCGCGCCCGGCACCTCGCCGAGCCACGCGCCGAGCACCACCACCACCGGGTCGCAGCCGGCCTCGCGCAGCACCGCCACGGCACGGTCGACGAGCCGGACGCCGTCGAGCTCGTAGGGCGCCTTGGGTCCGCCGAAGCGCCGGCCCTCGCCGGCGGCGAGCACCAGACCCGCGGTCGCACCCATGACGGCGTCCCGGCGACCCGGCTGTCCCGTGCTCAGCGCGGGGCGCCCGCGTGGATGGGGCCGTCGGAGTGCGTGAGCCGCCCTCCGGTGCCGCCCCACCGCTCCTGCACGATCTCGGCGGCGATCGACACCGCGGTCTCCTCGGGCGTGCGGGCACCGAGGTCGAGGCCGATGGGCGAGTGGATGCGGGCCACCTCGGCGTCGGTCAGCCCGGCCTCCTTGAGCCGCACGAGCCGGTCCTCGTGCGTGCGCCGCGAGCCCATGGCCCCGATGTAGGCCGCCGGCGTGCCCACCGCCACCTTGAGCGCGGGGACGTCGAACTTCGGGTCGTGGGTGAGCACGCAGATGACGGTGCGCGAGTCGACCGGGGCCGAGGACAGCCAGCGGTGCGGCCAGTCGACGACGACCTCGTCGGCCTCCGGGAACCGCTTGCGCGTGGCGAAGACCTCGCGGGCGTCCACCACGGTGACGTGGAAGCCGAGCAGCTTGCCGGCCCGCGCGAGGGCGGCGGAGAAGTCGATCGCGCCGAAGACGTACATGCGCGGCGCCGGCGCGAACGAGGCCACGAACACCTCGAGCTCGTCACCGAGCCGCTCGCCGTCCGGCCCGTAGTGCAGGAACCCCGTGCGGCCGGACTCCAGCAGCCCGAGCACGTCCGCCCCCACGGTGTCGTCCAGCCGGGGGGTGCCGAGGCTCCCCTCCGTGCCCGAGGCGCGCACCACGAGGTGGCGGCCCACGTGCGCCGGCCCGCGGACGACGACGGCCACGGCCACCGGCTCCTCGGCCGCGATGCTGCGGGAGATGCCGGGCAGCTCGGGCCAGCTCTGCGGCGTCACCTTCTCGACGAACACCTCGAGGATCCCGCCGCAGGTCAGGCCGACGGCGAAGGCGTCGTCGTCGCTGACGCCGTAGGTCTCGAACCGGCACTCCCCGGTCTCGAGGACCTCCTCGCCGAGGGTGAACAGGGCCCCCTCGACGCAGCCGCCGCTCACCGACCCGACCGCCTCGCCCCCCTCGGTGACCAGCATGGACGCGCCCGCGGGACGCGGGGCCGAGCGCCAGGTGCGCACCACGGTGGCGAGCGCGACGGCCTCGCCGCGCTCGTAGGCGGCCATCAGTGCCGGAAGGACCTCGCGCACGGCTGCTCCTGCTCACGAGTCGCGTCCGCCGTTCGGCAACCGCAGGCGCGGCGGCACGGCATCGGTCACATAATGCCTCCATGACCGCTGTGCGTCGTGCCGACGTCGTGGACGCCCCCGTGAGCGTCCGCGACGTCGAGGAGCTCGTCGCCGGCCGCACGGCGGGCGCGGTGGTCACCTTCTCCGGCGACGTGCGCGACCACGACGACGGCCGGCACGTGCGGCACCTCGAGTACGAGGGCCACCCCACGGCCGCGGCGGTCATCGCCGAGGTCGCGCGCGAGGTGGCCGAGCGCCACGACGTGCTCGCGATCGCGGTGCTGCACCGGGTGGGGCTGCTCCAGGTGGGCGACGCCGCCCTGGTCGCGGCGGTCGCCGGCGTGCACCGCAAGGAGGCGTTCGCCGCGTGCGCCGACCTCGTCGACGAGGTCAAGCACCGGCTCCCGGTGTGGAAGCACCAGGTCTTCACCGACGGCAGCGACGAGTGGGTGAACTGCGCATGAGCCCCGAGCCGCTGCTCGACACCTACGGCCGCGTGCACCGCGACATGCGCGTCTCCCTCACCGACCGGTGCAACCTGCGCTGCACCTACTGCATGCCGAACGACTTCGCCGACTTCCTGCCCGGGCCGTCGCTCCTGTCCACCGACGAGCTGATCGCCGTCCTCGACGTCGCCACCTCGCTCGGCATCACCGGCATCCGGCTCACCGGGGGCGAGCCGCTCCTGCGCGCCGACGTCGTGGACGTCGTGCGCCGCATCAACGGGCTCGAGCACCGGCCGGAGATCAGCGTCACCACCAACGGCCTCAAGCTCACGACCCTCGCGCGGCCGCTCGCCGACGCCGGTCTCCGCCGCGTCAACATCAGCCTCGACACGCTCGACCGCGAGCGCTTCCGTGCGATGACCTTCCGCGACCGGTTCGACGACGTCATCGCCGGCATCAAGGCGGCGCAGGACGCCGGCCTCGCGCCGGTCAAGGTCAACAGCGTGCTCATGCGCGACGTCAACGACGACGAGGCCCCCGCGCTGCTGCGGCGCGCGCTCGACGAGGGCTGGCGGCTGCGCTTCATCGAGCAGATGCCCCTCGACCCGAGCGGCGTGTGGCTGCGCTCCACCATGGTGACCGCCGACGAGATCTTCGAGCGGCTCTCCGAGCACCACACCCTCACCCCGGTGCCGTCCCGTGGCTCCGCGCCGGCCGAGGAGTTCTACGTCGACGGCGGCCCCGCCACGGTCGGCATCATCGCGAGCGTCACGCGGCCGTTCTGCGCCGCGTGCGACCGCGTGCGGCTCACCGCCGACGGCCAGCTGCGCAACTGCCTGTTCGCCCGCGACGAGCTCGACCTGCGCACCGCGCTGCGCGACGAGACGCTCGCGGCCGACCCCGACGCGCTGCGCGCCGAGATCGAGCGCCGGCTGCGGCGCGTGATCGCCGACAAGCTGCCCGGCCACGGCATCAACGACATCGGGTTCATCCAGCCCAGCCGGCCGATGTCGGCCATCGGCGGCTGAGCCCGCCCGCGGTTCTGCTCTGCGGGACGCCGCGGCTGCGCCGGTGCCGACGCCCGGCGCGCGACCAGCCGGGCGCTCCCGGTCCGGTGGCGGCCCGTGCCGCCGCGGTCTAGCGTCGCCCCCATCCCGACGACCGGTGCGCCGACCCCGGTCCGGCCCGACGACCCCTGCCTCGGAGCGCACCCATGGAGTTGCAGAACTCGTTCGTCGTCCCGTCCGACATCGACACCGCCTGGACCACGCTCCAGGACGTCGAGGGCCTCGCCCCGTGCATGCCCGGCGCGACGCTCACCTCGCACGAGGGCGACGACATGACCGGCAACGTCAAGGTGCGCCTCGGACCGGTGGCCATGACCTTCGCCGGCCAGGCGCACTTCGTCAGCCGCGACGAGGCCAGCCACACGCTGGTGATCGAGGGGTCGGGCAAGGAGACCAAGGGCACCGGCACGGCCAAGGGCACCGTCACGGCGGTGCTGGTGGCCGAGGCCCCGGACCGCACCCGGGTCGACATCACCACGGAGTTCTCCATCACCGGCAAGGCGGCGCAGTTCGGCCGAGGCGTGATGCAGGACGTCGCGGGCCGCATCGTCGACCAGTTCGCCGACAACCTGGCCGCCACGATGGGCGGCGGGGCCGGCGAGCCCGAGGCCGCGGCCCCGGCCGCCGAGGGGGCCGAGGGCGGCCAACCGGCCGCGCCCGCGCCCGTCGCCGCGCCGCCGCGCCCCCATGCCGACGAGGCGATCGACCTGCTCGGCACCGCCGGCGCCCCGGTCCTCAAGCGCGCGATCCCGGTCGTGATCGGCGTGGCCGTCGTGGTGGGCGTGATCATCTGGATCGTCCGACGTCGCTGATTCCCCCAATTCGCCCCGCGACGGTCGTGGCCTGACGGACACTGGCGCGGCGGGCACCCGGGGGCGGTCGTGTTCGTCGAACACGTCACGGAGCTCCGCAGGCACGGAGCACACGCACTGAGCACACGCACCGAGCACACGCACCGAGCACATGCACCGAGACCGACGTCGTTCTCGAGAGGTGATGGCATGCAGACCCCCGCCCCCGTCGACTACGCGAAGGCGACCTCGGTCGCCGACGCCCTGGCCAAGCTCGCCGCGCTGGGGGAGGAGGCACGTGCTCTCGCCGGCGGCCACAGCCTGCTGCCGATGATGAAGCTGCGCCTGGCCCGGCCGGACGCGCTGGTCGACATCAACGACATCCCGGAGCTGGCCGGGGTCCGCGTGGAGGGCAGCGAGATCGTCGTCGGCGCCATGACGCGCCACCGCGACGTGCTCGACTCCGACATCCTCTCGGAGCACTACCCGGTCTTCCGCGAGGCGGAGCACCTCATCGCGGACCCCATCGTGCGCAACCGCGGCACGATCGGCGGCTCGCTGTGCCAGGCGGACCCGGCGTCGGACATGTCGGCCGTGGCCAGCGCCCTGCGCGCCACGGCGGTGATCACCGGGCCGGGCGGCACCCGCACCGTGCCGGCGCGCGAGTTCCACCTCGGCCCCTACGAGACCGTGGTGGGCCCCGGCGAGCTGCTCACCGAGCTGCGCTACCCGATCCGGCCGGGCGCGGGCTCCGCGTACGAGAAGGTCGAGCGCCGCGCCGGCGACTGGGGCGTCGCCACGGCCGGGGTGTACGTCGTGGTCGCCGACGGCGTGGTGAGCGACTGCGGCATCGGCCTGGCCGCGGTGGGCGCCACGCACTTCTGCTCGCCCGAGGGCGAGGCGGCGCTCACCGGCCAGGCACCCACCGAGGAGAACCTCGCCGCCGCGGCGCGCGCCACGGCCGACTCGGTCGAGCCCAGCGCCGACCAGCGCGGGCCGGTCGACTACAAGAAGCACCTCGCCTACGAGCTGACCCTCCGCGCGCTGCGGCGCGCCGCCGCCGCGAGCCAGGGAGCCTGACATGCAGGTCACGATCACCGTCAACGGGACCGAGCACTCCCGCGACATCGAGCCGCGCATGCTGCTCGTGCACTTCCTGCGCGACGAGCTCGGGCTGCGCGGCACCCACTGGGGCTGCGACACCAGCAACTGCGGCGCCTGCACGGTCACCGTCGACGGCGACACCGTGAAGAGCTGCACGATGCTCGCCGTGCAGGCCGACGGGAAGTCGGTCGGCACCGTGGAGGGCCTCGCCGCCGGCGGCGAGCTCGACCCCGTGCAGACCGGGTTCATGGAGTGCCACGGCCTCCAGTGCGGCTACTGCACGCCCGGGATGATGATGCAGGCCCGCTGGCTGCTCGACCGCAACCCGCACCCCACCGAGGCGGAGATCCGCGAGGGCATCTCCGGCAACATCTGCCGCTGCACCGGCTACAAGAACATCGTCGCGGCGATCCAGAACGCCGCGGACCACCCGGCCCAGACGTCGAGCGAGGTGACCGCATGACCGCCGTCGAGGACGCCCCCATCAGCGCGGGCGGCAACCCCATCGGCTTCGGCCGCATGCACCGCAAGGAGGACGCGCGGTTCCTGCGCGGCCAGGGCAACTACGTCGACGACCTCAACCTGCCCGGGATGCTGCACGGCGCGGTGCTGCGCAGCCCGTTCGCGCACGCGCGGATCATCTCGGTCGACACCTCGGCGGCCGAGGCGCTGCCCGGCGTCCACGCCGTCATCACCGGCGAGACGCTGGCCGGTCTCGGCCTCGCGTGGATGCCCACGCTGTCCTACGACACCCAGGCCGTGCTCGCCACGGACAAGGTGCGGTTCCAGGGCCAGGAGGTCGCGTTCGTCGTGGCCGACTCGCGCTACATCGCGCGCGACGCGCTCGAGCTCATCGACGTTGAGTACGACCCGCTGCCGGTCGTCGCCGACGCCAAGCGCGCCCTCGACCCGGACGCGCCGGTGATCCGCGACGACAAGGAGGGCAAGACCGACAACCACATCTACGACTGGGAGGCCGGCGACGCCGCGGCCACCGAGGCCGCGTTCGCCTCCGCCGACGTCGTGGTGACGCAGGACATCCTCTACCCGCGCGTGCACCCGGCGCCGATGGAGACCTGCGGCTCGGTCGCCCACATGGACCCGGTCACGGGCAAGCTCAAGCTCTGGACCACCACGCAGGCGCCGCACGCGCACCGCACCGTCTACGCGCTCGTGGCCGGCCTGCCGGAGCAGAACATCCAGATCATCAGCCCGGACATCGGCGGCGGCTTCGGCAACAAGGTGCCGATCTACCCCGGCTACGTCTGCTCGATCGTCGGCTCCATCGTCACCGGCAAGCCGGTGAAGTGGATGGAGGACCGCAGCGAGAACCTCATGTCGACGGGATTCGCCCGCGACTACCACATGAAGACCTCGATCGCGTCGACCAAGGACGGCAAGATCCTCGCGGTGAAGGTGGACGTGCTCGCCGACCACGGCGCGTTCAACGGCACCGCGCAGCCGACGAAGTACCCGGCCGGGTTCTTCCACATCTTCACGGGCTCCTACGACTACCCCGCCGCGCACTGCACGGTGAAGGCGGTCTACACCAACAAGGCGCCGGGCGGCGTGGCCTACGCCTGCTCCTTCCGCATCACCGAGGCGTCCTACTGCATCGAGCGCATCGTGGACTGCCTCGCGCAGGAGCTGAAGATGGACCCGGCCGAGCTGCGGCTGAAGAACCTGCTGCGGCCGGAGCAGTTCCCCTACATGAGCCCCACGGGCTGGGAGTACGACTCGGGCGAGTACGAGAAGACGATGCGCGTCGCGATGGGCATCGCCGGCTACGACGAGCTGCGCAAGGAGCAGGCGGAGAAGCGGGCCCGCGGCGAGTACATGGGCATCGGCATCTCGTTCTTCACCGAGGGCGTGGGCGCCGGCCCCCGCAAGCACATGGACATCCTCGGCCTCGGCATGGCCGACGGCTGCGACCTGCGGGTGCACCCCACCGGCAAGGCGCAGGTGCGGCTGTCCGTGCAGACGCAGGGCCAGGGGCACGAGACGACGTTCGCGCAGATCGTCGCGCACGAGCTGGGCATCCCGCCGGAGGACGTCGACGTCATCCACGGCGACACCGACAACACCCCGTTCGGCCTGGGCACCTACGGCTCGCGCTCGACCCCGGTGTCCGGTGCGGCCGCCGCCCTGGTCGCGCGCAAGGTGCGCGACAAGGCGCGCATCATCGCCGCGGCGGCACTGGAGTGCGCGCCGGACGACCTCGAGTGGGAGCTCGGGCGCTGGTACGTCAAGGGCGACCCCGAGCGCGGCCGCACCATCCAGGAGATCGCGATGGACGCGCACAGCGCCCTCGAGCTCCCGGAGGGCGTCGAGGGCCACCTCGACGCGCAGGTGGTCTACAACCCGCCCAACCTCACCTATCCCTACGGCTGCTACATCTGCGTCGTCGACGTCGACCCGGGCACCGGCCAGGTGAAGGTCCGCAGGTTCATCGCGGTCGACGACTGCGGCACGCGGATCAACCCGATGATCGTCGAGGGCCAGGTGCACGGTGGTCTCGCCGACGGCGTCGGCATGGCGCTCATGGAGGTGATGGCCTTCGACGAGGAGGGCAACCACCTCGGCGGCTCGTTCATGGACTACCTGCTGCCCACGTCGATGGAGTGCCCGGACTGGGAGCTCGGCGAGACCGTGACGCCCTCGCCGCACCACCCCATCGGGGCCAAGGGCGTCGGGGAGTCCGCGACGGTCGGCTCGCCGGCCGCCGTGGTGAACGCCGTCATCGACGCCATCTCGCCCTTCGGGGTCCGCCACGCGGACATGCCGCTCACCCCGGCCAACGTCTGGCGCGCCATCCAGGGCCGCCCGGTGCGCACCGACCTGGCGGTGGAGTAGCCCATGACCGTCCCGGCGCTGCACGAACGGGCCGACTCGCTGCGGGCGAGCCGGGTCCCGTTCGTGCACGCCCGGGTCGTGCTGGCCGAGCGGCCGACCTCGGCCAAGCCCGGCGACGAGGCGCTCGTCACCTCGGACGGCACGATCGACGGGTTCGTCGGCGGCCAGTGCGCCGAGTCCACCGTGCGCACGCAGGCGCTCGCGCTGCTCGCCTCGGGCGACTCCATGCTGCTGCGGATCTCGCCGGACCCGGAGGAGGCGCAGCCGGGCAAGACCGTGGTGGTCAACCCGTGCCTGTCCGGCGGCACGCTGGAGATCTTCCTCGAGCCCGTGCTGCCGCCGCCGCTGGTGGCCGTGCTCGGCGACAGCCCGATCGCCCGCGCGCTCCGCGACGTGGCGGCCGCGCTCGGCTACGAGGTGGCGGCGTACGACGACGCCGACCTCTCGGCCGCGGACGCCCTGCTCGTCGCCACCCACGGCAAGCGCGAGGAGGAGACCCTCGAGGCGGCCGTGCGCGCCGGCGTCCCCTACGTCGGGCTCATCGGCAGCCGCAAGCGCGGCGGCGCCGTGGTCGCCTCGCTCGACCTCGACGCGGAGGAGAAGGCGCGGATCCGCACCCCGGCGGGGCTCGACATCGGGGCGCGCACCCCGGCCGAGATCGCGCTCTCGGTGCTCGCGCAGATGGTGGCGGAGCGGCCACGGGTGCCGCGCGCCCCGGCCGACCCGCACCACGCACCGGGCGAGCCGCCGGTGACCAGCTTCGGCGTGCTCACCCTCGAGGCGCAGACCGCGATCGACCCGGTGTGCGGCATGACGGTGACCATCACCGACGACGCCCTCCACGCCGACGTCGACGGCGAGCGCGTGTGGTTCTGCTGCCCCGGCTGCCGGCGCGCCTTCCTCGCGGATCCCGGGAAGTACCCGCGCTCGTGAGCCTCGCCGAGCTGGTCCCTGACACCGCCACCCTCACGAAGCGACTCGCCGACGTCGGCTACCTCGCCGACCCGGGGCTCGCCACGGCGCTGTTCTGCGCCGTGCGGCTGCCGCAGCCGCTGCTGCTCGAGGGCGAGGCCGGCGTCGGCAAGACCCAGGCGGCCAAGGCGCTCGCCGAGCTGCTCGACACCCCGCTGATCCGGCTCCAGTGCTTCGAGGGGATCGACGCCGCGGAGGCGCTCTACGAGTGGAACTACCCGCGCCAGCTGCTCGGGATCCGGCTGGCCGAGGCGCGCGGCGACGACCTCGCGGAGGAGTCGCTGTTCGGCGAGAGCTACCTGATCCGGCGGCCGCTGCTCGAGGCGCTCGAGCACCCGGGGCCACGGCCGGCGGTGCTGCTCATCGACGAGGTCGACCGCGCCGACGAGGAGTTCGAGGCGTTCCTGTTCGAGCTGCTCGCCGAGTCGACCGTGACCATCCCGGAGATCGGCACGCTCACCGCGACGCACCCGCCGATCGTGATCCTCACCTCCAACCGCACGCGCGACCTGCACGACGCGCTCAAGCGCCGCTGCCTCTACCACTGGATCGACTACCCGCCGCTCGCGCAGGCCGTCGCCATCGTGCGCGCGCGGGTGCCCGAGGCGAGCGAGGCCCTCGCGACCCAGGTGGCCGGCGCGGTGGCCCGCCTGCGCACCCTCGACATCCAGAAGCCGCCCGGCGTCGCCGAGGCGATCGACTGGGTGCACGCCGCCACGCTCATGGGACTCGACCACCTCGACGAGGACGGCGTCGGCGCCACGCTCGGCTCGGTGCTCAAGTACCGCGAGGACCACGACGTCGCGCGGGCCGCCGGGCTGCGCTGGATCGCCGACCCGGCGCGCTCGGCCCAGGAGGCCGCCGAGGCGGTGCGCGACGCGCCGGCCCGGCACGGCTGAGGCGGACGCCGTCATGACGCCGGACCAGGGGGCGCCGGACCGCGGGGCGCCGCGGAAGGGGGAGGCGCTCGGGCTGCCGGCCGGTGCGGACCTCGCCGGCATCGCTGGCGCGTTCGGGCACCTGCTGCACGAGGCCGGGGTGCCGGTGACGCCGGAGCGCAGCTCGCGCTTCGCCCAGGTGGTGGTGCTGGCGGCGCCCACCACGCTGCCCGAGCTCGCCGCGCTCGGCCGCACCACGCTGGTGAGCGGCCGCGACCAGCTCGAGGTGTTCGACCGCGTCTTCGCGCAGGTGTTCGGCGGCGTCGTCGACCAGGCCGACTTCCGCGGCGACAGCGCGCACCCGCCGCCGCCCTCGGCGCGGCCCGAGGGCGAGCGCGCGGCGGGCGAGCCCGAGCGCGAGGGCGACGACGACGTGCAGCCGTCCGGCTCCAGCGGGCTGCCCGGGGAGAGCGGCACCGAGCCGGAGTCCGACGAGGAGTCCGTGCTGGCGGCCGTGAGCGTCGAGGAACGCCTGGGGGAGAAGAACTTCGCCGACTGCTCCGAGGAGGAGCTCGCGCTGCTCAACGCGCTCATCGCGGCGCTGCCGTTCGTCGCGCCGCTGCTCACCGCGCGGCGCAAGCGCCGGCACAGCAGCGGCCGCGTGCTCGACGTCCGGGCCACCCTGCGCGGCATGCACCGCACCGCGGGCGACCCGGTGCACCGCGTGCACCGGCGCCCCACCACCCGGCCGCGGCGCGTGGTGCTCATCGCCGACGTGTCCGGCTCGATGGAGCCCTACGCCCGCGTCTACCTGCACCTGATGCGCGGCGCGGTGAAGGCGCTGGGCGCCGAGGCGTTCGTGTTCGCCACGCGGCTCACCCGGCTCACCCGCCCGCTTCAGCACACGCACCCCGACGTCGCCTACCGCCGCGCGGCGGCGGCCGCGCCCGACTGGTCCGGCGGCACCCGGATCGGCAGCGCGCTCAAGACGTTCCTCGACCAGCACGGCCGTCGCGGCCTGGCCCGCGGCGCCGTGGTGGTGATCGTCTCGGACGGCTGGGAGATCGAGGACCCGGCCCTCGTCGGCCGGGCGATGGAGCAGCTCTCGCGGCTGGCCTTCCACGTCATCTGGGTCAACCCGCGCAAGGCGGCCCGCGGCTACCAGCCGGTGGTCGGCGGGATGGCGGCGGCGATGCCCTACGTCGACACGTTCGTGAGCGGGCACTCGATGCGCGCCATCGAGGACGTGCTCGAGGCGATCCGCGACGCCGCGCACGACGGCCGCCACCACCGGCACGCGGCGCTGCCGCACCCGGGGGTCCCGCGTCCCGAGGACGAGCTGTATGCGGGATAGTCGCGGGGTGGAGGCATCGAGGTGAGGGGCGTCGAGGAGCACCGGGCGGCCGTGCTCGCCGGCGTCGAGCCGCTCGAGCCCATCGACGTCGCGCTGCTCGACGCCCTCGGCCAGACCCTCGCCGAGGACGTCGCCGCGCCCTGGCCGCTGCCGTCGTTCGACAACAGCTCGATGGACGGCTACGCCGTGGTGGCCGCCGACGTCGCCGGCGCGGCGCCGGACACCCCCGTGGTGCTCGACGTCGACGGCGACCTCGCGGCGGGCACCTCGCTCGCGCTCACCGTCTCGCCCGGGCGCTGCGTGCGCATCATGACCGGCGCGCCGCTGCCCCCGGGCGCGGACGCCGTCGTGCCGGTCGAGCGCACCGACGGCGGCACGCAGCGGGTCGCGGTCACTGCGCCGGTGGACTCGGGTGCCTACGTGCGGCGCGCCGGCGAGGACGTCGCGGCCGGAGCCGTCGTCGCGGCGCGCGGCGACGTCGTCACCGAGCGCTCGGTGCCGGTCATCGCGTCGGTGGGGCGCGGCCACGTGCACGTGGTCCGGCGCCCGCACGTCGTCGTCATCAGCACAGGCGACGAGCTGGTGGAGGCCGGTCAGGAGCCCGGGCCCGGCCAGATCATCGACTCCAACGGCGTGATGCTCGTGGCCCTCGCGCGCGCGGCCGGCGCGAGCGCCTGGCGCACGCCCCGCTCGCCCGACGACGACGACGAGTTCCGCGCGGTGCTCGAGGCCGCGCTGCGCGAGGCCGACGTCGTGGTGACCAGCGGCGGGGTGAGCATGGGCGCCTACGACACCGTGAAGGCGGTGCTGGCGCGCAGCGGCGAGGTCGAGTTCGTCAAGGTCGCCCAGCACCCGGGCATGCCGCAGGGGGCGGGGCGGCTCGGCGAACGCGGCGTCCCGATCGTCACGCTGCCGGGCAACCCGGTGAGCTCGTTCGTCTCCTTCGAGCTCTACGTGCGCCCGCTGATCCGTCGGCTCATGGGCAAGCGCGACCTCGTGCGCCCCACCGAGCCGGCCGTGTCGCTGGCCGCGTTCGACTCCCCCGCCGGCAAGACGCAGTTCGCCCGCGGGGTCCTCACGGTGCGCGACGACGGCACCCGCGCGGTGGCGCCCGTGGGCGGCCAGGGCTCGCACGTCATGGGCGGCCTCGCGCAGTCCGACTGCCTCGTGGTGGTGGCCGCCGACGTCACGCGGGTCGAGGCGGGCGACCCCGTCGGCGTCATCGACCTCACGCGGGCCCAGCCGTGAGCGCGCGCCGCGCCCTCGTCGTCACGGTGTCCACCCGGGCCAGCGCCGGGGTCTGGGACGACCGGTCCGGCCCCGTCCTGCGCGAGGGCCTGCTCGCGATGGGCCTCGACGTCGAGGGTCCGCTCGTGGTGGCCGACGGCGACCCGGTCGAGGCCGCGCTGCGCGACGCCGTGACCGCCGGCTACGACCTCGTGGTGACCACGGGCGGCACCGGGCTCACGCCGAGCGACCTCACCCCGGAGATGACCGCGCGCGTGGTGGACCGCCAGATCCCCGGCATCGCCGAGGCGTTGCGCGCCTACGGCGCGGCCCACGGCGTGCCGACGGCCGTGCTCTCCCGCGGTATCGCGGGCACGGCGGGGCGCACGCTGGTGGTCAACCTCCCCGGGTCCACGGGCGGCGTGCGCGACGGTCTCGCGGTCCTCGCCGACGTCGTGCCGCACGCCCTCGACCAGATCCCCGGCTCGGACCACGGGGCGCGCTCGGAGTAGGGCGGATGGCCCTTCCGGGCGCGCTCGCCGTGCATCCCTGAGGTCGCCGGCGGTTCGATGGAGCCGTGCGGATGCGCGCGACCGTCGTGCTCACCGCCGCTCTCCTCGCCCTCGCGGGCTGCGGCGGCGACCCGGCCGCACCCTCGACGTCGGGCTCGGGCACCACCACCCCGACCCCGAGCAGCTCGAGCGCGTCGCCGAGCGCCTCGACCACGTCGTCGACGCCGACCTCCACGGCGACGAGCAGTCCCACGCGCACCGCCACCCCGACCGCGACTCCGACCGCGACCCCGACGCCGATGACCACCGTGCGGATCAGCATCAGCGGCACCGGCTGCCGCGACTGCATCCTCGTGGCCTTCACCACCGCGGGCGGCGTCACCCGCAGCCTGGGCAGCCAGAGCCAGCTCTCGGACTGGCCGCTGGAGTGGCGGGTGCCCACCTCGATGACGCGCGGGATGTGGTGGCGCTACCAGGACCTGTCCGGGGCGGACGTCGACGGCAAGCGGATGGTGGTCGTGATGCAGTACCAGGGCGTCGCGGTCGGCGCGGCGGTGAGTGACTCCACGGCGTACGCCTCCACGGCGGCGCGGATGTGCTGGGCGGGCACCACCGCCTCGCGGGTGACGATCGCGGTGCGCGCCTCGCTGTGGATGATCACCCCCACGCCGACCCCCACCGACGGCAGCGACCCCGGCGCGTACGACTCCCAGCTCGTGTACGCCGACCCCACGGTCGCCTCGGTGGGCGCGTGGCTGCCGACCTCTTACGGCCGCCTCGGGGTCACCGGCACGCCCGGTTGCGGCTGAGCGGCGCCTACCAGTCCGCGAGCGCGCGGCCGGCCGGAAGGCTGCCGGACCACGACGCGAAGGCCAGGTCGTACTGGTCGATGCGCAGCCCGTGCTCGAGCACGTTGCCCTCCGGGTGCACGGCGACGTCGGTGGTGCCGTAGATCGACAGCTCGCCGAGGTCGTGGTCGTCGCGCAGGCGCTCGGCGACGTCGGTGTCGCGCACCGGCACTCCGATCGTGTACGCCGAGGTGAGCGCGTTGCGGGCGAGCTCGGCCACCGGGCGGCCGTCGTCGTCGAGCAGCATGGTGGACGCCGCCCGCCAGGTGAAGGTGACGCGCACCTCCTCGTCGCGCACGTGGACGTCGGCCACCCGGACCCCGCGCAGGTGCACGTGCATCGCCGAGGAGAGCCGCATGGCCTCCGGGTCGGTGAGCGGACGGCGGCGCCGCTCGCGCAGACGGCGCAGCCGCAGCGCCGTCCAGGTGCCGGCCGTGAGCAGCAGGAGCCCCTGCACGACGAGGTCGTCGGTGCCCCACGCGGAGACCAGGAGCGGTGCGGCGGCCAGCGCCGCGAGGCAGGTGAGCACCCGGCGCCGCCGTGTGCTGCGACGTCGTGGGGGAGCGGAGCGCTGCTGGCGCACCCGGCACCTCGCCTCGTCGTCCGGGCCGGCACCGCACGTGCCGGTGCCTCCCCACGCTAGGCGGCGGGTCCGACGCCGGACAGACCCGCGACGCCGGTCGCAACCAGGTCGTGACCGCGACGCGACCCCGGACGCACGGGCTGGTCGGGCGTCACGCCCGGGCCGGTCAGGCGGCGCTGGGCTCGGGCTCCGGCGCGGCGGCCGGCAGTGCGTGCGGCAGGTGGCGGGTGAAGGGCAGCGAGGCCAGGGCCAGCAGGGCCGCGGCGAGCAGGCCCACCTTGAGCGCGGTCAGCTGGGCCGAGGCGTAGTCCTCGGTGAGGGCGTCGGCGGTGGCCGTGTCGAGACCAGCCTGCGTCGCGGCCGCGTGCACCTGCTCGAGGGAGAGGAAGTCCACGCCGGACTCGAGCCGGATCCCCACCTGGTGCGACACCTCGGCCGAGATGCGGGCGTCGTCCTGCACCGTGGTCACGAACGCGCTCGCGAGCCCGGACAGCACGATCGCGCCGATGAGCGCGACGCCGAACGACGAGCCGAGTTGCTGACCGGTGTACTGGAGGCCGCCAGCCTCCGAGCGCCCCGAGGCGTCGACGGAGGACTGCACCACGTTGCCGAGCTGGGACACCATCAGCCCCATCCCGACGCCGAGCAGCGCCATCGCGGTCGCGAACATCGCGTCCCACAGCTCGGGCTTCACCGTGGCCAGCAGCACGAGCACCGCCACGATGATCACCACGAGACCGGTCCGCACGATCGTGCGCACCGGGAAGCGGCCCGAGAGCCGGCTGCCCACCGCCGAGGCCACGAACATCGTGATCGAGATCGGCAGCATCTTGAGGCCGGTCTGCAGCGCGTCGAGCCCCAGCACGATCTGCAGGTAGAGCGGGACGACGAAGAACACGCCCATGAGGATCAGGTTCTGGGTGAACAGCCCGAGCAGGCCGGCGCGCAGCGGCGGGACGGCCACGAGGTCGAGGTGCACCAGCGGGTCCGTGCCCGCCGCCTCGCGGCGCCGCTGCCAGTGCACGAACGCCCACAGGAGGAACGCGCCCAGGGCGAGCACGAACGGCGTCAGCGCGAGCCCGAACGGCTCCACCGGGGAGTCCGCGGGCAGGAACCAGCCCCAGGTGCTCGACTGCAGGGTGCCCAGCACCAGCAGCCCCAGGCCGACGGCGGAGAGCACGGCGCCCACCGCGTCGAGGCGCGGAGCCGTGCCCTCGCGCAGCGCGTCGTGCACCTTCGGCGTCATCACGAGGATGAACGCGACGAGCACCACCTCACCCACGAACACGACCCGCCAGGTGAGCTCCGTGGTGGCCCAGCCGCCGAGGATCGGGCCGACGGCGATGCCCGCGCCGGCCACCCCGCCGATCACGGCGTAGGCGGCCTTCCGGGAGGGGCCCTCGTAGTTGCCCGCGATGAGCGCGGCCAGTGCCGGGAGCACGAGCGCCGCGCCGATGCCCTCGAGCACCGACCAGCCGAGCGCGAGCACGAGCACGCTCTGCGACGCCGCCGTGAGCGCCGAGCCGCAGCCGTAGATCACCAGACCGACCACGAACGCGCGGCGGCGCCCGATGATGTCGCCGACCTTCGCGCCGGTGAGCATGAGCATCGCCATCACCAGGCAGTACAGGGTGATGACGGCCTGGATCGTCGTCACGCTGGTGTCGAAGTCGGCGACCAGCTGGCTGATCGACACGTTCATCACCGACTGGTCGAGCACCATCACGAACTGCGCGGTGGCCAGCGCCACCATCGGCCACCAGCGCTGCACGTCGCCCTCCCGCGGTCCCGGTCGGCGCCGACGCTAGCGGGACGCCGGGCCCGGTGTCCGGCGCAGCGGTCCGCCGCGGAGGACGACGCCGGCCGGCCCGCTCACGGATGCAGCAGCGCGGCGCCGGCGATGGCGTGCTCCTGCCACCACAGCAGCTCGTCGTCGAGACCCCCGAACGCCTTCTCCCAGCCGAAGAGCACGAGGCCGCCGAGCAGGCTGAGCGCCAGCTGCTCGTCCCACCAGCCCTGGGTGGGGACGCCGTGCTCCTCCAGCGACGCGCGGTACGCCGCGATCGTGTCCTCCTTCGACTCGGGCAGCCGACGGCAGTTGATGGCGAGGTACCACGCGAGGTCGAACGTCGGGGCACCGCGGCCGGACGTCTCCCAGTCCAGGAGCACCGTGCGGCCCTCGGCGTCGATCCCGAGGTTGTCGAGCTTGAGGTTGCCGTGCACGAGGGTCTGCGGGGTGCCGGCCAGCGCGGTCACCAGCGGCGACGGGTCGCGGGCGAGCGGGCCCACCACCGCGGCGGCCCGGGGCGCGACCGTGGCCAGCAGGGGCCAGCCCTCGCCGACCAGGCGCGGCACGAGTGGGTCGCCGCCCCGAGCGGCCTCCGTCTCGGCCATCACCGGCGACAGCTCGAGGAACCGGGCCAGCGGGGTCACCACGTCGATCTCGGGGCCCGCGTCCCAGAAGGCCGCGTGCAGCGCCGCTGCGTGGTGGAGCAGCGTCCGGTGCACGTCGAGATCGATCGGCTCCTCGCCCACCTGCACGAGCGACGCGCCCACGTCGCGCATCAGCACGGCAGTGACCCGCCGGCCGGGCTCGACCTCGCCGACGGCCACGTCGACGACGGGCTGGTCGAGGCACCCGGGGAGCCGGTCGAGCAGCCAGCGCCACCAGAGCTCGCAGGTGGCTCCTCGCAGGACGCCGGACGCGCGCATCGTCCAGTCCCGCCCGAGGTCGAGGAACTTCAGCATGTGCGGGGCGCCGTCGACGATCACCCGCTCGAGCAGGGCGCCGGACTTGCCGGGTGCGTCCTCGATCACGCGACGGTCCGACGTGCGCGCGAGCAGGTCGTCGAGCCGCGACACCTCGCGACCGCGGGCCGGGCTCGGCGGGTGGTGACCGCTCACGACGCGTCGACGGCGGCGTCCGCGGCCGCCTGGGCCTCCGCCATCTCGTCCTGCAGGGACTGCGGCCAGCGACCGCCGCAGACGACCGTGTCCCGCCGCACCAGACCGTCCCCGATCTCCAGGACGTGCACGTGGTGCGCCACGTGCGGGACGCCGTCCTCGGTACAGCGCAGCAGGTAGCGCACCACCTCACCGCCGGGCACCGGGTGCCGCTCCAGCTCGTCGAGCTCGCCGGGGTCGGCGAACCATCCGCGGTACTCGGCCCGGATCGCGTCGGGCCCGACGACCCGGAAGCGCCAGTTCGGCACCGTGGCGTCCAGCACGGCGTCCTGCGCCCACACGGAGCACTCCGGGATCGAGGCGCCGGTCACCGCGCCGAGGAACTGGTCCACCACCTGCGACGGGGTCGCGCTCATCGTGCCCTCCGGCTGTGGGCTGGGGTTCCGCTCCGGTCCCGCCCCCGTCCGTCCGGCTGCGGCCAGTGTGCACCCGGGCCAGGGCGCCGTGCCGGCTGATGCGGAGGTTCGGGACGGGTCCGTCGGACTCGCCCGGCGACTCGTCGGACGGAATCCCTTGACGGTGCTGGGGCGCGCCCCTAGCCTGACGTTCGGACCCAAACGAATTTTGGGTCACCTCACCGGATCGCCCCAGGGAGCCCCGTATGCAGCCGACCCCCGTCCCGCTCGACCAGGTGGACCTCGCCGACCTCGACGTGTTCGAGCGCAACGAGGCATGGGGCATGTTCGACACGCTGCGCCGTGAGGCGCCGGTCCACTGGAACCCCGAGCACGACGGCGGCTCGGGCTTCTGGTCGGTCACGCGCTACGACGACATCGAGATGATCGACAAGGACCCGGAGAGCTTCACCTCGATGAAGTTCACCAACCTCGAGGAGCCGCCCGAGGAGTTCCAGGAGCGGCGCCGCTCGATCCTCGAGACCGACGGCCCCCGCCACCTCGCGCTGCGCAAGCTGCTCATGCGTGACTTCTCCGTCGGCCAGCTGCGCCGCTACGAGGACTTCCTCCGCGGCCTGGCGCTGCTCACCGTCGAGACCGCGCTCCAGCAGCAGGAGATGGACTTCGTCGACGCCATCGCCGCCGACTACCCGATCCAGGTGCTCGCGCGGCTGCTCGACACCCCCGAGGAGATGACGCCGCAGCTCATCGCGTGGGGCAACGAGATCGTCGGCTTCTCCGACCCCGAGTTCGCCCGGGTGCTCATCAACTCCGAGGAGAGCCAGAAGTACCGGCACCTGCCGTTCAGCTCGCCGGTCTCGCAGGAGATCTTCGAGTACGGCCGCAAGCTCGCCGCGGAGCGCCGCGGCGGTGACGGCGAGGACCTCGTGAGCAAGCTCGTCAACCGCATCCCCGAGGACGGCGTCCCGCTCTCGGACGAGCACTACGACAACTACTTCCTGCTGCTCGTCGTGGCCGGCAACGAGACCACGCGCCAGGCCATCAGCCACTCGATGAAGGCGCTGATGGACAACCGCGACCAGATGCAGTGGCTCGTCGACAACCCGGACAAGACCCAGCAGGCCGTCGAGGAGATGCTGCGGTTCGCCTCGCCCGTCTACCACTTCCGCCGCACGGCCACGCGCGACGTCGAGCTGCACGGGCAGAAGATCAAGGAGGGCGACAAGGTCGTCATGTGGTTCGCCTCGGGCAACCGCGACGAGACCAAGTTCGACGACCCGTACCGTCTCGACCTCACCCGGTTCCCCAACGACCACATGACCTTCGGCAAGGGCCCGCACACGTGCATGGGCTCCAACCTGGCCCGGCTCGAGATGCGCATCCTGTTCGAGACGCTCCTGCCGCGCATCGCCGAGATCGAGATGAACGGCCAGATCGACCGCGTGCGCAGCAACTTCGTCAACGGGATCAAGCGCTTCCCGGTGCGCATCGAGGCGAAGCGGGCCTGAGATGGCGGGCACGCAGACCACGATCCGCGAGCACGAGGGCGACCTCGTGGTGGAGTCGGCGGACCTCGTCGCCGAGGACGTCGTCGCCCTCACCCTGGTGGACCCGGACGGCGCCTCGCTGCCGCCCTGGACGCCAGGGGCGCACGTCGACCTGATCCTGGGCGACGACCTGGTGCGCCAGTACTCGCTGTGCGGCGAGCCGGCCGACAGCCGGACCATCCGCGTGGCCGTGCTGCGCGCGCCGGACTCCCGCGGCGGCTCGACGTACGTCCACGACAACCTGGTGAAGGGCGCCACCGTGCGCGTGCGCGGGCCGCGCAACCACTTCCCGCTCATGGCCGCGGCGCGCTACGTGTTCATCGGCGGCGGCATCGGCATCACCCCGCTGCTGCCCATGATCGCCGAGGCCGAGGCCAGCGGCGCCGAGTGGCACCTCTACTACGGCGGCCGCAGCCGCGCGTCGATGGCCTTCGTCGACGAGCTCGCGCGCTACGGCGACAAGGTGACGCTCGTGCCGCAGGACGAGGTGGGGATGCTCGACCTCGCCGCGATCCTGGGCGAGCCGCGGCCGGACACGCTGGTGTACTGCTGCGGGCCCGAGGGCCTGCTCTCCGCGGTCGAGCAGCGCTGCGGTGCCGACTGGCCCGAGGGCGCCCTGCACCTCGAGCGGTTCGCCGCCAAGGCTACCGAGGCGCCGGCGGGGGGCGAGCGCTCGTTCGAGCTGGTGCTCGCCGGCTCCGGCATGACGCTCACCGTGCCGCCGGACCGCTCGGTGTTCGACGTCATCCAGGACGCCGGGATCAGCGTGCTCGGCTCCTGCCACGAGGGCATCTGCGGCACCTGCGAGCAGATCGTGCTCGAGGGCGACGTCGACCACCGCGACTCCGTGCTCAGCGAGTCGGAGCGGGCGTCCAACGACGCGATGATGATCTGCGTCTCGCGCTGCTTCTCCGACCGGCTGACCCTGGACCTGTGAGGAGGCGGACATGACCCAGCGACGCACGGCGTCCGTCCCCACCGACTGCTGGTACGCCGTGGCCGAGTCGTCGGCCGTCGGCCGCTCGCTCACCGCCCTGCGCGCCCTCGACCGGCCGGTGGTGCTCTACCGCACCGAGGACGGCCGCGCGGTCGCGCTCGAGGACCGGTGCGCGCACCGCGCCTACCCCCTCAGCGCCGGAGCCCTCGTGGGCGACGACGTGCGCTGCGGCCTGTGCGGCTTCGTCTACGACGTCGACGGCCAGTGCGTGGGCGTGCCCACGCAGTCGCGCGTGCCGTTCGGCGCCTCGGTGTCCTCCTACCCGGTGCAGGAGAGCGCGGGCGTGGTGTGGGTGTGGTTCGGCGAGCCGGGACGCTCGCGGCTGCACCGCGTGCCGGAGCTGCCGTGGCTCGGCGCGGACGGCTGGGCGAGCGTCTCCGGGGAGGCCGACGTCGCCGCGGGCTACCTGCTGCTGCACGAGAGCTTCGCCGACGTCACCCAGGTGCCGTTCGTGGCGCCCGAGATCTCGCCGACCGTGCTGGGCTCGCAGCCTCCGCCGCTGGACGTCGTCGTCACCGAGACCACGGTGTCGCTGCACCGCGAGTTCGCCCCGGCGCCGCTGCCGCAGTGGCAGGCCGCCATGCTCGGCGTGGCCGCCGACGTGCCGTTCGCGACGTCCCAGGAGGGCTTCTTCCTCTCGCCCGCCGCGTGGGTGGACCACTGGGACGTGACCGGTCCGGACGGCCGGGTGGCGCGTCTGCGGTTCACCCAGCTCGTGACGCCGCTGGGCGCCGGACGCAGCCGGGTGATGTGGCGGGTGAGCCGCGACTTCGCCGTGGGCGACGCCCAGGCCGACGGCACCGTCGCCGCGATGTTCCGCGACTACTACGGCCGCGTGATGTCCGCGATGGAGACCGCCCAGCGCGTGCTCGACGTCGACGGCCCCGGCCCCGAGGTCAACGTCAGCGCCGACGTCGCCGCGGTGAAGGTGCGGGAGATCGTCACCGGCATGCTGGCCGAGGAGACGCCGTACTCCGTCGTGCGCACCAGGCGCGCCCGCGTGTGAGCCGGTGCGGCCGGTTCGCCGCACCGTGACCGTCCGTCGTCCGACCGAGAACGAGGAGAGACCGTGCCCGAGCTCCAGGGCTTCGCGCCGCCGTACACCCAGAGCGGGCGCAGCGCGCTGATCCCGGACCCGCCGTGGTTCTACAGCGGCGACCTGCTCACGGTGGAGTACCGCACCGACGTCGAGAAGGTGCGCGCGATCCTGCCCGACGACGTCGAGCTCGCCGAGGAGGACCCGGGCGCGGTCGCGTTCATCTGGGCCGACTGGCAGTCGTGCTCCTCGGGCGGCGCCGAGCTGCTCGACCCCGCGAGGTCGCAGTACAAGGAGGCCTTCGCGGTCGTCCGCTGCCGCTACGAGGGCGTCACGTACTCGCGGTGCGTGCTCATCTGGGTGACCACCGACTTCGCCATCGCGCGGGGCGTGCACCAGGGCTACCCGAAGAAGCTCGGCTCGATCCACCAGACCCGGCCCATGCCCTACGGCAAGGGCGCCCCGCGCATCGAGGCCGGCGGCCGGTTCGGCGCGACGCTCGCGGCGTACGACCACCGGCTGGCCCAGGCCGTCATCACGCTGACCGAGCCCAGCGACACCAACGGCTTCGTCAACGCCCTGCCGATGCTGCACCACCGCCGCGTGCGCCCCATCGAGCGCGGCGCGGACGGCTGGGCGCTCGACGAGGTGCTCACCATGAGCGGCGTCGGGTTCGAGCACGGCCAGGCCTGGAAGGCCGAGGCCACGCTCGACCTCTTCGACTCGCCGTGGGACGACGTCGCGTCCACGCTGCCCGTCCGCGAGGTGATCAGCGGCTACTACCTGCAGGTGGGCACCAGCTGGGACGGCGGCACCACCCTCGCCCACCGCTGACCCCGCTGAAGTCCGGCGTCCCGGATCCGCGTGACCCGTCCCGCCGGGGACGCATGAGGAGCACACTGCCCTCGTGGGGATGCAGAAATCCGCGTCGCGGGCCCGGGTGCCCGCGGGAGTCCTCGTCGCCGCGGTGTGCGCGTGCGGCCTCGCCGCATGTGCGCAGGAGACGACACCGCTGCCCGACGCCACAGTGGGGTACTGCGTCGGTGTCGACGAGCAGCACCCGGCGGACGCCCGTGTGACGGTGTCGTTCCGTCGCGGCGATCAGACCCTGGGGTTCGTCGGCAACGTCGTCACCGGAACGTCCGCGGTGGGCGTCACGCCCGGCCCGGTCGAGGTGTACGTGGACGACGTCCGAGTGGGTACTCTCACGGTGTCCGCGGGCAGTCGGGCGTATGCCACCAGCGGGACGGGGTGTCCCTCCACGATGCGCCCGTGATGCGGGAGCGGAGCACGTTCCTCCGTGGCGACGTCCCCGGTGCAGTCCTGCCGGGCCGGCGACGTCACCCGGGCCACTTCGACCAGGCGCTCCTGCCGGACCTGGACACGGTGATCGCGACGGCGCAGCCCCTCGGGCTGGGTCCGGTCGTCCGGGTCGCCACCGACCGGTCTGTCGACGTCGGGTCCCTGGTGGCGAAGATCAGGTCGGCCGTCCGCGCGTAGGTCCCTGCCTCGTCGTGTCCGCAGGGCGGCGCGGGGATCAGTGCCCGAAGAGGTGCGTCCACGGGGCCGTGTACCCGGTCGACCAGGCCGCGAGCCCGAGGCCGACGAGGACGCACGCGGCGAGCACCAGCAGCCGGACGCCGCGGCCCGGCACGACCGCCTCCCGCGACGCGGCGTACTCGGTCGCGACGGACCGCACGCTGCGGACGACGTGGATGAGGACGTGCAGTGTCATGGCCGCGAACCAGACGACGAAGAACGCCTTGTGCAGGAAGGCCATGCGATCGGTGGAGCCCGGGCCGTGCAGCATGAGGACGACGCCCGTCCCCAGCAGACCCACCGTGGAGAGCATCACGACCGGTGCCAGCAGCCGGCGGAGGAACGGCGGCGGTCCGGCGTGCACGTACGCCGGGGCGCCCGTGTAGTACCGCAGGATCTTCCAGCCGGTGGTGCCCAGCTTGAGCGCGACGGGCGCGAGCAGGAACGTGCCGATGACGATGTGCGGCACCACGAGGGAGCCGACGCTGAGCACAGTGACACCTTCGGCGAACAGCGCCAGCAGCAGGACGAACCCCGTCAGCGAGGTGAGCCGGGCGTTGCGTCGCACGCCCAGCGAGCCGGTGTCCTCCACCACTGCGGACCTGGTCGTCGTCACAGCCGGCCGTCCCCTTCCGGTCACTGCGCTCGCCGGCACGACGAGCCGCCGCGACGCTAGCGGCGCTCCCTGATCCGCGTTCGACTCCGCGGTGTGAAGTCACTGAGAGCACCGAGAGTCCGGGGACCGATCCGCGTTCGTCCTCGGCGAGAGCGGCTGCGGACGATGACGGCGCGGCGGCACGCACGTTCGCCTCACGTCGGTGGCCGCCCGCCACGGCTGCGGCGTCGAGGTGCGGCACGATGAGTCCGTGGTCCGCGCAGCCGTCGAGGAGGACGCATGACCGGCCCGTTGATGATGCCCGGCGGTCCGGTCGCGGACGCCGTGCTCGCCGGCCTCCGCCCGCGCATCGAGCGTCTGCGCGCAGCGGGCCGTGTGCCCGGGCTCGCGACCCTCCTGGTGGGCGACGACGACGCGAGCGCCCGCTACGTCGGGATGAAGCACACCAAGGCCGCGGAGCTGGGCTGCCACTCCGTCCAGGTGCACCTGCCCGCCGACTGCACGCAGCAGGACGTGCTCGACGCCATCCACACGCTCAACGACGACGACGCGGTCGACGCCGTCCTCTTCCAGTACCCGCCGCCGCCCCAGATCGACTTCGAGGCCGCGCTGATGGAGCTCGACCCGGACAAGGACGTCGACGGGCTGCACCCGGTCAACATGGGCCGGCTCGCGCTCTCGATCCCGGGCCCGGTGCCGTGCACGCCCGCGGGGATCGAGGCGCTGCTCGCGCACTACGAGATCCCGGTCGCCGGCCGCAA
The DNA here is from genome assembly GCA_016125335.1 of Frankiales bacterium. Taxonomy (NCBI): domain Bacteria; kingdom Bacillati; phylum Actinomycetota; class Actinomycetes; order Frankiales; species Frankiales bacterium. The sequence continues at coordinate 326,512 of WGLY01000017.1, forward strand.
CGTCTGCATCCTCGGGCGCGGGGCCACGCTGGGCCGCCCGCTCGCGCTGCTGCTCTCCCAGAAGCGGCCCACCGCCAACGCCGCCGTCACCGTCGTCCACACCGGGGTGCCGGACTGGGCCGACTACACGCGCAGCGCCGACGTCGTCATCGCCGCCGCCGGGGTGCCCGGCATCCTGCGGCCGGAGCACATCACGAGCCAGACAGTCGTGGTGGGCGGCGGCGTCCGCTACGAGGGCCGGCGGCTGCTCCCGGACGTCGACGTCGCGTGCGAGGAGGTCGCGCGGGCGATCACGCCGCGGGTCGGCGGGGTCGGTCCGACGACGATTGCCATGCTGTTCCGCAACCTCGTCGACATCGCCGAGCGTCGCGCCGCCTGAGCGCCACGACCGCGCCGTGCTGGGACTCCGGTGCCCCCTGGGCTCGGCGTCGCACGGGTCGCGAGGCTGCGTCGCGTGACGGCGCAACCGCGGAAAGTAGTTGTGCGCCAACGGTTTCCGGGCGGGGCGGACTGTCGGTGGTGGTCGCTAGCGTGCTGGCATGACCTCGACGATCGACTCGCGCCAGGTGGCCGCTCCGCCGCCGCGGGACGAGTGGGCGTCGGTCCGCGAGTCCCGGTCCGCCGCTTCGTCCCTGGCGGCGGCCTCGTCGTCGGCGGGGTTCGCCGGGGCGGTCGCGCAGGTGCGGGCGATGGCGGCGCAGCTGGCCTCGGGAACGAAGGCGGGGGCGTGGTCGACGGTGCCGGCCGCAGCGGCCGGGGAGCTGGTGGCGGCGCTGCTCGCGGCGCGCGATGTGCTGGACGCGGTCGCGGCGGCCGGGGTCGGGGTGGTCCACGCGGGCGGGGTGCTGCCCGGCGGGCACGTGTCGACCTCGCGGTGGCTTCAGGCCGAGGCGGGCCTGTCGCGTCCCGCGGCCGGAGCGCTGCTGGCCCGGGGCCGGTCCGACGCCGAGCGTGAGCTCCCCCTCACCCGCATCGCCGCGCTGTCCGGGCGCCTCTCGGCGGACCGGGCCCGCGCGGTCGCGGTCGGGCTGCGTGCCGCGCTGCGCCCGCTGCGCCCGCAGGACCGCGCGGCCGCGGTCGCGGCCGTGGAGGGTCCGCTGGTCGAGTACGCCCGCACGGCGAGCGTGGCGGCGATCGGGCGCAAGACCGCCCGGCTGCGGTTCACCCTCGACCCTGACACCGCCGACGCCCGCGCCGTCGCCGCGTACACCGAGCAGCACCTGCGCCTGACCCCGGTGGGCGACGGCGTCGTGGTCGACGGGTGGCTCACCGCCCAGACCGCCGCCGCCCTGGCGACCTGCCTGGAGCAGACCATCGACCGCTGGTACCGCACCGGTGAGCACACCCCCGACCGACCCGGTGCGCCCGTCCCCGCCGCCGTGTCCGACCTCGCCGCCGCCGTCGGCGCACCCCGCCGCCCCACCCGCACGCACCTTCAGGCACTGGCCCTGGGCGAGCTGTGCGAACGCCTGCTCGACCACGGCGGCGCCGGCACCCGCCACCGCCAGCGCCCCCACCTCACCCTCACCGTCGACGCCGCCGACCTCGCCGGCGACCCCACCGGCCCCGGCCCCGCCTGGCAGATCCCCGGCCTCGGCTCGCTGCCCGCGCCCCGCTCCACCGCCGCGCGCATCCTCTGCGACGCCGACGTCACCCCCGTCATCACCACCACCACGGGCCTCGGCGAGGACGACCCCCGCGGCCCCCGCCACCAGGGCGACCACCGCGGCAGCGACCGCGGCAGCGACTTCGGCAGCGAGACCGGCCGCCATGCGCACCGCGACGGCGTCCACCCCGACGGCGAGCACCACCGCACCGCCCCGCGCAGTCGCGACCTGCTCGAGACCTTCCTCGCCGACCTGCGCGAGCAGGCCCGCGAGGTCCTCCACGTCGGGCGCACCGCCCGCACCGCCCCACCGCGCCTGCGCCGCGCCCTGGCCACCCGCGACCACGGCTGCATCGCCCCCGGCTGCGACGTCGACCCCTCCCGCTGCCACGCCCACCACGTCCAGCCCTGGGAGCACGGCGGCCCGACCGAGCTGCCCAACCTCGCCCTGCTCTGCTCCGCCCACCACCACCTCGTCCACGAAGGCCACTGGCAGCTGCGACCCACCCCCGGCCTGCGCCCCGGCCACACCGGCTACTGGCAGCTCCACCCCCCACCCCCACCACCGCCCTGACCCGCCACCACCACGGCTCAGGGCGCACCACCCGTCACCCGCTTCCGCTCGTCCCGCGCCGTCCTCGCGAGGGCACGCCGTGGATGCCCGCCGGACTGTGCACCCCGGCCGGGCCATGCGCGGGAACGGCGGTCGCGACGGGAGCGAGCCGCCCTCGTGGCCGCGCCGCCGTCGGCGACCTCGCCGGGGCGCATTGCCCCGACCCCGCGCGTAGCCTCGAAGTGAGGGAGGTCCGTCCCTCGTGGTTCTCCCTCCGAGGGGGGTGAGGACGATGACGATGCCGCTGCACCACTCCGCCGGAGCAGGCGGCGAGACCGCTCCCGAGGCCCGTCGGCTGACTGTGGTGTCCTACGTGGTCAACCTCGGCTACGTCGTCTGGTTCTGGGTGATGTTCGCGGCCGGCTACTGGGTCTACTCGTGGTTCGGCCTCGACCCGTCGAGCTCGGCCTTGTCCGACGCCGGCGCCGGAGGGTGGCTGGCTGCCCTCGGCTACGGGCTCGTCGTGGGCCTGCCCAGCTGGATCGGCGCCTGGATCGCTCAGCACGCGTACCGGATCGGCGGCGGGCTGGCGGCCATGGTCGCCGTGGTGGTCAACCTGGTGATCGCCGTGGCGTGGCTGACCGCAGTCCTGCTCGGCATGTGACCCCGACGCCCCCCGAGCGCGACGACGTGCACCGTGCGGCGCAGGGCCCGCGCGGTGGTGTCGCGTGCCTGGGCTCGACGGATCGGCGTCGGCAGCCCGCGACTCCCTCGGGGCCGCGGCCTACAGGTGGTAGGCGTACTCGCGGAACTCCCAGTCGGTGACGTGGTGGGAGAAGCGCTCGACCTCGTTGCGCTTGTAGGTGAGGAACGAGGTGACGAAGTACTCGCCGAGCACCTCGGCGAGCGCCGTGTCGGCCTCGAGCGCGTCGAGCGCCTCGGGCAGCGACTGCGGCAGCATCGGCGCGCTCTCCGGGTCGTAGCCGTAGCCCTCGAGCGGCGCGGCCGGCTCGAGCTTGTCGCGCACGCCGAGGTAGATCGCGGCGCCGACGGCGGCCATCGCGAGGTAGGGGTTGGCGGTCGCGTCGCCGAGGCGCACCTCCATGCGCGCGGCGCCACCGCGCTCCGGCGGGATCCGCACCATGGCGCTGCGGTTGTCGAGGCCCCAGTCGATGAGCCACGGCGCGAGGGTGTCCGGGCCGAAGCGCTTGTAGGAGTTGATCGTCGGGTTGAGGATCGCGGCGAGCGCGGGCGCGTGCGCGAGCACTCCGGCGATCGCGGAGCGCCCGGTCTCGGACAGCCCGTCCGGGCCGGACTCGTCGCCGAACACGTTCTGGCCCTCGCCGTCGACGAGCGACACGTGCAGGTGGAAGCCGCTGCCGCCCTCGTCGTTGAACGGCTTGGCCATGAACGTGGCCAGGAAGCCCTCGTGGCGGGCGATCTCCTGCACGGCCGACTTCATCCGGAAGGCGCGGTCGGCCGCGTCGAGCAGGTCGGAGTGGTTCAGGTTGATCTCGAACTGCCCCGGACAGAACTCGTGGTTCGCCGCCGTCACCTGGAGCGCGGCGTCGCGCAGGTGGCGCAGCATCGTGAGCAGCATCCCGCGGGGGTCGCCCTTGCGGCCGACGACGTAGACGTTGCCCGGCTGGTCGGCGTAGCGCCGGTAGCCCGTGGTCGTGGTGGGGTCCTCCTCCAGGAGGTAGAACTCCAGCTCCGGCCCGATCACGGCGCCGAGGCCGAGCTCGCCCAGCTTCTGCGACACGCGACGGGCCACCTCGCGGGGGGACTCCTGCGCCGCCGCGCCGCCGAGGACCGAGGTGTCGGCCAGGCACCACGCGGCGCCGGGCTCCCAGGGCAGGTTGGTGAGGGTGCTCAGGTCCGGCCTCGCGCTGATGTCGGGCAGGCCGTTCTCGATGCCGCCCTGCACCGGGACGACGTCGCCCATCGGCGAGGTGTGGTAGACCGCGCGGCAGAACGCGATCCCGTGGTGCATGACGCTGTCCAGCTCGTCGATGAGCACGTCGCGACCGCGGTCGACCCCGATGAGGTCCGGGTACGAGACGCGGATGACGTCGACCCCCTTGGCGCGGAGGTCCTCGACCACATCGGTCACGTCGACGTTCTGCATGCGGGGTGCTCCTCGCCCGTCCGGTGTCGCCTGCCAAAGAGGTCGTTCGGGTCCGAACAACCTCGGTGTCCGAGAAGATAGACCCCGGCGCGCCCGCCAGGGAAGACCCTGGAGGAAATCTGTCACGGGCCGTTGCCTTCCGCGCGCGCGGCACATACGTTCGGACCCGAACGAGAGGAGCCGTCGTGCGCGCGCTGTTCGTCCAGCAGGACCACGTCTCACCCGTCGGCCCGGTGGGCGCGGCCTTCGAGGAGCGCGGCTTCGAGGTCGAGGAGTTCCTCGTCGTCCCGGAGCACCGGTTCCACGCCCCCGACGTCGCGGTGACCTTCCCGGACGCCTCGGCGTACGACGTGATCGTGCCGATGGGCGCGCCTTGGTCGGTGTACGACGAGGAGACCATCGGCGCCTGGGTGCTCGAGGAGCTCACCTTCTTGCGCCGGGCGCACGACGCCGGGATCCCCGTGCTGGGCATCTGCTTCGGCGGCCAGGCGCTGGCCGCCGCCCTCGGCGGCGCCGTCGAGCGGGCGCCCGAGGCCGAGATCGGCTGGGTCACCGTCGACACCGACGACCCCGGACTGGTCGAGCCCGGCCCCTGGTTCGAGTGGCACCACGACCGCTGGAGCGCGCCCCCCGGCGCCAGGACGTTCGCCCGCACCGGGGCGGCCGAGCAGGCCTTCCGCATCGGCCGCAGCCTCGCCGTGCAGTTCCACCCCGAGCTGACCCCCGCGCAGCTCAAGGGCTGGCTCGACAACGGCGGCACCGCCTACCTCGAGGCCCACGACCTCGACCCGGCCCTGCTGGTCGCCGAGACCGAGCGCACCGCCGACGAGGCGCAGGCCCGCAGCCGCGCCCTCGTGCACCGCTTCCTCGACCAGGTGGCCTTCCCGTCGTGAGCCGCTACCCCGTCGCGGCGGGGCGCCGCGGTGGCGGCGCCGCGACCCGGCACTACGCTCGGCCCGTGCCGGACGACGCAGGCGTGGAGCAGGTCGCCGACCCGCACGTGTGCGACCCGGACACCTGCCCCTGCGACGACGGGACCTGCACCTTGAGCAAGTACGTGCGGACCACGGGCGAGAGCCGGGGCGACCAGCACCACACCCTCGCCGAGACCGAGAAGGCCGTCTCGCGCCTGCTCGAGGGCATGGCCGTCGACATGACGGCGATGGCCGCCGTGCAGAACGTCTACCGCGCGGCCAACGCCGTGCGGAACCGGCTCGAGCGCACCGTGCTCGCCCCGCACGACCTCACCTGGACCGGCTGGGTCGTGCTGTGGGTCGTGTGGATCTGGGGCGACATCGAGACCCGCCACGTGGCCGCCGAGGCGGGCATCTCCAAGGGCACGCTCACCGGCGTGGTGGGCACCCTGGAGAAGCGCGGCCTCCTGCGCCGGCGCACGCACCCGGACGACGCCCGCCGCGTGCTCGTGTCCCTCACGCCCAAGGGCCGCAAGCTCATGAGCACCCTCTTCCCGCTGTTCAACGCGGAGGAGGCGTACGTGACCGAGACGCTCACCGACGCCGAGAAGCTGGGCCTGGCGCGCAGCCTGCGCAAGGTCGCCCAGCACGTCGAGGCCGACTGAGCCGACGGCGCGGTCCGGCACCGGCCCGGCTCAGCGCCCGGCGTCCACCAGCGCCCGGAACAGCGCGAGCTGGGCGGGGTCGTCGGTGACGGTGTCCTCCGGGTGCCACTGCACCGCGAGGAACCAGCCCGCCGCCGAGGGCAGCACCGCACCCTCCACCGTGCCGTCGGCCGCCCTCGCCACCGGCACGAGCCCCGCGCCGAGCACGTCCGCGCGCTGGTGGTGGTAGCACGACGCCTGCACCGTGGGGCCCACGACGTCGCCGAGCAGGGTGCCCGGGACCACGGCGACGGTGTGCACCACGTGCCGGTGCGGCTCGGCCATGTGCTGCTCGAGGGTGCCGCCGAGGGCGACGTTGACCACCTGCCACCCGCGGCACACCGCGAGCAGGGGCGTGCCGCTGCTGATCGCCCAGCGGGCCACCGCGAGGTCGAACGCGTCCTGCTCGTCGTCGACGTCGTAGACGTCGTCGGAGGCCACCGGCTGGCCGTACGTCGCGGGGCTCAGGTCGCCGCCCCCGGGCAGCAGCACGGCGTCGGCGAAGGCCAGCCGCTCGCCGACCTCCTCGGGGGTCACCGACCCGCCCGGAGCCCACGGGTGCACGGTGACCGGCTCGCCGCCGGCGAGCAGCACGCCCTCGGAGAGCGCGCGGGCCGTGGTGAGGGCACGATGGCGGTGGGCCGACGCGGACGCCGAGAACCGGCCGGGGACGGCCACGATCGGGCGGTGCGACATGTCTTGACGCCTCCCGGCGACGGCAATACGTTTGGTCCCGAACGATATCGGACGCGGCGCCGCCCGTCACCACCCCACACCCCCGGAGGGCCGAGCCGGTGACCACCGCAGTCGTCGCGGGCGTCGAGGTCGACACCCGCCACTGGATCGGCGGGCAGCGCGTCGAGAGCGCCACCACGTTCGAGGACGTCTCGCCGCTCGACGGCACCGTGATCGCGCACGTCAGCCGCGGCGGCCAGGCCGAGGTCGACGCCGCGGTGGCCGCGGCCAAGGAGGCCTTCGTCGGCTGGTCGCGCACCAGCCCGGCCGAGCGCGCCGCGATCCTCAACCGCGTGGCCGACGGCGTCGAGGCCCGCATCGAGGACCTCGCCCAGGTGGAGACCCGCGACAACGGCTCGCTGCTGCGCTCGCACCGCCGCGGCGTCATGCCGCGCGTGGCCATGAACATCCGCTTCTTCGCCGACCACCTGCTCACCCTCGGGCACCCCGACTTCGACACCCGCGGCCACCGCAACCACGTCTCGTGGGACCCGGCCGGCGTCACCGCGATCGTCACGCCGTGGAACGCCCCGCTCATGCTCGCCACCTGGCGGATCGGCCCCGCGCTCGCCGCCGGCAACACCGTGGTGGCCAAGCCCCCGGAGTGGGCCCCGCTCACGGCGTCGCTGTTCGCCGACATCGCCCACGAGGCGGGGCTGCCCGACGGCGTCTTCAACGTCGTGCAGGGCATGGGGGTCGAGGCCGGGGCTCCGCTGGTCGCCCACCCCGACGTGCGGCGCATCTGCTTCACCGGCTCGGTGCCCACCTCGATCCGCATCGGCGAGGCGGCGGCCCGCAACGTGACGCCGGTGAGCTTCGAGCTCGGCGGCAAGTCGCCCCTGCTCGTGCTCGACGACGCCGACCTCGACCTCGCGGTCGACCTCGCCGTCGAGCAGTTCGACAACTCCGGCCAGGTCTGCCTCGCGGCCGTGCGCATGCTCGTGCAGGACGGCGTCTACGACGAGTTCCGCGCCCGGTTCCTCGAGCGGGCGGCGTCGATCAGGCAGGGCGACTCGCGCGACGAGACGGTCGACATCGGTCCGCTGGTGGGCAGCACGCACTTCGAGCGCGTGGACGGCTTCGTCAAGCGCGCCGTCGCGGAGGGCGCCCAGGTGATCCTGGGCGGCGAGCCCAACCACGAGCTCAACAACGCGACCGGCGGCTTCTACTACAAGCCCACGGTGTTCGAGGGCGTCGACCGCAGCATGGAGATCACCTGCCAGGAGGTCTTCGGCCCGGTGCTCACCCTCCAGCGCTTCTCCACCGAGGAGGAGGGCGTCGCGATGGCCAACGACACCGAGTACGGCCTCGCCGCCACGCTCGTCACGGGCGACCACGAGCGGGCCGAGCGGGTCGCGGCGCAGCTGCGCGCCGGCACGGTGTGGGTCAACTGCTTCTTCGTCCGCGACCTGTCGGCGCCGTTCGGCGGCAGCGGTCGCTCCGGCATCGGTCGCGAGGGCGGCGACTGGTCGTTCGACTTCTACTGCGACGTGAAGAACTCGGTGTTCGCCCCCAAGGGATGGAGCTGACATGGGTGAGGTCGTCGGTGCGGGTCTGCTCTCGCACGTCCCCACGATCATGCTGCCCGAGGCCACCCGGCTCGAGCTCAACGAGGGCAAGGAGATCTCGCTCGTGCCCGCGCTGCGGCGGATCCGGGCGGAGAAGTTCGAGCAGCTCGACTACGACACGGTGATCGTGCTCGACTCGCACTGGTTCACGACGGTGGAGTTCGTCGTCACCTCGCAGGACATGCGCGCCGGGCTGTTCACCGCGGAGGAGCTGCCCCGCGGCATGTGCCGCATCCCCTACGAGTGGCGCGGCGACCGCGAGCTCGCGGAGGCCATCGCGGCGGAGGGCGAGCCGAACGGCACCTGGATCACGCCCATCGACGACCCCTACCTGCCGCTCTACTACCCCTCGATCAACCTGTGGTCGTACCTGGGCAAGGGCCTCGACAAGCAGTGGATCTCGATCTCGGTCTGCCAGACCGGCGAGACCGACGACTTCCTGCGCGTGGGCCGCGCCATCCGCGACGCCGTCGCCAAGGTCGACCGCAAGGTGATCATCATCGCGACCGGCTCGCTCTCGCACACGTTCTACAAGCTCAAGGAGCTGCGCAAGCACGAGTCCAGCGACCCCTCGCACATCATCAGCGCGAAGGCGCGCGAGATGGACCACGAGCGGCTCGGCTGGTTCTTCGAGGGCCGCCACGACCGCGTGCTCGACACGATGCCCGAGTTCCTCACCGTGCGGCCCGAGGGCATGTTCGCCCACTACCTCATGATGGCCGCGGCCCTCGGCGAGCGTGACTTCGCGGCGCCCGGCGTCCAGTACGGCGACTACGAGAACTCGATCGGCACCAGCCAGGTGCACGTGTGGTTCGACCGGCCCGAGACCGGCTGGACCACCCCGCGCTCGGCCGCCTGACCTCCCGCCCCGCACGCCGTGCCCGCCGCCGGTCCGTCGTGCCCGATCCCAGGAGACCTCCCGTGACCGAGTACCGCCGGATCCTGCTCGAGGGCGCCGCCGTGCAGGTGGTGCGCCACGGCGACACCCTCGTCGCCGCCGACGGCCGCGAGGTGGGCGTCGAGGACGCCGTGCACCTGCCGCCGAGCGAGCCGACCAAGATCGTCGCGGTGCACCTGAACTACGACAGCCGCACGCGCGAGTTCATGACCCGCCTGCCCGCGGCGCCGACGTACTTCCACAAGCCGACGACCGCGCTGAACTCGCACAAGGGCGCGGTGGTGCGGCCCGAGGGCTGCAAGTGGCTCAACTACGAGGGCGAGATCGTCATCGTGATCGGCCGCACCTGCCGCAACGTCTCGCCGGCCGAGGCGGCCGACTACATCGCCGGCTACACCGTGGGCAACGACTACGGCCTGCACGACTTCCGCGACACCGACGCCGGATCGATGCTGCGGGTGAAGGGCTCGGACACCCTCGCCCCGGTCGGCCCCGGCCTGGTGACCGACTGGGACTTCCGCGGCAAGGGCATCCGCACGCTGGTCAACGGGGAGGTGAAGCAGGAGGGCAGCACCGACGAGATGGAGTGGGACATGCACTACCTCGTCGCCGACATCGCCCGCACGATCACCCTGCTCCCCGGCGACATGCTGTTCTCCGGCACGCCGGCCAACTCGCGGCCCGTGCAGCCCGGCGACGTCGTCGAGGTGGAGGTGGAGGGCCTCGGCCGGCTGACCAACCACATCGTCACCGGCCCCACGCCGATCCGCACCGACGTCGGCGCGCAGCCCACGGAGAGCGAGGAGGTCGTCTCCACCGCCCTGGGCGGCGACTGGGAGTTCCGCGGCATCCGCACCCCGAGCAAGGACCTCTACCCCTCCACCGTGGAGGAGAAGGCCTGATGGGCCGGCACTTGCCGGCGGAGGCGTGCCGATGACCGAGCTGCGCTGGCTCATGGTGCTGACGGAGAACGAGGCGATCCTCGACCCCCGCGACCTCGGCGGCCTGGTCGAGGTCGCGCGCGTGGCCGAGGCGAACGGCGTCGACGGCGTGATGCTCTCCGAGCACGTGCTGCTGGGGCCGGACTCCGGGGCGGCGGGCACGATGGCCAACCCGCGCGACTACGCGGCCCCCGGCAACCAGTCGCCGGCGTACCCGTGGCCCAACAGCGTGGTGCTGCTCTCGGCCATCGCGCAGGCGACGTCGTCGCTGCGGCTGGTGGCCGGCGCCATCATCGCGCCGCTGCGCCACCCCTTGCTGCTGGCCAAGGAGCTCGGCACGCTCGACCTGCTCAGCCAGGGCCGCCTCGTGGTGCTGCCCACGGTGAGCTGGAGCCGCGACGAGTACGCCGCCCTCGGCGTCCCGTTCGCCGAGCGCGGCAAGATCCTCGACGAGCAGCTCGAGGTGCTCGCGAAGGCCTGGGGCCCCTACCCGATCAGCCACGACGGGCCGCGGTTCCCCTTCCGCGACGTGTGGCTCGAGCCGGGCGCGTGGACGGCGTCGGGCCCTCCGCTGTGGTTCGGCGGGCAGGGCATGCCCCCGCACGTCGTGCGCCGCATCGCCCGCTACGGCAGCGGGCTCAACCCCTTCGGCGCGCTCACCGACGACGACATGGCGGCGCTCGCCGCGGGGATGCGCGAGGCCGGGCGCGACCTGTCCGACCTCGATCTCGTCGGGGGGATCCGGGGCCGTTTCACCGGCCCCGACGACGTCGCCGACGTCGACGAGGCGCTGCGCGACCTCCCACGCCAGGTCGAGCAGGGGTTCACCACGATCTGCTTCAAGCCGGCGATGTTCTGCCGCAGCGTCGACGACGTGCCGGCCCTGTGCCGCCACCTCGTCGACGAGGGCCGGCGGCTCGTCGGCGGCTGATCCCGCGACACACGGAAGGAGGCCCCGGGGACGTGTCCCCGGGGCCTCCTTCGACGTGCGGTGCGGACTCAGGTCACCAGGTCGGCGACAGCGTCCTCGTTCTCGCCGGACAGCCGCAGCTTGCCGACGATGGTGCCCACCACGAACATCACGAACGGCAGGAGCACCAGCACCCAGCCCGTGGTGTTGAGGCCCCACGGCTCGGTGGTGGGGTCGACGCCGTCCTGCACGGTGCCGGCCAGCAGGCCGAACCGCGAGGCCAGCAGCCACAGGCCGATGCCGAGACCGAAGATCGACAGCAGCGGAGCCATGATCGAGGCCCAGATCGACGCCTCGCCCCGGTGCCGGGAGAAGAACGCGATCACGGCGACCGACACCAGGATCTCGACGAACACGATGGCGAGCACCGCGAGGCCGGAGGTCCAGTAGAAGAGGTTGACGATCGGGTCGAGGTTGTCGAAGGCGAAGATCAGGATGACGATCAGCGAGATGACCGACGTCGTGATCGTCGCGGTCCACGGGGCCCCGCGGCGGTTGACCCGGTCGAGCGCCTTCGGCAGCACGCCCGCGCGGCCCATCGCGTAGAAGTACCGGGCGGCGGAGTTCTGGAACGCCAGCAGGCCGGCGAACAGCGAGCTCACCACGAGCCAGCTCATGACGTCGCGCATCCACGAGCCGACGTAGGTCTCGGCGACCGTGAACAGCACGTTGGCCGGGTCGGCCAGGGGAGCGCCGTCCACCGTGGAGAGCTCGACGGTCTTGTCGATCACGGTCGAGGCGCCGAGGCCGGTGACGATGGCGAACGCGGTGAAGCCGAAGATCACCGTGATCGTGATGACGGCGAGGTAGGTCGCCCGCGGCACCGTGCGGTGCGGGTCGCGCGACTCCTCGCCGTAGATCGCGGTGGCCTCGAAGCCGATGTAGGACGCGAACGCGAAAGCGAGCGCGATGCCCGCGGTGCTGGCCAGGCCGCCGGAGAAGATGTTCGAGGGCAGGAACGACGCGCCGAGGTCGATGCCCTCGGGCTTGCTGCCGGAGAACAGCACGGCGAACGCCGTGACCACGAGGGAGAGCAGCTCGAGGCTCATGAGCACGCCGAGCACCTTCGCGCCGACGTCCACCGAGAGGGCGGACAGGCCGGTGACGAGCACCCAGGCGATGAGGGTCCACACGTACCAGGGCCAGTCGACGCTGAACGTGGAGTTCATCTGGCCGGACACCACGCCGCCGAAGAAGCCGAACACGGCGAGCTGGACGGCGAGGTAGGCGACGAGCGACACGAACGCCGACCCGACACCGGGGATGATCCCGAGGCCGCGGCCGACGAAGGCGAAGAACGCGCCCACGTTGGTGACCTTGGTGGCCATCGCGGCGTAGCCCACCGAGAACAGCAGCAGGATGATGCCGACGACGACGTAGGCACCCGGCGCGGCGGCGCCGTTGCCCAGGACGATCGCCACGGGCACCGCGCCGGTCATGCCGACGAGCGGTGCCGCCGCGGCGACGACGAAGAAGACGATGCCGAGGATGCCGAGCCGTCCTCGGTGCAGTGCCGTCTCGGGGGTCTCCTGCGGCGCAGGCTGGAGCTGGGTCATGCGGCTCTCCTCGCGGGGCCTGGTCGGGGGGCGGGCATGATCGTACGGATACGAACGATCCGTAAGAGTGGCGCGCGTCACCACGGCCGTCAAGGGTTTCGGGTCAGTTTTGTTCGGTTGCGAAGAAGTTGTGACCACCTGCGGTGGTCAGCGTGCCCAGTCCGGCGGCCGGGCAGGGGTGGGGCCGTCGTCCCCGCCCCTGGGTACGGTCCGTCGTGGTGGCTCGGCCGGCCGGGCGCCGTGCTCGAACCGCCGGGTCCGGTCCGCCAGGGACCGGTCGGCGGCGTCACCGAGGGGGCACACCGTGTCGCGAGTCCGCGTCCACAATTTCACGATCTCGCTCGACGGCTTCGGCACCGGCGAGGACCTGTCCCTCGACGCGCCCTTCGGCCACGCGGGCCACCGGCTGCACGAGTGGATGTTCGCCACCCGGTTCGGCCGCAGCACCGTGCTCGGGCAGCCCGGCGGCAGCGAGGGGGTGGACGACGCCCTGGCCGAGCGGTACGGGCCGGGGATCGGCGCGGAGATCATGGGCGCGGGCAAGTTCGGCCCGCCCGGCTGGCAGGACGACCCTGACTGGCGCGGCTGGTGGGGCGAGGACCCGCCGTTCGGCACCCCGACGTTCGTGCTCACCCACCGCCCCCGGCCGTCGCTGACGATGCAGGGGGGCACGACGTTCCACTTCCTCGACGCCTCCCCCGAGGAGGCCCTCGCCGTCGCACGGGAGGCCGCGGCGGGTCAGGACGTGCGCATCGGCGGCGGCCCGACCATGCTGCGCTCCTTCCTCGCCGCGGGGCTCGTCGACCATCTCCACGTGGTGCAGGTGCCGATCCTGCTCGGTCGCGGCGTGCGCCTCTGGGACGGGCTCGAGGGATGGGAGCAGGGCTACCGCGTCGAGGTGGTCTCCTCGCCCGGCGGCGTCACCCACCTCACCTTCACCCGCTGACGCCCAACCCCGTCTCACGCGACACTGGGCGCGTGCTGTGCCGACCCACGACGCTCCCGGACGGGTCCGTGCGCTCGCCCACCGGAGCGGTGCTGCGCCGGATGCCGCGCACCCTGACGCGCCGGGAGTGCGACGAGCTGGTCCGTGCCGGGGCTCCGCTGATGACCGACGTCTACCCGGACGGCCTGCTGTGGTGGGACGGCGAGGACGCCCTCGCCCGGTGGGCCGAGGTCTCGCCTCTGGTGGTCAGGCGCCGGCTGCCCTCGGTGCACGAGGGCTGGATCGCGCACGTCTGGGACAGCGACGACGGCGACCGCGCCCTGCACCTCACCGGCTGGCACTGACCTCACCTCACCGCGCGGGCTCGCCCGCGCAGCACGCATCCCGCAGCACTGCGCAGGGCCTGGATCATCTGCCATCCTCGGGAGACGAGGGGTGCGGCGTCGGACGGGGGCACGATGCACGTGATCAAGGCAGCGGCAGTGCTCATCGCCGCGTCGGCCATGGCTGCCTGTACCGCCGCACCGGCTCCCCCCTCCGTCGGCTCGTCGCAGCCGCCGGCCGCGCCGGGTCCGGTGGCCGACCGCGACCTGCAGCTGCGGCCGGTGCTCACGTTGGAGTCCGCGCACTGCACACCGGGATCGACGCCCGCCCCCGTGTCGGCGAGCCCGATCCGGGCGTGCGCGGCTGACGGGACGATCCAGTACACCCTCGGTCCGGCGGCCGTCACGGGCTCCCAGGTGCAGACCATCGCCGTGGGAAGTGGATCGGTGCCCGGCACTGCGGAGATCGACATCACCTCGACGCGGCGGGCGCAGCGGCCCTGGCCGCCGTCACCGGCGAGGTCTCCCAGCTGCCGGAGCCCCGGACGGAACTGGCGATCTACGTGCACGGCCGGGTGCAGAGCGCGCCCTACGTCAGCAGTGCGATCGAAGGTGGCTCGATGATTATCACGGGCGACTTCACGACGGCGGAGGCGCAGGCCATCGTCGACAGCCTGATGACCCACACCTGAGCGGATGCGCGACGGCTGAGAGCCTGCGCCATCACCAGCCCGAGACGTCCGATGCCGGACCGTGTCTCGGCGCGCGGATCACGGGAGGGCGTCGTACCCCTCGTCGGCGAGCCACGCTCTGGCGCGTCCGAGTCGCCGTTCTGCGGACAGGACTCTCCAGTGGACGCGGTACTGCTCGTGCCGGTCGAGGGCGGACTGGAAGCGTCGGAACGCACCCCGCCCGTGGAGGGCCAGCGTGAGGTCGTCCCGAGCGGAGCGGTCGGTCACGGTGGCCGTGAAGTCGACCATGTCCTGGTAGGCCGCGCGGCTCCCGTCGCCGTCCACGTCGAGCCACCGGTGGGGGTCGGGGTCGCCCTCCGGGTCGAGATCGTCGACCTGCCCGTCATCGACGACCTCCATCGGCCAGACGTCGCCCGTCGTCAGGTCAAGGTAGCCACCGCGGGGATCGCCTAGAACGTCTGCCAGCATGTCGAGGTCGATCGCGGCAGCGGCCCGGCCCGTCGAGGTGCCGGCGGACAATGCCGAGAGCAGCTCGACGAGCACATCATCGCCGGTCCAGCAACGCGCGCTCAGCGCGTCCATCAGCCGTGCCGTCGCGGCGGCACCGTCCGGCCCGGCGTCGAGCGCGATGATCCCGGCCGGGCCGGAGGCCTGCAGCAGGCCGACGTCGACTCCACCGGCTACGGGCCGCGCGCAGAGGCTCGGGTCACGGCGTGCGGCCGAGGACGTCAGTGCCCGCCAGCTCGACTCGATGACGTCGCGGTCGCTCACCCGACCACCCTGACCTACCTCACGACCACGGGCAATCCCATGGCCGCTCCCGACGATCAGTCGAGCACTCTCGGTACGTACGCGCGCTCAGGACCCCTCGCCGGCGGGGGCGGGCCCCGGGGACAACTCGAGTGATGCTCCCTTGCGGAACGCCCAGTAAGCCTCAGCGACGTCCGGGTCAATCTCGACCGGCAGCCCCGAGTACCTGCGATCTTGCCCGTCCCGGTGGGGCCCAGAGACCCAGAAGTTCTCGCCGGTCTCGACGTCGTAGTGATTGGCGTCGAAAGAGCGAAAGTGTCGAAGCGTGCGCCCCTTGAAGTACACCGTCCGACCGGACTTCGAGAAGGAGACCCGGCTGATCCACGCCGGCCCCCGGTCGACGTCGTAGCCGGTCTTCAGCTCGACGTACATGACGCGATCTCGCACGAGGAAAGGATGCGTCATCGCGCCTGCGGCTGGCGAGCGCGATCGGCACTTCCGCTGGGTCAATCGCCCAGGAACCATAGGTAGGTGTGCGGGCGCCTCATGTGCTCTGCCACGAGGACTCGGAGTCCAGCGAGGAGCGCGCCTCGTTCATCGGAGGCGTCCGCACTCTGTAGACGATCGAGTTCGGCCAGCAGCCTCGGGACCTGCTGTCGGTTAAAGCACGTATCCCCGTAAGGGTCGACGCTCGCCAGCATGGGAGAGTCGTCCCCGTTGCCAATCACAAGAGGGAAAGGCACCTCTGGTCGATCTGGGGCCACTCGCTGGGACGGCGACAACTGCTCCTGCACGTCACGGATCGACGCGACGCGATCGCCCCGTTCGGCGCGGACGACGACAGAGATTGGCACGCCCACATCCTGCCGCAGTAGGTTCCATGCCAGAACTCAGATGGACCTGTCAGCGCGAGTCAGAACGGCACATCTGCTCGGGCTAGGTCACTCCTCGACGGAGTCGAGACCGCGGAGGTTGCCTACCAAGAAGGCGATGGCGGCCGCGTCCTGCTCCGGTGTGAGCGGTCCAAGATCGGCACTCGACTCGCCGCCAATGACCTGGCGCAGAAGCACCCACGGCCAGGCAATCGGTCCTGAGTCGTACTGCCTCCGCACCCGCTCCTCGAGGACAGCAAGCCGATTGCGGCCCTCGGCCAGGTCGAACCCCTGAACGAGGAAGACTGTCCGCTCGTAGGTGGGCCTGCCGGTGTACATGCCGGGGCGGTGTTCGATCTCGTCCAACAACTCAGCCCAGGTCACAGCTCGAGTCTGGCACGA